>JBBREK010000108.1:0-13952 GCA_038203025.1 Planctomycetota bacterium
GGGTCGAGCAGTTCACGCTCGAGCTTCGGCTTCTCCTCCTTCTTCATTGGCGGAGGCGGAACGCTGGTGACGCGCACCGGCGGGATCTCCTGCTCGGGTTCGGTGGTCAGGAAGTAGATCGTCCCGGCAAGCAGGAGTGCCGTGGCGTGCAAGGCACCAGAGACGAGCCAACTGATCTGCCAAGCGTAGCGCCGGTTGCCGCCATCACCGTCATCCTGCGTAACGGACTCCTCCGCATCAAGGTCGACGACCTCGCCATCTTCAGCTGCGCGGTCGGTGACATCCTCGTTCATGACCACTCCCCCTGGCTTCACATCCTGACACTCCTTGGTGGCGGTCATGAGAAAGCCCGTGACGATCCGGAACACATATTACCATTTTGCGTAATGCGTATCATGAGCCATGCCGCCTTCCGACAGCCCGCCCCGCTGCTGCGATGGGCGCACGAGAAGGAGGTCGGACCGGGCTATGACTCTGATGGCCGTGTCGAGCACCAGGTTGTCTGGCTGGTTCAATCACCCGGCGCTGAGGTCGGCTCCACTGGGCTTACGGCGCTGCGTCCGGGCGACTGGGTCTTCCTGCCGCGCGGCCGACGGCATCAGCGGTTCCAGGCCGGCACGCGCCTGATCTCGGTCGGATTCATTGCCGGACCACCAAGCGGTGGCTGGTTCGACAGCAGCGGCATCATCATCCTGCGCCACTGCGAGGCCCTGGGCCGGGCGACGACCCGGCTCATCCGTCGCATTCAGGCCGAGGCTGGCGACCAGATCAGCATGCATACCCACATCCACGAGATGCGCTGCTCACATGCGACCTGGTTGCGCATCTATGCCGACTTCCACGCGTGGTTAGCCATGGTCTCGGCCACGCTCATCGAGCGCGGCTACTGTGAACACGACGACCTTGACGTCGACCAGCGTATTGCCGTAGCTCTCGAGGCGATACAGCGCGACCCATGGGCTGCCGACCACGATCCCGCGGGCCTAGCACTCCTGACCGACATGTCACGTCGTCGTCTGGAGCAATTGTTTCGTGCCCAGATCGGCAGCGGCGTGGCCGAACACCGACGCCGTCAGCAGCTGCGCTCGGCCTGCGCTGCCCTCAATTCCGGCGACAGCCCGATCAAGCTGGTCGCGCGCAAGCTGGGTTTCTCCTCGGCTTCCGCCTTCAGCACCTGGTTCCACCGGCAGAGCGGTCGATCGCCAAAAGTGTACCGACAGCATCAAGCGTGACCAGACGCTTCGCACTGCAGCTCAGCAGCAGCAGCAGCAGCACATCTCGGTCTACCGCTACGGCGTCAGCTGGGGCCGTTCCCGGCATCCTTACCGGCCGAGCCAGGCCCTGCTGGAGCGCCTGCATCCGACTGCCCGCGGCATGGTCGAGCCGCAACGGGAGATCCTGTCGCCACCGATGGCCCAGGACCGCGGGCTTCAGCCCGTGGTCCTGCGATTCAGGTCATCTTCATCACGGCGACGTGGTTGCCGTGCACTTGATGCACCACCACCGGTGTACCAGCCGGAATGATGCCCTGGTGGGCGAACACCGGGAAATCCGGCGCTGTGCCCAGCCTGGCCGTGGCCAGGGGATGGGCCGCGTCAATGAGCACGCCGGCGGTGCCGACGGCGATGCCGAAGGTACGCGGGTCGTTGTAGCTGACCTCGGGTTCGAGGTGCTTGCGCACTACTTCGACCGGATCAGTGCCGGCCAGGGCGCTGGCCGCCAGCTTGGACACATCCAGCCGCACGCCGCCGCGGTGCGCCGCGACCAGGGCGAGGGCGAGACTGCGTGCGTCACCACCCGCCCGCTGATGCGCCGAGAAGAAGGCCAGATCGTGCGACAGCCCGGCCTCGCGCGCAGTCAACCACGCATCATGCGGCGCCTCGCTGTGGCGCCGCGCCAAGACCATGAGCACGACCGTACCGGCGTCGACCGGCACTCCGGCAGCCTTGGCGCGCAGCCAGGTGGTCCAGGCCCGCGACAGCATGATCAGCAGGACGAACAGTCCGCCGGCGAGGAAAGCAGCGGCGGCGATCAGGATGACGGTGCTGGTGTCCACGGCGATAGGATGGAGGGCGCGGATTCGCGGTCCAGTACCAGGAAACGGCTTGTCAGCCGGGCTGGTGCCAGCAGCCGCCGTCGCGCGGAACCATGGCGATGGTCGCGGATAGCAGGTCCGGGCTATGCCGTACCAGCACACCGGCCTCGCAATCCACGCCGTCACCGCCGATCAGCACCACCCCGGCCAGGCCGGCGGTGGCGGCCGCCATCACTGCCGACGGCTCACGGGTAGCCAGCCAGCTGAGGGCCGCCGCGGCGCCGGCACCACGCAGCAGGGCACGCGGCGCCAGGGTCTCGACCACAGCGCAAGCGGCGCCGCGCAGGCGCAGGCGCTCGCGCAGCTCCGGCAGCCCGGGGTCGTCGACCAGCTCCGGAGCGATGAGCAGGGTCGGGGTCATGGGATGTAGCCAGGAATGGCGGCCTCGTCGACGGTATCGATCTGCTCGGGGCGGAGGAAGCGCTTGGCATAGACGAGGTAGACGCGCTGGCGGACGAAGGTGTCGAAGAGGTCCGGATCGACGTGGCCATCGAGCTTCATGCGCCCAAGGATGGCCAGGGCCTGCGACAGCGGCATTGCCTTTTTGTAGGGCCGGTCACCCGCGGTCAGGGCCTCGAAGATGTCGGCGATGCCCATGATCCGCGCCTGCACGCTCATCTGCTCGCGGGTCAGGTGCTTGGGATAGCCCTTACCGTCCATGCGCTCGTGGTGGCCGCCGGCGAACTCGGGCACGCGCGTGAGGTGGCGCGGGAAGGGCAGCGACTCCAGCATGCGGATGGTCGCGACGATGTGGTGGTTGATGACTTCGCGCTCGCGCGGCAACAGTGTGCCCCGACTGATACACAGGTTGTCCACCTCGTCGGCGGTCAGCAGCGGCTGCATCGTGCCGTCGAGCGACGTCCAGGTGCGCGTGGCGATCTGCCGCACCCGCGCCTGGTCCTCGGCGCGCATCGACTCGCCGCCGGTGTTGCAGCGACGCAGGAACGCGAGGTCGTTGGCCAGGGCGGAGGCGGCCAGCGGATCCTGGGCGGCAGCGGCGGCGAAGCGGGTGGCGATCAGCTCGATGCGATCGTTGATCGAGCTGAGCTTGGTCGCCTTGTCCATCACCCATTCCGGGGTGGTGATCTTGCCGCAGTCGTGCAGCCACGCGGCGATGCGCAGCTCGTAGCGGTCCTTCTCGGCCATGACGAAGCCGTCGACGCGGCCGTCCGCAGCCTCGGCCAGCAACATGGTCAACTCGGGCACGCGGCGGCAGTGGCCGCCGGTGTACGGACTCTTCTCGTCGATCGCCGTGGCGATGAGCTGGATGAATGACTCGAACAGCAGCTTCTGCTCCTCGATCAGCCGGTGCTTGGTACGCGCCGTGGCAGCTTGCGAGGCGAGGCTCTCGACCAGCACCTGGTCATCTCCAGGAAAGGCGACGCTGGAACCGGCGGCATCGCGGGCGTTGATCAGCTGCAGCGCGCCGGTGATCACACCCTCATGGTCGCGCATCGGCACGACCAGCACCGAGGTGGTGCGATAGCCGGTCTTGGTGTCGAAGGCCTTGGTGCCGGTGAAGTCGAAGCCCGGCGCGTCGTAGGCATCGGGGAGATTGACCGTTGAGCCGGTGAGCACGCAGTGCGCCACGACCGAGGCATGGTTCTCCATGCCGCCGTCGAGATGCAGCGGCACATCCGGCAACGGCACCGGGCGCACCCCGCTGACCCCGGCGTGGATGTCCATCGACTGGTTGTGGATGATCTCGAAGCGCAGGCGGTCCTCGACCACCTCGTAGACAGTGCCGCCGTCCGCGCGGGTGATCTCCATCGCACCCTGGAGGATCTGCTCGATCAGCTGACGCTGGTTCGACTCGCCCGACAGGGCCAGGCCGACGCGGTTGAGGATGTCGATGCGGCGACGGAGGTCAGCGAGGGCGTCCACGCCCCCAGCCTAGGCCCGCGCCCGGCGTGGGCTAGGCTCCACCCACCCGTGCCTCCCCTACGCCTCGTCCCCCGCCAGACCCACCGCTGCCTCGACGGACATCCCTGGGTGTTCCGCAGTGAGTTGGAGCCGGCAGCCCTGGCCGCGCTCGCCGACGGCGATGGGGCCGAGGTGCAGGACCAGCGCGGGCGCCTGGTCGGACGCGGTTTCTATTCGGCGCACAGTCAGATCGCGGTGCGCCTATGCACGCGGCAGGCGGAGGAACTGGACGATGCCTTCCTGCGTCGGCGGCTGGAGGCGGCGCTGGCGCATCGCGCCGCCCGGCTGCCAGGGCGCCAGGCCCTACGCCTGGTCTCCAGCGAGGGCGACCTGCTGCCCGGCCTGGTGGTCGAGCGCTTCGCCGACCGCCTGGTGGTCCAGGCGCTGACCGCCGGCATCGAGCGCCGTCTGCCGGTCATTCTCGCCCTGCTGCAGGAACTCTGCCACCCCACCCAGATCGTCGAACGCAGCGATGGCCGCGGTCGTGAACTGGAGGGACTGCCAGCGCGCTGCGGCGTGGTCGCGGGACCAGCGGACACGCAGGTCCGCGTGGTGCTGGGCGCGGTGGAACTGGATGTCGACCTGCTCGACCCGCACAAGACCGGCGCCTACCTCGATCAGATCGCCGCGCATGCGGCGCTGGCCGCCTGGACCCCACCCGGCGGTCGCATCGCCGACGTCTTTGCGCATCGTGGCGGCTTCGCCCTGCATCTGCTGCTGGCCGGTGCCGCCGAGGCAGTGGCAGTCGACCAGGCTGCGGACGGCCTCGCCGATGCAGTTGCCGCAGCGACCCGACTGGGTCTGCGCCTGACCACGGCGACCGGCGACGCCTTCGCCTGGCTGCGCAGCCAGGTCGCGACCGGGGCGCGCTACGACCTCATCGTCCTCGACCCGCCGGCCTTCGCCCGCACCCGCGCCGCCGTGCCCGGGGCCCTGCGCGGCTACCGCGATCTGCATCTCCAGGCGCTGCGCCTGCTGCCACCCGGCGGCCGCTTGGCCTCGTGGTCGTGCTCATCGCACGTCGGAGCTGAGGAGTTCCTCGCTACGGCAGTATCGGCGGCAGCAGAACTGCGCCGCACGCTACGACATGACGCGGCCTTCGATCAGCCAGCAGACCATCCATGGCTGCCGGCGGCGCCGGAGACGCGTTACCTCAAGGGATTCCTGACGACCGTACTCGACTAGCGACTAGCGCTGCGGCCGGGTGTAGTCCTGGCGCGGGGGCTGCTGATCGCGGTAGAGCGCCGGCACAAGCGGCGCCAGGGCAGGCGTTTGCGGCTGGGACCGCTGCCACCACAGGGTTCCCGTCGCTGGCGGCGGGCCCATGCAGATGCATCCAAGGATGAACAGGAAGGATACCACTGGGTTCATGCTAACACGTTGGGCCAGCATGCCAACCGGCGATCTGTCCGCGCTTGGCCCAGCCGGTCTGCACGCCAGCATCCCGCCCATGCCGACCACCACCGCCGTCATCCTCGCCGCCGGCAAGGGCACCCGCATGGGTTCCGACCTCGCCAAGGTCCTCCATCCCCTGGCCGGTAAACCCCTGGTCGTGCATGTGTTGGAAGCCTGTCGCGCGGCCGGTATCAGCGATGCCGTCTGCGTGGTCGGCTGGCAGCGTGAGGCGGTGCAGGCGGTGGTCGAGCCCCTCGGCGCCCAGTGCGCCGTGCAGGACCGACAGCTCGGCACCGGGCACGCCGTGCTCTGCGCCGAATCCGCGGTCAGCGGCGACGAGGTGATGGTGCTGTGCGGCGACGCCCCCTTGGTCGATGCCAGTCTGCTGCGCCAGCTGGTCGATCACCACCGCCGCACCGGCGCCGCCTGTACGGCTGTCGCGGCCCGGCTCGCCGATCCGGGCACCTACGGTCGCATGATCATGACGGCAGAGGGCCGCCTCGCCGCCATCGTCGAGTTCAAGGACGCCACCCCCGCCCAGCGGGCCATCGACTTGATCAACAGCGGCCTGTACTGCTTCCGTCGGAATGACCTCTTCGCCCGCCTGCGCCAGCTGCAACCGCAGAATGCCCAGGGCGAATACTACCTCACCGATGTCGTCGCCATGCTCGCCAGCGAAGGTGTCGGCGTCGAGCTGGTGGTCACCGACGACCCGGGCAGCGTCCTTGGCGTCAACACACCGGCCGATCTGGTGACCGCCGCCCAGGTGCTGGCTGCACGGTTGTCTTAACCTGACGTTAACCGCCGACTCACCGACGATTCATCGACGGCCAGAGGGTGCCTGACCTCAGGAGCACCCCAACCCATGATCCGTCGCATCGCCCTTACCCTGTCCGCCGCTGCCGTCATCGCGATCGGCGCCGGATGCGGAGCCCGCACCTCCGACATCCCCGGCACCTACACCGAGGGCGGTTTCGGAACCCCCTTCTTCGCCGAGATCCCGCTGCAGCAGGAGGGCATGAAGCCCAAGATCCTTCTGTTCGGCAAGATCGCCTTCTACGAAGAGTACCTCGCGAAGCGTGAGGTCCCCGAGGTCCGCATTACCTACATCGGCAAGGGTGCCAACCACGAGACCATCTTCGTCAGGCCGCTCGTTGGCTCGGACGCCAGCGATAACCCGAAGTACGCAGCCAAGTTGCTGGCCCGTTACCAGAAGATCCACGGCCTGGGCGCCACCGCGCAGTAAGTCGACGATCCCCGGATCGGACACGCACCCTGCGGCATCCCCGCAGGGTGCGTGCGTTTCAACGCCGTAGAGTTCGTCGTTCGTCGTTCCGCATAGACAGACGACGAGACATCGGACTACCTCAGTGTCACCTGGATGGTGTTGGGTGTCCCTGAGCGCAACCTGCGTGGCGGCAACGACGAACGACGAACTGCGATTTCTACTAGTTCAGGCAGTGCGCGGGAAGGCGATCACCGAGGTGCCGAGGCCGAGGATGGTGCGAATGCGCCTGGCCACACCGGAGACGTCCAGTCCGTGGTCGGCCAGCTGCTGTTCGCGGGTAGCGTGCGGCACCAGTTCGTCGCGGACGCCGGCGCGGTGCACGCGCAGGCGCAGGCCGCGATCGGCGACGGTCTCGGCGACCACCGAACCGAGGCCGCCGGGCAGGGCGTGGTCCTCAACTACCAGGACCTCAGCGTGGTCCTGGGCCAACTCGGTCAGCAGGTCGCCGTCGAGAGGCTTGGCAAAGCGCGCATCGACCAGGGTGATGGCACGACCGGTCTCGCCGAGCAGGCCGATGGCCTCGTGGCAGGTCCTCACCGTCGCGCCGTAGGCCCAGACCATCAGCGGACTGGACCCCTGCTGCAGGACCTCGGCCTTGCCCAGCGCGATCGGCGCCGGCTCGACGCCCCAGTCGATCTCGGGCACCTCGTCCTTGGGATAGCGGATGCAGTAGCCGGCCGGACGGCCGGGCTGTTGTCTGTGGGCGTGGCACCAGCGCATCATCGCCGCCAGCTGGGCGCCGTCGCGCGGCGCCAGCAGGACCAGACCGGGCAGGCAGCGGGCCCAGGCGATGTCGTAGATGCCGTGATGGGTCTCGCCGTCCTCGCCGACCAGGCCAGCGCGGTCGAGGGTGATGATCACGCCGAGGTCACGGCTGAGGCAGATCTCCTGGAAGAGCTGGTCGTAGCCGCGCTGGGCGAAGGTGCTGTAGTGGGCGAGAAACGGTTTGGCCCCGGCGATGGCCAAACCCTGGGCGAAGGCGAAGCTGTGCTGCTCGCAGATGCCGACGTCGTACATGCGCTCGGGGAAGCGCTGGGCGAACTGGCGCAGGGCGGTGCCACTGGGCATGGCAGCAGTGATCGCCACGACGCCCGCGTCCTCCACCGCCAACTCGGTGAGCGTCTCAGCGAACACCGTCGAGTAGGTGCACTGCGCCGGCTTGGCCTTGAACACCCCGCTGGCGACGTCAAAGCCCTTGGGGCCATGAAACTTCAGCGGGTCGGCAGCGGACGGTTCCCAGCCGCCGCCCTTCTTGGTCAGGATGTGCAGCAGGATCGGCCCGCGCAACCTGGCGACGTTGTGCAGGGATTCCTCGGTCAGCGCCAGATCGTGGCCGTCGACCGGACCGAAATAGCGGAAGCCGAGGTCCTCGAAGATGTAGCCAGGGGTAATCGCCTTGTGCGCCGCCAGTTCCAGCTGCTCGGCGATGCGTTCGATCTGCGGCCCGGCGGGCAGGCGCTTCAGCGTGTCGAGGAAACGTTGACGCAGGTGCTGGTACATCGAGCCGGTACGGATCCGGTCGAGGTGGTGGTGCAGGGCACCAGTGGGGGCGTCGATGAACTGGCCGTTGTCGTTGAGCACGACGATGAGGTCGCTCTTGAGCTGGCCGGCGTTGATCAGGCCCTCGTAGGCCATGCCGCCGGTCAGAGCCCCGTCACCGATGACCACGACGGTGGCGCGGCGGTGCTCGGAACGGCGGTAGCCCTCGGCCACGCCGACGCCGGTGGAGATGGCCGTGCTACTGTGGCCGACCTTGGCCAGATCAAACGGGCTCTCCTTCGGGTCGGGGAAACCGCTGATGCCGCCCTTCTGACGGTTGGTGTGGAAGCGTCCGGCGCGGCCGGTGAGCAGTTTGTGCGGATAGGCCTGGTGCCCGACGTCCCACAGCAGCCGGTCGCTGGTGAAGTCGAAGACGCGGTGCAGGGCGATGGTCAGCTCGACCGTGCCGAGGTTGCTGGCGAGGTGACCGCCGTGCTCTGACACCACCTCCTTCATGCGCAGTCGCATCTCGCCAGCGAGCTGCACCAGCTCGTCGCGCGACAGCTTGCGCAGGTCGGCTGGGCTGATCAGGGCATCGAGGAGCAGTGCGGGAGTCACGATGGCTAGCATCCTAAACGCAACGGACGTCTCCGGAAGCGGAGACGGCCGCGGCTATGGTCAACGGCCTGGCGTCACTCGCCAAGGATGATGACGGCAGCCTGGGTCTGAATGGTGAAGCTCTCGGCGGCAATGACCTCGCCGACGTTGCCAGCGGCGTCGGCCGCCGTCACCTTGACGCGCGCCGACTTGGTCTCGGGGGCGTCGGACGGGATCTGGAAGCGGAACGCCTGGTCGACCGGCAGGCCCTTGGCCAGTTCGACCCACGGCTTGCCGGCATCGGTCTGCCACAGCACGCTGACCGAGTTGGCCACCAAGTTGGCATCCTTGGCGGTGAACACGACCTGGACGCGGTCGCCGGGCTTGAAGTCGCGGCGGCTGGCCGGGCCGGCGGTGGTCGATTCGGAGATGCCGATGGCGGCGGCGAGCAGCACGCTCGGCGCGGCGGTGTCGACCGCGAGGATGTCACCGACCTTGCCCTGCGGCGCGGTCGAGACGTTGCCGGCCCCGTCGGTGGCGACGACGTAGAGGCGGAAGCGGCCATCCTGCGGCGCCTTCCAGGTGACGGTCTTGAACGGCGCCTCGATCGCCGGGCCCTCGACCCAGCTGGTGCCGTCGTCCTGGCTGATCCACAGACGGGCGGCGGTCAGGCCGGCGGGGCCAGTGTCGGCGACATCGAGGTCCAAGGTGGTGTCGACCTTGGCGCTGATCTCCGGGCTAGTGACCTTGCCGCGCGGGCGGATCGAGTCGACCAGGATGCCGGTGCTCTCGGTCATGCCGACATTGCCGGCCTTGTCGCCGGCCTCGACGCGCAGCACGCCAGTGCTGGTCATGTCGCGCGGCACCGTCCAGTCGAATGAGCCGCTGTTGGGCTGGTCACTGGCGACGGTGGCGAAGGTGCCGCTGCCATCGAGCGACCACTTGATGCTGATCGGGGCGTTGCGCAGGTAGGGATCGGCGGCGGTCCAGGTGATGGTGTACTTGTCGCCACCGCGCAGCTTGGCCTTGGCGCCGGGAAAGGTCACCGCGACCTGCGGGGCGCCACGGTCGATGATGAACTCCCGCTGCGGCTTGACCTGTTCGGGGTTCTTCGCCGGATCCGGACCCGCCAGCTCGGAGGTCATGATCGGACGCAGATAGACCTGCCAGCGGCCCTCGGGCGGGGCCCACACCACCGGGGTCTCCTTGGGGAAGACCTGGCCGTGCTTCTGCCAGGCGCCCCACTTGGCGCCATCGTGGGCAGCGTAGTACAGCTCGGTGCGGGCCAGGCCCTCAGGCGGCTTGAACGGGAAGGACTGGTCCTTGGCTGACATCACCGGGATGTCTTTGGTGCCGTCGCGGAAGGGTTCGGGCGTCAGGCCCTGGCTGACCTCGCCGGCACACAGGGCGGCGGCGGTGAGGACGGTCGGGAGCAGGATGCGGCGCATGGGACCTCGCGGGTGCGGGTTAGTTGAGCTTGGCGACGGCGGCGCGGAAGAAGCGGACCCCGTCGCCTTCCGGACGGCGCGGTTCGCGCGTCCAGCGTGGATGGTTCTCCCAGCGGAGGAAGCGCTCGGGATGGGGCATGAGGCCGAAGACGCGGCCGGTGGGATCGCAGATGCCAGCGACCTCGCGAGCGCTGCCGTTGTGGCAGGTGCCGGCGGTGTAGCGCAGGCACAACTGGCCGGCGGCCTCCAGGCTGTCGAGTACGGCGTCGCCGGCGGCGAAACGGCCTTCGGCGTGGGCCACCGGCAGTTCAACTTCGGCGCCGTCAGGAATCCAGGCGCAGCGACCGGGGGTGCCGGCGCAGCGCACCCAGCGGTCCTGATAGACGCCGCTGGTGTTGTCGGTCAGCGTCGCCTGCTGGACGGCCTGGCCATCGATGCGGGGCAGCAGCCCGGACTTCACTAGTACCTGGAAGCCGTTGCAGATGCCGATGGCGAAGCCGCCGCGATCAACGAAGGCGAGTAACTCGTCGCGCAGGCTGGTCATCAGCTCGTTGGCGAGGATGCGCCCGCTGGCGACATCGTCACCGTAGCTGAAGCCGCCGGGCACGGCGAAGATCTGGAAGTCACGCAGGCGCTTGGGCGACTCGCGCAGCCGGTTGACATGCAGGGTCTCGGCGTCGGCCCCGACCAGCCGGAAGGCGTGGGCGGTCTCGGCATCGCAGTTGGTCCCCGCGGCGCGGAGTACGCAGACTTTAGGCTTCATCGGATCGGCGGATTAGAGGGCGGGCGACAGGGGCGTCAATGCATCCATTGCCCCGGCAGGCATCGCCCTGGATCCCCGCTCACCGGGTGACACCCGTCGGGATGCCGGACCGCCGATCACTGCAGGAACGGGTCGACGGCCGGGCGACCGGCCTCCATGTCGATCTGAGCGTCAAAATGCAATTCGATGCGCGGCTTGTCCGGGTGGTTGGTGCGGATGACCACGATCTCGGCGGAATTCCCCGTGGGCAGCGGCCCCTGCTGGTCGCGGGCCGTGGCAGTGATGACGATGGCGCCGTTGTCCAGCGTCCTCGGAGCGAACGCCCACAACGTCCCGCCGTAGTCGAGGCCCTCGACGCGCAGGCCGCCGGGCGGGACCTCCTCGGGCGGGCAGCCCAGGCGGATGCGTTTGTGCAGGCGCTGCGGCTCGTCCGGCCGCTCGTGGGCGACGAAACGGTAGACGTCGCGCCAGGCGACATCAGCGGGGCGGTCGAGGGCCGGGACACCCGGCGGCACCGCATCGACGGACACCGCAGCCCGCACCTTCCACCAGCACCACACCTCAATCGGCTCAAGGTCGGGATCGGAGAGGAACAGGCTGACGCGAACCTGCTGCGGTCCGCTGCGCTGCAGGTTGGCGGCCTCAACCTCCAGGGTGGTGGTTTCACCGGGGAGGAGGAAGTGGCTGGCCAGCTCCAGCTTCGAACACGAGCAGGTGGTGTCGAGGCGGGCGACTTTGACCGCCCGTTGGTGCGGATTGCGCACGGTGATGACGGCCCGGAACAGGCAGCTCTCGCGGAACTCGGGCGCCACGTCGGCCGAGGCGACGTTGGCGTTGAACACCTCAGCCGCTGGCAGGAGGCAGGCGAGCAGTAGCAGCAGCAGGGGAAGTCGATAGGGCATCGGTGGGGCCAACGCGCCGGACCGGCGCCGGTTCAGGTCGTACCGTCGCTGGCCTTGGGCGCCAGCCGGGTCTTCCAGTGGGCGATACGCGCCGCCCGCCGGGCCTGCACCGCCATCACCACCCGACGCATCAACCACCAGGTGGGAATGCCGGTGACCACGCCGGCAATGACGGAGCCGAGCAGCATGGGCAGGAAGACGCTGCCAAGGACCCCGGCGCTATGCAGCGTTCCGTCCCACAGGCCCATCGCCTCCAACGTCTCGACCTGCAATCGAAGGCCATGCCAGGTGACGGTGACATGCCCCGGGATCAGGGCCGCGCCAAGCCGGTAGCAGCCGTACCAGATCGGCAGGGTGGTGAAGGGGTTGGTGATCCAGCTCCACGGCATCGCTGCCAGGGCGCTGCCGCGGATACACCAGGCCAGCAGCATGCCAACGAAGGTTTGGCCGAGTATCGGCAGATAGGCGGTGGCCATGCCGGCGGCGCAGCCGCGGGCGATGCGCTCGGGCTGCTCCTCAAGCATAACGACACGGCGGACCGCCAGGGTGGCGTTACGCCAGTTGCGGCGGCACCAGCCGCCGACGCCGCGATGCCGCCCGGATTGCATCGTCCTAGCTGAGCGCGTGGACAGCCTGCGCAAGCCGCAGGGCCTCGGAACTGGACGGCTGACAGGGCAGTTCCATCAGCACCGGCAGGCCGGTGAGGGCGGTCAGCTCAGCCGCGGCGGTGCGGGTGGCCAGCGAAGGCGGGATCGGCTCGTGGTGATTGACCACCAGCCCGATCAGGCGGAGTCCCCGGCGGCGGCATTCATTGACCGTCAGTTGCGTGTGGTTGAGCGTCCCGAGATGCGGTCGCGTCACCAGCAGCAATGGCCAAGCCAGCGCCGCCAGCAGATCAGCATTGGTCTCGCGGGCCGTGGTCAGTGGTGCGAGCAGGCCGCCGGCAGTCTCAAGCAGCAGCAAGGAGCGCGGGGCTCCAGCCCCGACCGGACCGCGGGGCTCTAGCCCCGCGGCGGTGTTCACCAGCTGTTCCAGGCGCAATTCCGTTCCCGCCGCCTGCGCCGCCAGGTGCGGGCTGCACGGCTCGGGGAACTCCAGCGGGCACACAGTTGCCGGATCCTGCCCATCCCCGCAAGCGACGCGCAGGGCGCGGCCATCCTCGCTCGAACTGCCATCCCAGCCACCACACGCCACCGGTTTGTGCAACCACACCCGCCTGCCCAGAGCTCGCAGCCCCTGCGCCAGCAGCAGCGTCACCGTGGTCTTCCCAACCCCGGTGTCGGTGCCGATGACGCACAGCCGCGAACCTACTTCCACTGGATCACCGACGGCTCGTATCCTTCCGGCGCCTGGTAGCCCATGAGGTCGAGGGCGGTCGCGGCGACGTTGGCCAAGCCAGGCTTGGCGATGTCGCTGCGCAACTGGTAAATACCGGCATGGGACGGGTCGTAGATGATGAACGGCACCGGATTCAGCGTGTGCGCGGTCTTGGCCTTGGGCTTGCCGTTCTCCATCTTCACGCCGCCCTTCTTGTCGATCTCGTACATCTCATCGGCGTTGCCGTGGTCGGCGGTGATCAGGGCGACGCCACCCAGCTTCTTGATCACCGGCAGCAGGCGGCCGAGCACCAGGTCGACCGCCTCGACGCCCATGCGCGCCGCTTCGAACACACCGGTATGGCCGACCATGTCGCCGTTGGGGTAGTTGATGCGGGCGAAGCCGTAGGGACGCGCCTGCAGTTCGTTGATCAACGCGTCGGTGGCCTCGGCGGCCTTCATCCACGGGCGCTCGTCGAACGACACGCGGTCGGAAGGCACCTCGATGTAGCACTCCTTGCTCTGGTCGAGATAGCCGCTGCGGTTGCCATTCCAGAAGTAGGTGACGTGGCCGAACTTCTGCGTCTCGGAGACGGCGAGCTGGCGGACGCCCGCACCGATGAGGTATTCCGACAGCACGCGGTCGATCACCGGCGGCTCGACCAGGATGCGCGGCGGCAGGTTAATGTCGCCATCGTAGATCATCATGCCAGCGAAGCACACCTCGACCTTGGTGCGCTGGAACG
>JBBREK010000109.1:0-13883 GCA_038203025.1 Planctomycetota bacterium
TAACTACTCAGCCGGGGCCCCGTCGCGCAGCGATGGGGCGGGCGCCGAGTGGTGGTGGGCGGATAGAATGGGCGAAGCCCATCCGCCCACGGTTTCGGAGCCGTGCGACGAAACCGAGCCGCGACAAAGCCAGCGGGGGCAGAGCCCCTGAGCTGTTACACTTCCACAAGGATCATCTCATGCGCCGGCTCCTCTCGACCATCGCCCTCCTGGCCGCCCTGGCGGTCTCCAGCTTCGCCGCCGATGCCGCTGGCGATCAGCCCAAAGCCAAGCCCTACGCTCTCGACACCTGTATCGTCTCCGGCGACAGACTCGGCGGGATGGGCGAGGCGGTCGTCGTCGTCCGCGAAGGCCGCGAGATCAAGTTCTGCGGCAAGGGCTGCCTCAAGGATTTCGACAAGGACCCCGCCGTGTTCCTGAAGAAGATCGATGCTGCGGAGCAGGCGAAAGCCAATGTGAAGACCGACGCCAAGCCCGCTATGGCAGGCCAGGGATGCTGCAACTAATTGCCACCGCTTCACGCCATCATCTCGGATCATGACGACCCGATGGCGATCCGGAATACCCACGATGTCCCCACAAATCATGGGTTCCGGCTTGTCGGCGGAAGGCAGACCACAAGCCGACACGATTCTCAGGTTCGTCCCTCAATGAGTCTCCGCGCAGAAAGAACGGATGACTGCATGGGCCACCTCCGCTGGCGACCTCGGTGTGGGGTCCATCGATCGCAAGCCGGTCCTCTGGGCACGGCTTGCGAATGACCCTTTTCGCCACATCATCTAACCCCACCATCCCCACCATCATACCATGTCAGTCATTGCGCTTCACCACGCCTCGGCACGCGGCAATCCACTCAGTGTCGCAACCGCACTCGCCTGCGCTGTCGCCGTGCTCGCCGGGTGCACAAGCAGAGAGCGCCCTGCTGGGTTGCCGGATGCTCGCACTTCACCAGCGACCCGGCCTGCCGGCACCCAGATGCCGGCCTCGGAATCCGCCAGCCCGCTACCCGCCATGCCACCCGAGTTGGAAGGTCAGATCGAACTGGCGTTGATGAGACAGCCCCGGCTTGAGGCTGCGCGGGCAGCCGTCGATCGCGAACGCGCCAAGGCTGCAGGCGCCGGCTACTACCCGGACCCGATGCTGCAGATATCCCCGCTGGGACGCATGGCCCAGACTGCGGCTGGCGAAGTGACGTTGATGGCCAGTCTCAACCAGCGTATTCCGTTTCCTGGCAAACTTGGCGCTGCGACCGAAACGGCGGACGCCGGACGGGCCATGGCCGATGCGGCGGCCGAGGCAACTGCCGCGGCCGTCACCGCGGACCTCAGGCGAGCCTGGTGGCGTCGCTGGGACGCGCTTCGGTCGCTCGCCGTGGTCGAAGATCAACGGGCGATCGTCCGTCGGCTCCAGCAGGTGATCGGGGCCAGAGTGTCGGCGGGGCGTGGCGGCCAGGAAGATCTGCTGCGACTGGATGTCGAACTGGGTGGGCTGGACGTCCAATCGAGCGTCCTGCGCTCCACCAACGCCGCGGCCGAGGCCAGACTCCGCCGTCTCATGCTCTATCCGAGCACCTACGCCCTGCCGCCACCACCGCTCGACTTGCCCCAGCCTGTCGCCGCGGATCGGGATCTCTCCGCCTGGCAATCCCTGGCTGCCACGCGCAGCCCTGCCATCCAGGAGGCAGCCGCCCTGCGCACCCAGGCCGAAGCCCGTGTGCGTCAGGCTCGGCTCGATCGCTATCCGGATCTCACGTTGGGGTTCACCTATAACCAGGTGTCTGAAGACGGGCTGGCCAAGTCGGCCAACGGGCAGGACCAATGGTGGGTGAGCGTCGGCATCAATCTGCCAATCTGGACCGGACGTCTTGATGCTGCCGAGGATGCGGCAGCTGCCGATCGTCGTCGCGCCCGGGCATTGGAGATGGATGCCAGCACCTCGGCCGTGGATCGGGTTGCAGCGGCCTGGGCAGCCAGCGAGGCCGCACGGGATCAGTTGCGCCTGCTCGACCTCGACATCCTGCCAGCAGCCCGGCAAGCCCTGAGCGTGGTCGAAGGTCGCTATGCCGCCAGCGCTGCCAGTTATCAGGATGTGATCGAAGCCTGGCGCCGGCTGCTGAGCCAGGAAATAGCCCGCATTCGCACCCAGGCGGCGAGCGGCATAGCCGATGCCGATCTGCTGGAGGCCAGCGGCCTCGCAGTCCCTCCTCCTGCCACCGAGCCCACACCATGAGCACTGATCCGAACCCACCCACCGCACGGCGTCGCCATCCGGTCCTGCTGACGCTTGGTCTGCTCCTCGCCGTGGCAGTTGGCGTCAGCGCAGGTCCCTGGCTGACGGCGACCGCAGCACATGTATTCAGCGCCAAAGCGACCTCGCAGCCGGCCGAAGGCGGAGCCGAATCCGCCACCTGGTATATCGACCAGATGCACCCCTGGATCATCTCGCCGAAGCCGGGCACCTGTCCGATCTGCGGCATGGATCTGGTGCCGGTCGATCCCAAGCGCTTCGCCGGTGAGATCGGCATCGATCCGGTCGTGGTCCAGAACATGGGCGTGCGCATCGCGACGGTCGAGCGCGCTGCCGTCACCCGCAGCATCCGCACGGTCGGCACGGTATCGATCGACGAGTCACTGGTTTCCGACGTCAATCTCAAGATTCCTGGCTGGGTCGAACGCCTGCAGGCGGACACCCTGTGGGCCCCCGTGCAGGAGGGAGCGCCGCTGTTTGATTTCTATGCGCCGGAACTCTACACCGCTCAGCAGGAGTATTTGCTGGCCGTGGCGAACCGGGATGGGGCGCGTGGGGCCGAGTTGCTGGCCGCGGCCCGCACCAAACTGCGTTTCCTGGACATTAGCGATGCGGCGATCGCCGCCCTGGAGAAGTCCGGAACACCGTCCCGCTCGATGAGCATCACTGCACCGCGCAGCGGCGTGGTGGCGATGAAGAATGTGAACGCCGGCACCTACGCCATGCCAGGCATGACCACGATGCGCATCGCCGACCTGTCGCGGGTGTGGATCGACGTGGTGGTCTATGAGCACCAACTGGATCCGGCGCTGATCCACGTCGGACAGGCGGCACAGGTGACGCCTGCCATGATCACATCCCAGCCGATCGCAGCCCGTATCGACTACGTCTATCCCACCATCGACCCGCGCCTACGCGAAGTGCGCGTGCGTCTCGTGGTCGACAACACCGCTGGCCTGCTGAAGCCGGGCATGTTTGCCACCGTGACCCTCTCCGAGACCGATGGGCCGCAACTCCTCGTGCCGCGTGAGGCGGTCATCGGCACCGGCGAACGTCACGTCGCCTTCGTCAGCCTGGGCGAGGGTCGCTTCGAACCGCGCACCGTGCGCCTCGGCCGAGCCACCGATGATGGGCGCGTGCCCGTCCTCGACGGACTCGTCGAAGGCGAACAGGTTGTCACCTCTGGTCAGTTCCTGCTCGATTCCGAGATGCGCATGCGCGAAGGCTTGGCGAAAGTCATGTCGGCGGGCTTGGTCGCAGTGCCGCCTGCAGCGCCAGCCATGCAGTCCGGGGACGCTCTGCCGGCAGCAGCAGCGGCGGCCCTGCCGGCATTGCTGGATGCGTATCTCGCAGTCCAGGACCCGCTCTCAGCCGGGACGCTGGATCCGGCCCTGACTGCAAACAAGGGCCTGGTGGCTGCCGCTACTGCCTTCCAGCAGGCTGGTGAGGCCGATTCGCCGCATTTCCTGCACCGTTTCACGGAGGCGGCCCATCTCGTCGAGTTGGCGCAAGCCCTTGGCGAAACCACCGAACTGAACGCTACGCGGGTTGCATTCGGACGGTTCGGCGCCGACCTGATCGCCCTGGTGCGTCGTAGCGGAGTCCCGACATCGTATGCCAACAGCCTGCGCGCCTTCACCTGCGGCATGTTCAAAGCGGCACCCGACGGCGGGGTGTGGATCCAACGCGGTGACGAAGCACGGAATCCCTTCTTTGGTGGCACGGGCATGGCGTCCTGCTCCAGCACCGATGTGCCGCTGCCGGCAGCCCCAGCAGTCCCGGCGGCCACGAGTGGTCCAGCAATGGATCCGGCGATGCCCAAGACCACGACGCCGGCCGCTGATCCGCACGCCGGTCATCGTTAAGACGGGATGCATCCATGATCGCAGCGCTCATCTCCTGGTGCGTCCGTAACAGCCTTCTGGTCTGGATCCTTGGAGCCCTGCTCGTTGGTCTCGGCATCTGGAGCGCGCGTACGCTGACCGTCGATGCCATCCCCGACCTTTCCGATGTCCAGGTCATCGTCCGCACCGAGTTTCCCGGTCAGGCCCCACGTATCGTTGAAGACCAGGTCACCTATCCACTGACCCGGACGATGCTGTCGGTGCCGCATTCGCGTACTGTCCGCGGCTTCAGCATGTTCGGTACGTCGTTCGTCTACATCATCTTCGAGGATGGCACCGACATCTACTGGGCGCGATCGCGCGTACTGGAACAGCTCAGCACAGTCGCCAGCCGTCTGCCGCCAGGGGTCAGTCCGCAACTTGGTCCCGACGCCACCGGTGTCGGCTGGATCTACCAATACGCCCTCACGACCGGACGGTACTGCCCTCGTCATCCGGATGGGCTGTGGCAGGATCCCACAACCGAGCGCTGGTACGCCAAACCCAGCGACGCACCGGAGGAGGTGCAGGCCCGCCTAGTGCATCAACGCGTCTTCCCGGAGGCACCCGCCCGCTGGCTCGACCCGGAGAGTGGACGCAGCTACGCGGCTCCCGACTTTGCCGAGGCTGGGGTCAGGTCCCAGCTGGTTCGACATGGCGAGCGCGCCACCCATACGATCTGCCCGTTGGACGGCGGACCGCTTGCCGAGCCGAACACCGACCTGGCCCAGTTGCGCAGTCTGCAAGATTGGTATTTGCGCTATGAGTTGACCTCAGTGAATGGGGTGAGCGAAGTCGCCTCGGTCGGCGGCTTCGTCAATCAGTACCAGGTGACCGTCGATCCGGTGAAACTGCGTGCCTACGGCATCAGTCTGGGTCAAGTTGCGCGGGCTATCGAGCGATCGAATCAAGAAACTGGTGGGCGGGTGATCGAACGCGGCGAGACCGAGTTCGTGGTCCAGGGCCGGGGCTATCTCGGTACGCTGACCGATGCCGAAGTGGCCGTCGAGCGCGCCGCCGGCCGCGATCCAGCCGCCCTGCGCACCCAACAGGTACAGGATGACCTGCGTTCCATCGCTCTGCGCAGTGACGAACAGGGCGCGCCTGTGCGCCTGGGCGATATAGCCGAGATCGGACGTGGCCCCGAGATCCGTCGTGGCATAGCCGACCTCAATGGCCAAGGCGAAGTAGTCGGCGGCATCGTGGTCATGCGTTTTGGCGAGAACGCCCGCGACACCATCGTCCGGGTCCGCGAGCGCCTCGACGAAGCCGCCCGTGGCCTGCCGCCAGGTGTCGGTGTGGTGACGACCTACGACCGCAGCGATCTGATCGATCGCGCCGTCCACACGCTGACCGGCACCCTGATCGAGGAGTTGACGGTGGTGTCGCTGGTGGTGCTGCTGTTCCTGCTGCACGCTCGTTCGGCCCTGGTGGCGCTGGTCGTGCTGCCCACGGGCATCCTGGGCAGCCTCATCCTGATGAAGCTTACCGGTCT
This sequence comes from Planctomycetota bacterium, assembly GCA_038203025.1. Lineage (GTDB taxonomy): Bacteria > Planctomycetota > UBA11346 > UBA11346 > UBA11346 > UBA11346. Next base: position 5,626 of record JBBREK010000109.1, read on the forward strand.
GAGCGGTAACATCATGTCGTTGGGTGGCATCGCCATCGCCATCGGGGTGATGGTCGATGCCGCCATCGTCATGGTCGAGAATGCCCACAAGGAGATCGAACGCGAACGGGACCTGGTCGCCAATGGGGCTGCGCCACGCGCCTTCGGCGACCTCATCGCGACCGCAGCGGCCGATGTCGGCAAACCCCTCTTCTTCAGCCTGTTGATCATCACCGTCAGCTTCGTACCGGTGTTTGTCCTGACTGGGCAATCCGGCAAACTGTTCGCACCCCTGGCATGGACCAAGACCTTCGCCATTGGCGTCTCCGCCCTGCTGTCCATCACCCTCATCCCTACTGTCATGGCGGTGTTCCTGCGCGAACGCATGACCCCGGTCAACTGGTCGCGCCAGCGCACGCGTCTGGTGCTTGCCGCAACCATCCTGGTGCCAGCAGCCATCGTTGCCGTCGTACCGTTGCCGCATCTGGAGCATCTGCGCTGGTGGATCGCTGGCGGATGGATGGCGCTGTCGGCCCTGCTGCTGCTGCCGCAACGCATCGTCGATGAACGCCACAATCCCATCAGCATGATCCTGCAACGGCTGTACGAGCCGGTGTTCAGATTTTCCATGCGCAACCGGCTGCTTGTCATCGGTCTCGCGATCGTGGCCTTGGCCGTCACAGTGGTGCCATTCCGTCAGCTCGGCTCTGAGTTCATGCCGCCTTTGGAGGAGGGCGACTTCCTCTACATGCCCAACACCGATCCGGGGCTGAGTTCGACCAAGGCGCGGGAATTGCTGCAGCAGACCGACGCCCTGATCAAGCAGTTTCCCGAGGTGACCGGGGTCTTCGGCAAGGCCGGACGTTCCGATAGCGCCACCGATCCGGCACCGCTGACCATGATTGAGACCGTCGTGCTATTGGAACGCGACCACAGCAAATGGCGGCGGGTCCCGACCACCAGCTGGTTCGGTCTACGGCATGGCACGCGGCCGATCACCCTCGACGAATTGACTGATGGCTATGAACTGCCTGGCGGCAAGCGCGTGCCAGGCATCAACGATGCCCTCCGGCTACCCGGCCTCACCGGCGCCCTGACGCGGGGCACCATGCCCATCCGCACCCGCATCGACATGCTGGCCACCGGCATCCGCACCCCGGTCGGCGTCAAGCTGATGGGCCCGGATCTTGCCGTGCTGGAACGGCTGACCGATAGCGTCGCCCAGGCTATCAAAACCGATACACGCACTGCTGGCATGACCGCCAGCGTCGCCACCGACCGGGCAGTCGGCGGCAGCTACCTTGACGTTGCCATCGATCGTGGCGCCATCGCCCGCTACGGCCTGCAGATAGCCGACGTTCAGGAGGCGGTCACCACCGCGCTTGGTGGTCGCAATGTCACCTTCACGGTCGAGGGCCTCGAACGATATGGCGTGCAACTGCGCTACGCCCGTGAATTACGCGATGACCCCGCCGCCATCGGCAGCGTCCTGATCGCTACGCCGGCTGGCGGCCAGGTGCCCTTGGCCGAGCTGGCGCAGCTGGTTGAGCGCAACGGCCCGCCCATGATCAAGAGCGAGAACGCACGGCCGTCGAGCTGGATCTACGTCGTACCAGTCGGTAGCGACCTGGGCGGCTATGTCGCCGCCGCCAAACAGGTTGTCGCCGACCACGTGCAGATGCCCGCGGGCTACAGCCTCGCCTTCTCGGGCCAGTATGAGTACATGCTGGAGGCCAATCGTCGGCTGTCGGTCGCCATCCCGCTTGCCGCTGTCGCCATCGTGATTCTGCTGTATATCGGTACACGCAGCTGGCTGCAGACCGGCATCGTCCTGCTAGCCGTGCCGTTCAGCCTGATCGGTGCGGTCTGGCTGCTGTGGTTCCTCGACTTCAACACCTCGGTCGCCGTGTGGGTGGGCGTCATCGCCCTGGCAGGACTCGATGCCGAGACCGGTCTGGTGATGCTGCATTTCCTCCAGGACAGTTGCAAGCGCTTCGCCGCCGAAGGCCGTCTTAATACGGAGGCGGATCTGCATGCCGCAGTTCATGATGGTGCGGTCAAGCGTATCCGACCCAAGACCATGACTGTGCTGGTGGCCTTCACCGGCCTGCTGCCGTTGCTCTTCGCCGAGGGCGCTGGAGCCGATACCATGCGTCGGCTGGCAGCGCCCATGCTCGGCGGCTTGACGACCAGCTTCCTCATGGAGTTGGTCATCTACCCCGTTATCTGGTTCACCGTCATGCGCCGGCATGTCGGCATGCACAAAGTCGGTGTATCAGCCGATGTCTCAAACCGATGACGGATTGACGCGGAGATAGCAGATGGCTTGATCTGAGACATGGAGTTGCGGGCTAATACAGCACGGTGAACCCGCCGCCGGTCCGGGCCACCACCGCGCCCAGGCTCCAGGCTGGTACACCGGCGGCCGAGCCGGGCGGGCCGAGCGGTCTGCCCTCGGCATCCCACACCTGCCACGCCAGGCTGCCGCCACGCTGCCAGCCGGTGCCCTCGGTCCACACCAGACAGACGAGCCCTTGGGCATCGACGGCGATGGCCGGGTGCTTTCGGCCGCCGCCGGAGCCGGGCGCCGCGACCGGCTTCAGCACCTTGCCCTCGCGCAACTCGCCCCAACTGACCTGACCCTGGCATTCCCAGGCGGCCCAGGTGCGCGTACCGAGTGAGACGAGCTGGCAGGTGGACATCGGGCACGTCCCGGTCTGCCAGGGCGCGACAGAAGTGCTGACGAACGCCGTCCCACCGGGCTTCAACCAGGCGGCGGCCTGGTCGCGGAAGGTCCCGCCCCCGGCCACCCGCATCAGTGCGGTCACGCCGCCCGCTGTGTCAGCGGCAGCACCCATCTCGCAGCACGCGCAGGCGCCAGTGGCGGCGCTCAGCAGTCGCGTCTCCGCTGCGAAGGTGGCCCCACCGTCGCTGGAGTGTGCCACGAAGCCGGCGCGCTGGGCATCGTCCTTGGCCCCGGCGCTGGCATGCCAGAAGAGCCACACCGCGCCGTCCGGGCCGGTGGTAATCGCACCGCCGCCGTCCAAGCCGGTGGCCTTGCCAGCCAGGTTGCGTTGCGGAGCGAACGACCCGTCGGCGAGCTGCCGGCTGTAGAGCAGGGGCGAGCCGCCGTCTCCCGGCCGCGGCGTACTGCCCTTCGTGCCAACCCACAGGACGTGCGCCCGGCCCGTGCCATCAACGGCCAGTTGCGCGCCGCGCACCGTGCCGATCGCCATAGCTGTCCTGGCTACGCTGTTGACTGTGCGCGTGGCGGACCAGGCAGTCTCGGCAGGAGCGCGACGGGCATAACCGATATCGCTGGCGGCGGGGGCGCCGTGCAGCCAGACTAGGTGCACCGCCCCTGTGGTATCCAGCACTGCGCGTGGGCGCAGGCCGCCTTCGGGTACGCGTTCGACGGTGACGGTTTCGGCGGCGGTGCAGATAGCCAGCGTAGCAAGCATAAGCAGTATGTGGCGCATCACGAATCCTTGTGGTGAAGAGGACAAGCAGCGAATCTATCGACGGCGATTCGGTTCACGGCTTCGGCTGGGGCTCGCAGTGGCAGTCGCTGCATCCCTCCCGCGCACAGGCTTGGCAGAGGGCTTCGAGAGCAATGCGGAGGCCGATCCGAGCTCGATAGCGCCGGGCATGCAACACGCTCGTCGCGATCCCCAGCCGTTTGGCCGCCTGTTCCGGATCGACGCCATCGACGTCGACCAGGCAGATGGCGGTCTGTTCCGTTGGCTCGGTCTCCAGCGTTGCGGGATCGATCGTCACAGTTGTGACTGCAGCCGGACCCCGGCCGCGGTCGGCGATAGCTCGGCGGATGATGCGGTAGAACCAGGCGTCGAGGCGGTCGCTGTCGCGTAGCGACGCAATGCCGCGCGTGGCGCGCAGCAAGGCTTCCTGGAGCACATCGTCGACAACCTGGACATCAGACAACCGGGAGCGGATGAATGCCCGAAATCGCTCCAGATCAGCCAAAACCGGGTCCAGACCGTCATCAGGGGTAAGCGTGGATGTCATGCCGGCAACGCGGCCACCCGCGCCGTGTAGCCGGCGGCAATGATCGTCTGGATGAGCGTCTCCGGTACGACGGCTGGTTCATGAAGAATCTCAACACGGCCGCTGGCGAGATCGACCTGTACCTGGGAAACGCCCGGGACGGCTTGGAGGGCACGGGACACATGCTGGCGGCAGGAGCCGCAGGACATGCCGGTCACGAGAAGGACGCTGAGGGTAGTGGTGCTCATGATGGCGGCTCCGCTGGGGTTCACACAGGCTGACGGCGTGGCCGATGCCGGATGACGCGGATTCTGGTCTTCTGCCACAGGGCGGTCACGGCAGTTTTGTGAGAGAGCGTTGCGGATTGGCCTGGAACTTCGCGATGCAGGGCGCGCAGCAGAACTTGAGTTCTCGTCCCTCGTAGATCAGACCGCCTATTGGCCCGTTGACGAAGATTTTGAGCGACTTCAGCGGCGTGCCATCACCGCTGGAGTGCATGCTGTGGGGAATTCGCAGCGGCACCACACGATAAACGCAGTGTCTGTTTCACGACAGCGACAGCCGTCGCAGTCGCAGTGCATTGCCGATCACCGACAACGAACTCAAGCTCATCGCGGCACCGGCGATGATCGGGCTGAGCAGCCAGCCAAAGTGCGGATACAGCACGCCAGCCGCGATGGGGATGCCCAGCGCATTATAGAGGAAGGCGAAAAGGAGGTTCTCTCGGATATTCCACATGGTGGCGCGACTGAGACGGATGGCCTTAGCGATGCCTCGGAGATCACCTTTGACGAGAGTGATGCCGGCGCTCTGCATGGCGACATCGGTGCCAGTCCCCATGGCAATGCCGACGTCAGCCTCGCTGAGGGCCGGCGCATCGTTGATGCCATCGCCAGCCATGGCGACGCGCTCGTCGGCGGCGCGCAGGTTCCTGATGTATGCCGCCTTCCCCGCCGGTTCGACCTCGGCTTCCACCGCATCCAAACCAAGCTGCTTGGCAACCGCGGCCGCTGTGCGCTGGTTGTCTCCGGTGAGCATGATCAGCTTCACGCCGAGTGCGTGCAGGTCGCGGATCGCATCGGGCGTGGTGGATTTGATTGGATCGGCAACGGCGATGATGCCCGCAGGCTTGCCGTCCAAGGCGATGAACACCGCAGTCTTGCCGTCTTCCTGTAACTGTGTCGCCGACGTCTCAAGTTGCTCCAAATCGGCGATACCCTCTTGGCGCAGGAATGCCCCCTTGCCGATCATTACCGAGCGACCAGCGATGGTGCCGGCGACCCCGCCCCCCGTCGCCGAGCGGAAGTCCTTCACGGCATCCAAGGTTAGGTCCTGTGCCTTGGCGCCTTGTACGATCGCGGCAGCGAGGGGGTGTTCGCTGTTTTGTTCCAAAGATGCGGCAAGTCGCAGGAAATCCTTCGCATCGACACCATTGACGGGAAGGACGTCCGTCACCTTGGGTTTCCCCTCGGTGAGCGTGCCCGTCTTGTCTACGACTAGGGTGGTAACCTTCTCCAGTCGTTCGAGCGCTTCCGCGTTCTTCACCAGCACGCCGTCCTGCGCGCCGCGTCCGACTCCGACCATGATCGACATGGGCGTGGCCAAGCCGAGTGCGCACGGACAGGCGATGATGAGGACGGCCACGGCGTTGACGATAGCGAACGCAAGCCTGGGATCAGGGCCGACCGACATCCAAACGATGAAGGTGAGCACTGACGATACCAGCACGGCTGGCACGAAGATGGCGGCGACACGATCGGCAAGGCCCTGGATGGGCGCACGGCTTCGCTGGGCCTCGGCCACCATATTCACGATCTGCCCGAGCAGCGTGTCGTTGCCTACCCGCTCGGCGCGCATGACGAAACTGCCAGGGCCATTGACGGTGCCACCTGTCACGGTGTCGCCAACGGCCTTCTCCACCGGAAGTGGCTCCCCAGTAACCATCGACTCCTCCACGCTGGAGTGGCCTTCAACCACCGTGCCATCGACAGGAATCCGATCGCCGGGAACTACCCGCAGCCAGTCGCCGACCTTCACGGCGTCGAGCGGAACTTCATGATCGCCACCCGGTGCAACCTGTCGGGCGGTCGGCGGCGCAAGGTTGAGCAATGCGGTGATCGCACTGCCAGTGCGACTGCGGGCGCGGAGTTCGAGCACCTGCCCGAGTAGGACCAGGACGACGATAACCGCTGCTGCCTCAAAGTAGATGGCGACCCTGCCGTCGTGCTGCATCGGATGGGGAAAGAGACCGGGCATGATCATCGCCACGGCACTGAAGCCGTAGGCTGCACCTATACCGATGGCGATCAGGGTGAACATATTCAGGTGCAATGACCTGATGGAGTGCCAGCCACGGACAAAGAACGGCCAACCAGCCCACCAGACCACGGGGGTGGTAAGCGCGAACTGGATCCATCGCGATGCGGTTCCGTCAACCCAGGGCTGCCTGGCTAACGCCGGGACCAGGTGGGCCATAGCTAGGATGAACACCGGCAGCGTCAGTGCGGCGCCGACCCAGAAACGCCGAGACATGTAGATAGATTCGTGGTTTTCCTCAGTGTCTGCGCCGGATGTTGCCACCAGCGGCTCCAAGGTCATGCCGCACTTGGGGCAATTCCCTTGATGGTCCTGCTGCACCTCGGGGTGCATCGGGCAAGTGTAGGTAGTGTTATCTGGTGGCATGGCGGTTTATGTTCGATTGCGATCGTTGATCGCTACGCATGGGTGCCATCTGAAAGACGGCTAGGTATGTAACTGATCAACAACCGGCGTTGAATGGCCCCCGGCCAGCGTGGGCCGGGCCGGGGGCGCGCTATGGTCAGTGGTGGTCGTGATCGGCCTTGGCCGGGGCAGCTGGCACCGCCTTGGCCGCAGCTGCCTGATCAGCCACCATCTTGAGGTACTTCGCCGGATCCTTCTCGAAGGTCTTGATGCACGACTTGCAGCAGAACTTGATATCCTGGCCTTCGTAGACCTTGGTGATGCTGCCGTCCATCGCGTCGAGCTTGTCGCTCGAGATGATACAGGTGGTCAGCGGATAGGGCTTGGCCTTGGGGGCCTCGCCGGCAGGCGTGTCGGCCGCCATGAGGGCACCCCCCAGCAGCAGGGCGCAGGACGCCGACAGGATGGAACGGATGAGCATGGGAACTCCATGGACCTGGTGGTCAAAAAAGGCGTGCTGGATCAGTCACGCCGGGTGGAACGGGAATCAGCATCGCGAACCAGAGTAGCGGCAATACCCAACATCACGATTAGGGCGATCAGCGTAGGTAGTGGCATGGTGGGCTTGATGAAAGGAGGGATTGGGGGATATACCAAGAACATCCGCTAGAAGTGGGTTGTCTCATCAGGCGCTGCCAAAGGTTCTACAAGGTGAAATGACCCGGGCCGTAGACCAGGATGCCGCCCAGGTGTCCGACCACCCCGATGGCTACAGCCAGGACCAGACAGCCACCAAGCACATCCACGGCCAATCAGCGTGATCCCAGCGGACGCCGGTGGGAGATTTCGGCCAGCACCGCCAGCGCGATGAGGGCAGCCCCTGCACCCGTCCCGAGCCAGGCAATCCAGCGCGGCACTCCGCTATCGGGCCGTTCCTGGGGTATCGCAGGGGCCACAGAGGCAGGAACGTTGCGGCGTATCCGTCCGGCGGCCCTGTTCCGCTGATCAACCGAGGACATAAATGGACATAAGGGACACCCGCTTATTTCAGTAACTCTGACTTGTCCACTGTTCATTTCTCCTCCCAGTAATAAGCGGGTGTCCTTTGTTTATCCCTGTTCATTTCTCTTCCCAGTAATAAGCGGGTGTCCTTTGTATATCCCCCGAAGCCCCAGACCAAGCCTCCGTATCCGTGGGCACGCTTCGAGGCGGGCACGCTTCGAGGCCACACACCCGAGGTAAGAGCCGTATGCGTTAACGACGCACGTACGGATCCGCGCGGGGGGCGGCCCGAAATGGCCGTCCCTACCGCAATCCCGGCCTTTACATTCCAAACAGGAGGAGTGCCAGGCAACCTGTTGGCGGATCCGGCCGCTACTTCCTCGGCAGCCGCCAGCGGCTAGGATTCCGCCATGCAGCGTGATGACGTCCAGGGCGTTCCGCCCGCCATCCAGGCGCGTTTCCAGGATGCGGTCCAGCGCTTCCAGGCGGAGTGTTTCTGGTCCTGGGACACGTCCCGGCCAGTCGCCACCCAAGACATCGCCCGCGCCGTCATCCGTCAGTTGCGCCTCCACGGCGGCAAGCCCGGCTGGCGAGCGGCAGCGGATCTGGTG
>JBBREK010000110.1:0-13833 GCA_038203025.1 Planctomycetota bacterium
GGACGACGGGCGGGCCAGCGGCCCGCGCTCCCAGGAAACGACAGACCCCCCGTTTTCACCGGGGGTCTGTCGTTTGGTGGCCGCGACCGGAATCGAACCAGTGACACGCGGATTTTCAATCCGCTGCTCTACCAGCTGAGCTACGCGGCCAGCGCAGTCAGGAGGGCGGAACGTTATTGGCTTGGCGCCGTGCGCAAGTCCCGTCGATCCGCCCTCCCGGGGTAGCCTATTTGGCCTCGTTCAGCGCCCCGATGCCAGGGAGGAGCTTGCCTTCGAGCAGCTCCAGCGAGGCGCCGCCGCCGGTCGAGCAGTGCGTCACCTTGGTGTCGGTGCCCCACTTGGCTGCCGCGGTGGCGGTGTCGCCGCCGCCGATCACGGTGACCGCGCCGGTGGCGGTGACTGCAACCATGGCGTCCATCGCCGCCTTGGTGCCGGCGGCGAACTTCTCGAACTCGAAGACTCCGAGCGGGCCGTTCCATACCACGGTCTTGGCGCGGGCGATGACCGCGGCGATATTCTTCCGCGTCTCGGGGCCGCAGTCGAGGCCTTCCCAGCCATCGGGGATGCCCTGCTTGATGGTGACCACCTGGGTGTTGGCGTTGGCGTCGAACTTGTCGGCGGCGACGAGGTCGAATGGCAGGTGGATCTGCACGCCCTTGGCCTTGGCCTTGGCCAGCAGCTCGGGGACGATCTTTGCGCCTTCCTCGTCGAACAGCGACTTGCCGATGGCCATGCCGTCGCGCACCTTGAGGAAGGTGTAGGCCATGCCGCCGCCAATGATCAGTTCGTTGGCGTTGTCGAGCAGGTTGTTGATCAGCTGGATCTTGTCTTTCACCTTGGCGCCGCCGAGGATGGCCAGCAGCGGCCGCTTGGGCGCCTCCAGGACCTGGGCGAAGGCGTCCAGCTCCTTCTTCATCAGGAAGCCGCTGGCCTTGATCGGCAGGTTGATGCCGACCATCGAGCTGTGTGCGCGGTGGGCGGTGCCGAAGGCGTCGTTGACGTAGATGTCGCCGAGCTTCGACAGCGAGGCGCGGACGGCCTCGACCTTGGCCGGGTCGGCCTTGATCTTCTCCTCGCTGCCGTCCTCCTTCTTCTTGGTGACCTTGCCTTCCTCTTCGATGTGGAAGCGGACGTTCTCCAGCAGCAGGATCTCGCCGGCCTTCAGTGCGGCGGCGGCGGCCTCGGCCTTGGGACCGACGCATTCGTCGACGAACTGCACAGGCTTCTTGATCAGCTCGGCCAGCTTGTCGGCCACCGGCTTCAGCGAGAACTTGGCCTTCTTCTCGCCGTCGGGGCGGCCGAGGTGCGACAGCAGCACGACCGATGCGCCCTTGTCGAGCGCGTACTGGATGGTCGGGATGGCGGCGGTGATGCGCTGCACGTTGGTGATGACACCGGTCTTCTTGTCCTGCGGCACGTTGAAATCGACGCGCATGACGACGCGCTTGCCGGCGAGGGTGACCTGATCGATGGACAGCTTGGCCATGGGGGTGCTCCTGAGGGGGATCGACAGCGTGCGGCTGTCGTCGAAGGGGCAAGGGGGGCAGTCCGGTTCGCGGTTCGCGGTTCGCGGTTCGCGGTGGCGGCGATGGTTGGTGGGCACGGCTAGAATATTCCTGTGCCCACCCGTTTGGCGGCCGTATTCAACCCACATAAACCGTGTCACCATAACCGAGAACCGCGAACCACGAACGACGAACAGTGGCAATGCCCCATCTCCGCCCATCCTGCCGCGCCATGCAGCAGCTCCCACCCGTCTCGTTCATCGGCGGCGGCAACATGGCCACGGCCATGCTCGCCGGCCTCGCCGGGCTATCGCCCCGGCCGCGTCTGACCGTGGCCGACCCGCAGGCGGACAAGCATCCGGCTCTGATCGCCCTCGGCGCCGAGGCGGTGGTCGACAATGCCCGCGCTGTGGCGGCCGGCAGCCTCGTCGTCCTGGCGATCAAGCCGCAGATGGCGGCCACTGTCGTGCCGGGCCTGGCCACGACCTGGACCCCGGACAAGGTGCTGGTCTCGATCCTCGCCGGAACCACCACGGCCACGCTGGCCGGCTGGATGCCGGCCGGGACGCGCATCATCCGCGCCATGCCCAACACGCCGTTGGCCATCGGCCAGGGCATGGTCGGGCTGTGCCGTGGCGCTCACGCCAGCGAGGCCGATCTGGCGGCGGCCGAGGGCGTGTTCGCGCCCAGCGGCAAGGTCCTGCGCGTCGCTGACGAGGCGCGTATGGACGCGATCACCGCGGTCAGCGGCAGCGGACCGGCCTACATCTTCCGCACCGCCGAGGCCCTGGTCGCCGCCGCCCAGGCCCGCGGCTTCACTGCCGCCGAGGCCGAGCTGCTGGTCGGTCAGACCCTCGCCGGGTCGGTGGCCTACCTCATGCGTCAGGGCATCGGCACGGCCGGTGCCCTGCGTCAGGCCGTCACCAGCCCGGGCGGGACGACTGCTGCCGCGCTGAACGTTCTCGATCAAGGCGGGTTCTCGGACCTGTGGTCCAGGGCCCTGCAGGCGGCCGAGGATCGCGGACGCGAGCTGGGCAGGGTCTGAGCGAGTCGGCGACACGGGGCTTGCCTCAGCCATGGGCGGTTGACACACTCGTCGAGACATGATCGGCGCCCTTGATGTCCTGGTAGTTGACGACCGGCCGGAAACGGTGCGGTTCCTCACCGAGTTCCTCCTCCAGCGCTGCCGGCGGGTCGACGTCGCCGCCAGCGTCAAGGAGGCGATGATGGCGATCACTCGGCGCAAGACGGCGGGTGAAAGCTATCACCTGATCCTCAGCGACTTCGTCATGCCCGGCGCCGACGGTCTGACCTTCCTGCGCGAACTGCGCATGCGTAACGAGGCCATCCCGTTCGTCTTCATCACCGGCTACCGCTCGCTGAATCCCGAACTCGAGAACGAGGCCAAGCGCCTGGGGGTGTTAGCCATCCTCGACAAGCCGATCGAGCTGCAGGAGATCGAGAAGCTGCTCGACCGCACCACCGCGACCTTCCGCAAGCACGCCGAGGAGAAAAGCGGCGACCAGCCCTTCTTCGGCACCTCGCGTATCATGCGTCGCACCGCCGAGCCGAGCGGTGGGCCGTCGGCCTCGCCGTCGCACGCCCTCGAACCGCGTCAGCCTACCGCCGCGCCAGAGCCCCTGCCCATGCCCGGGACCGGCGGCTGGCGGGCCGAAGGTGGCGCCCTCGAACCGCGCCAGTCAGACGCGCTGAAGCCGCAGCCGACGGCACCACCGCCTCCACCGACCAAGCCGCCAACCGCAGGCTATCAGCGCCGGCCCAGCGCCATCGTCCCCATGGGCACCGGCACATCGCGCATGCGTCGCAGCGTCGATCCCATGCCCCTGGCCCCCGGCACAGGCAGGATTGCCAAGATCAACACGCCCCAGCCGCCGACCTCGTTCACCGCTCGGGTTCGCCGCGGGGTCGAGGGCACGGCCTCGTTCCGCAACACCTCGCACACCGAGACCGGGCGGATGTTTACCTGCACCCACTGCGGACGTTCGTTCCTCGCCCTGGCCAAGGCCGCGATGTATACGACCGTGTGCGTGCACTGCGGGCAGTTGCAGCGTATCGACCCTGCCTGAGGCGTCGGCCGGGTTCGCCACGTGCGCGAGCACACTGCGTGCTTTCCGGTGGGTGATCCTAGACAACGCAGGAGAGTTCGTCGTTCGTCGTTCCGCATAGACATACGACGAGAGACCGGACTACTTCAGTGTCACCTGCAAGGTGACGGGTGTCGCTGAGCGCAACCAGCGTGGTGCAACGACGAACGACGATTTCTAGAGTGATTGGTCCTGGAGCGGCACTAGGCAGCCGCAAGGGAACAAGCCATGACTGTCTCCGCAGCCGCCGCCAAAAGCATCTTGTTCGCTGGATCGCTGACTGGTCGCAGGTGCCGTCGGTGCCGGCCACGCCAACCATGGCATCGTGCTGTGCCGGGGCGGCAGACTCCTCAGCGGGCACGCCATCGGCCCCGTTCAGGCAATGGCCAGGGTTGTCATGTCCCTGTCGCGAGATGCCGCCTAGCAGCGCGGGCGATGGCCGTGCGCCTGCTCCAGCCGTTCCGCCCAGGCCGGCCGGCCGGTGGCGCGCAGGCGGGTGGCGTACTTGTGCAGCTCGCCGCGGCAGTGCAGCGGACCGCCTTCAGCGAGGACGATGTCCATCGGATCGGGGTTGGGTGAACGCGACAGGCAGTCGGCGCGCCAGGTGTCGATCAGGGTCTGGCCGTGCGCCACCAGATCGGGCCGTTGCGCCGCCAGGTCGTGCTGCTCGTGCGGATCGTCGGCAAGGCTGTAGAGCATGCGGTCGGGGAAACCGTGCAGACCGTCGTGGTACGAGCGGATCAGGATCCAGTCGTCCCAGCGGGCGGCACGCTGGCAGCTCCACGCCGCCTGCGACAGCACCAGCGACGGACGGGCGGTGGCCGGCTTGCCGGCGCTGAGGTCGGCGGCGAAGCTCAGTCCATCCCAGGTGGCGGCGACCTTGGCGCCCATCAGCTCGGCAATCGTCGCCCAGGCGTCGAGGTGGTAGTGTAGGCCGCGCTCGACCCGCGGGGCGAGGCCGGGCCAGCGCACGATCATCGGCAGGCGATGGGTGATCTCGTCGGCAAACTGGTGGTCGCCGTAGCTGTTCAGCTCGCCGAGGTCCTCGCCGTGGTCCGAGGTGATGACGATGGCGGTGTCCTCCCAGATGCCCAGCTGCTTGAGCTTGGCCACCAGCATGGTGACGTGGTCGTCGGAACGCTTCACCCCGCAGTCGTAACCGTCGAACATGCGCCGGGCATCGTCCATGTTGGCGATGGCGCTGGGCTGACGCGGGAAGCGGGCGGGATCCTTGGATGGGGCGAAGCCGCTGACCTCCTGCGCGCCATGCGGGCCGCAGCAGTCCCAGTGGGTCTTGCGTACATCCTCGGTGTACCAGGCCGGCAGCGGATCCGTGGCGTAGGGGTCGCCCATCTCGGCGGGGGCCCGGTAGGGGGTGTGCGGATCCCACATGTGCACGTGCAGGAACCACTTGTCACCGGCACCGTTGCGCTCCAGCCAGTCGAGGGCGGTGGGCACGATCTCGCCTGCGTCCTCCATGCCGCCCTTGCCGGTGGGGTCGATGTTCTCGCGGAAGCCGGCGCACCAGTGGTAGGACGAGTGACGCTCCGGGAACGACGAGATCGAGGCGGTGCGCCAGCCGGCCTGTGCGATGCGCATGGCCAGGCTGGTGTTGGCCAGTTCTGAACGGAAGCCGCGGTCGGGACCGGCTGGGAAGGGGTCGGCCCGGGTGCCGCCGTGGTTGATGGCGCCATTGCGGATGCCGAATTGCATGGTGATCAGCGCCGAGCGGCTGGGCAGGCAGGGCGTGTCGGTGGCGTAGCAACGGTCGAAGCGGAGGCCTTCGGCGGCGATGGCGTCGATCGCCGGACTGGTGCGGCGGTGGTAGCCGTAGCAGCCGAGATGATCGGGTCGGAGGGTGTCGATGTCGATGAACAGGACGCGCATGGCCGTAGCTCCTGAGGTTCAATCTATGGAACGTATGCCAAAAATCAACGGGCGGCCTGCGCCACCAGACGCAGCAGGCGGTCATCGTCCTCGCCGGGCGGCACCCCACCGCCCTGCGCCACCGCCAGGATGCGGCAGCGGCCATCCGGCCCAGTCCATGGTGCAGCGAAACGGCGCACACCGTACGCGTTCAGGCCGGCATCGGCGGCGCAGCCCGCGGTGCGGCAGGCCTGGATCTGCTGGTTGACGAGTGCGCGGCCGAGCGGAACGATGCTGCGTTTCTGCGACTGGGTGTGGCGTCGCGGCAGGGTCGCGCCGGCGCAGGCGAAGGCGATCAGGGCGACGGCGTCGGCCTCGACCAATGGGCGGACGAAGCCGATGCGCGCCCGCACCGCGGTCGAGGCGTCCTCGGGATCGGCGCGGTCGGTCAGGACCAGGCTGTCGCTGCGCAGTTCCCACAGCTCGGCGGCGTGGCCGGCGGCTCGTGCCAATCCGGCCAGGACGGTGCGCTGGTGCGCGGTCTCGGCGGCATCACCCTGCCCGCGCGTTAGCACCGCCCGGGCATGGAAGCGTCGCGTCGCTGGATCCCGCGCCACCAGGCCGAGCCGCTCCAGCGCCGAGAGCAGGCGCAGGGTCGAGGATTTCGGCAGCCCGGCTGAGGCGGCCAGCCGTTCCAGCACCTGCGGCCCGTCGCTGGCCAGGCGTTCGAGCAGCGCGATACCACGACTGAGCGCCGGCGCGGGATCGGCGGGATCGGCGTTGGCGGAGCGGCGTGGCATGCCGGCAGGATGCCATGCCGCCGCCATCGGCGCCACTGGCGGTCCCGCCTCAGACGGGCAGCGACAGTCGACGCCAACGGCTCGGGGTCATGCCGATGTGGCGATGGAACATGCGGCTGAACAGATAGGGGTCGCCCCAGCCGGCGAGGCTTGCGGCCTGAGCCACGCTTGCGCCATCGGCCAGGGCATCGGCGGCCCGACGACAGCGGCGCTGCACCAGCAGGGTGCGCGGTGGGACGCCGAGGCGGGCGGCGCAGCAGCGGGTCAGATGCCGGACGCCAACCCCGGCCGCACTGGCCATGCCACTGATCGAACCCTGCGTTCCGCTGCGCGCCAGATAGGCCTCGACCGCCGGCCACCACGGTGCGTCAGAGGCCTCGGCACCGACTCGCCCGCCCGGGCGGTCGAGCAGCAGCACCAGCGCCGCGCGCAGCCGGGCGTCGATCAGCGGCGGGGTGCAGGCATCGGCAAGCAGGCTGGCGGCATGGCCAAGTCCGCGCCACAGGCGCGGCTCGGCCGGAGCCCCTGGCAGGCCATCAATGGCGATGCGCAGCCGCCAGAAGCGCAGCGTCCGCTGGCCATCCTGATGCAGGTGGTGGTTGAGGCCGGCCGGGATCCACAGCAGATCGTCGGGCCGGCAGGCGATTGGGCGACCATCGACCGTGCCGCTGGTACCGCCGGCGAGAATGGCGTGGAGGATATGCTGAGGCATGGCCCGGGGTCCGATGCCCCAGCCGGCACGGAACTGCAGCGGACCGACACCGGCGACGCCCAGGCGCACCTTGGGCGCAAGCAGTCCGCGGATCCACAGCCGTCCAGCCTCGTCCATGGCCGTAGGCTAGCCAGCGCCCCCGCGACGCTGCTGATAAACCAGCCGTAACGACTCAGGCCCGGGGCCCCGTCGCGCAGCGATGGGGCGGGCGCCGAGTGGCGGTGGGCGGATATACTGGGCGAAGCCATCCGCCCAGGGTTTCGGAGCGCAGCGACGAAACCGAGCCGCGACAAAGCCCGCGGGGACAGGCCCGCAGGGCCGCAGGGGCGGAGCCCCTGAGCCGTAGCGAACCTGCCTTTCGGTCCATGCCGTGGCGTTCGGTGCCATGGTCATCTGGCCAGGACGTGCATGGTATGTGCATGCGTACCTCAGTTTCCGCCATGCTGCTGCTGGCAGGCGGCACCATCCTCTCAGCCCAGGAGCCAGCCGTGCAGGTGATCCGCAGCCCCGACAACCCCATCATCCGGCCGGCGATGCTGCCGGGCAAGGACGGCGCCAACATCAACGGTCCGTCGCTGATCCGCGTGCCGGACTGGATTCCACATCCGCTTGGCCGCTACTACCTCTATTTCGCGCATCATTCCGGTAGCTACATCCGCCTGGCCTACGCCGACAGCGTGGCCGGCCCGTGGCACATCCATGCCGGTGGCACGCTGCAGTTGGCCGAGGTCCCGAGGGCGCGCGGCCATATCGCCTCGCCGGACATTATTGTCGATGCGGAACGCCGCGAATTGCGCCTGTACTTCCACGGTCCGGCGCAGGGCAAGGACGCCGAAGGCCGACCGCTGTCGCAGATGAGCTTTGTCGCCACTTCGACCGACGGCCTGCATTTCACCCCACGACCAGACGTTCTCGGCCCGTTCTACTTTCGTGTCTTCCGCCACGGCGGCCTGTGGTTCGCCTTCGCCAAGGGTGGCGACCTCTATCGCAGCGCCGACGGTCTGACCCCGTTCGAGCTGATCGGCAACCCCTTCACCGAGGACCTCTCCGGCCGGCCGGGATTCAACAAGGCTGGCCACATCCGTCATCTCGCCGTGGACGTGCAGGGCGAGGTCCTGTGGGCCTATTTCAGCCGCATCGGCGATACGCCGGAACGCATCCAGCGCCGCCGCATCGCCTTGATCGGAGAGCCGCAGACCTGGCGGGCCGGTCCGACCGAGGAGGTGTTGGCCCCGGAGTTGCCCTACGAAGGGACTGGCGAGCCCATGCGCGCCAGCCGCTCCGGCGCCGCCCACGGCCTCGAGCACGCCGTGCGCGATCCGGCGGTCTTCCGCGAGGATGGTCGACTCTTACTGTTCTACTCGGTCGCCGGCGAAAGTGGTCTGGGCCTCGCTGAGGTACAGGAACCCTGACCGCTGGTGCTTGCGACCCGGCCGGCCCCGCGAGGCTGCGGACGTGCGCATCGACCTGATCACCCTCTTCCCCGAGGCCTGCCAAGCCTACCTGGATGCCTCGATCGTCGGCCGGGCGCGGCGGCGCGGGCTGGTCGATGTCGAACTGGTCGATCCGCGGCGCTGGGCCGGTGGTCGGCACCGCAAGGTCGACGACCGGCCCTTTGGCGGTGGTCCGGGCATGGTCATGGCGGCGCCGCCCATCGCCGAGGCGATCGACTGGTGCCAGACCCGCTCGCCTGCCCCCCGCCTGCTCATGACCGATCCGCGTGGGGTCCGCCTGCACCAGGCCTGGGTCGAGCAACTCGCTCGCGAGGAACACCTCATTGTCGTGTGCGGCCACTACGAGGGCATCGACGAGCGCATTGTCGAGCTCTACCACCCCGAGCTGGTCTCGATCGGCGACCTGGTCA
Organism: Planctomycetota bacterium; assembly: GCA_038203025.1. Lineage (GTDB taxonomy): Bacteria > Planctomycetota > UBA11346 > UBA11346 > UBA11346 > UBA11346. The sequence continues at coordinate 8,853 of JBBREK010000110.1, forward strand.
TCTCCGGCGGTGAGCTGGCCGGGCTGATCATCGCTGACGCCGTCACTCGCTTGCAGCCAGGGGCCCTGGGCGACGCGCAGAGCGCGGTGCAGGACAGCTTTGCCGGCGGCGGCGGCCTCGACCACCCCAGCTTTACCCGCCCCGAGGAGTTCCGCGATCTGCGCGTCCCAGAGGCCCTGCTGTCTGGCGACCACAAGGCCATCGCGGCTTGGCGTCGGGCCGAAAGCACCCGCCGCACCGAGGCCCGCCGGTAGGGGGGGCGGGGCATCCGCGCCCCCGCCAAGGACGTTGCGCTGGGGCTCTGCGATCCATACTCCCCCGATCCCCATGACTACCCCTGACGGCACCGGCACGGTCGGCGAAATCCACATCCACGACGAGATGAAGGAGAGCTACCTCGCGTACGCCATGAGCGTGCTCGTGGACCGCGCTCTGCCCGACATCCGCGACGGCCTCAAGCCGGTGCATCGACGCATCCTGCAGACCCTGCGCGACCTCAATCTGATCCCGGGGAAGAAGTTCCTCAAGTGCGCCAAGATCGTCGGCGACTGCCTCGGCAACTACCATCCGCACGGCGACAGTGCGGTGTACGACGCCATGGTGCGCATGGCCCAGGACTTCTCGCTGCGCTATCCGCTGGTCGACGGCCAGGGCAATTTCGGTTCGATCGACGGAGACATGGCCGCTGCCTACCGCTACACCGAGGCGCGCATGGCCGGCCCGGCGATCGAGATGCTCGCCGACATCGAGTACGAGACAGTCGATGTCCGGCCGAACTTCGACGGCCGCATGACCGAGCCGTGCGTGCTGCCCAGCAGCATGCCCAACCTGCTGCTCAACGGCAGCAGTGGTATCGCCGTCGGCATGGCGACGAACATTCCGCCACACAACCTCGGCGAGGTCTGCCAAGCCATCCGCCACGTCATCGACCACCCCGACTGCACGGTCGCCGACCTGATGGCCTTCATCCACGGGCCGGACTTCCCCACCGGTGGGGTGATGTGCGGCAACCTCGGCGCCCGTCAGGCCTACGAGACCGGCAACGGCCGGCTGGTGGTCCGCTCGAAGATCACCCGCGAGACGATCGAAGGCCGCGATGCCCTGGTGGTCACCGAGATCCCCTACGGCATCAAGCTGGGTACGGTCTACGAGAGCATCCAGAACGCGCACACCGAGGAGAAGATCCCCGGCCTGCAGGCGATGCACGGTGGCGTGGTCGGCAACGGCATCCGCCTGGTCCTGACCATCAAGAAGGGCGAGGACCCGGACATTGTCCTCAACCAGCTGTGGGAGCACACCAACCTCCAGTACCACTTCGCCATCAACCTCATCGCGCTTGACGGCGGACGCCCGCGTACGGTGACGCTCAAGCGCATGATCGTGGCCTGGCTGGAGCACCGCCAGGACGTCATCTGCCGGCGCACCCGCTTCCTGCTGGCGCGCGACGAGGCCCGCCTGCACATCGTCGAAGGTCTGCTCGCCGCGATCGACGTGATCGACGCGATCATCGCCCTGATCCGCGCTGCCGACTCGTCAGAGCAGGCCAAGGCGCAGCTCATCGCCCAGTTGCGCTTCTCCGATCGCCAGGCCCAGGCCATCCTCGACATGCAACTGCGCCGACTGACCGGCCTCGAACGCGGCAAGCTGACCGACGAACGCGACACCCTGCTGGCCTCGATCACCGACTACCGCGACATCCTCGCCCGGGTCGAGCGCCGAAACGGCATGATCAAAGAGGACCTCGCCCATTTGGAGAAGGCCTACGGCGATCCGCGGCGCACCGTCATCAGCGACCAGGTCGGCGACTTCGACATGGAAGACCTGATCGAGGACGAGGCCTGCATCGTCACGATCACCGCCAGCGGCTACATCAAGCGCATGCCAGTTGGCACCTTCCGGGTGCAGCGGCGCGGCGGCAGGGGTGTCACCGGCGGTGCTCTCAAGGACGACGAGGACGAGGTCGCCAAGGTGTTCAGCGCCACCAACCACCAGTACCTGCTGGTCTTCACCAGCCTAGGCAAGTGCCACTGGCTGAAGGTCTGGCAGGTGCCTGAGGCCTCGCGTACCAGCCGCGGCAAGCACCTCGCCAACGTCCTTGCTTTGGGCGAAGGCGAGACCGTCCGTGAGGTCATCCCGGTGCGCGAATTCAGCGAGGACCGCTTCCTGCTCATGGCCACGCGCCTGGGCCAGGTCAAGAAGACCGAGCTGTCGGCCTACGGCAATCCCAGGAACGGCGGCATCAAGGCGATTCGCATCGCCGATGGCGACGATCTCGTCGAGGTCGTCATCACGCATGGCACCGACGAGGTGCTGATCGCTACCGACGACGGCCAGGCCTGCCGCTTCAGCGAGAGCGACGTGCGCGCCACCGGCCGCGATACCGGCGGCGTCACAGGCGTCGACCTGGCCTCCGGGGCCGGCGTCGTCTCGCTGGCCCGCCTGGTGCCCGGCGCCGAGGTGCTGACCGTCTGCCGCAAGGGCTATGGCAAGCGCACCCCGTGGGAGGAATACCGCCTGATCCGCCGTGGCGGCAAGGGCGTGATCAACATCGACACCGGCGAACGCAATGGTCCGGTCGTCGCCAGCCTGCTGGTCGCCCCCGGCGATCAGATCATGGTCACGACCAAGAAGGGTCAGATCGTGCGCATGCCGGTTGATGGCATCCGCTCGACCGGCCGCGCTGCCGCCGGCGTCACCATCATCAACCTTGATGAGGGCGATGAGGTCGGCGCGGTCGCGGTGTGCCCGCAGGACGGCACCCAGCCCGAAGTCACCGCCCCGTCGAACTGACGCCTGCCGCGGGACCGTCGGCGTCCCGCCGGCCCGTGGCAATGGACTCTGCTGGACGGGAATCCAGCCTGGCATTTGCCGTTTGATTCTGCCCCCACAGACATCAACCGACCGCAGCGTCGTCGCGTCACAACGGGACGCTGAGGATCGCGGACGTCTGCAGCGCTTCGAGGCTGAGCGGCTTGGCGATGAAGCCATCCATGCCGGCGGCGAGACAGGCGTCCCTGGCGCCGGCGTCGGCGCTGGCACCAATGATCCGCCCGCGGAAACCCAGGCTGCGCAGTTCCCCGACCAGGGAGGGACCGGACTGGGGCATGTGCACGTCTAGTACGATGACGTCGAATGGCCGGCCGGCCTCCTCGGCCGAGCGCGTGACGATCAGCGCCGCGGCGCCATGCTCGACCAGGGTCACGCGCGCCCCGGCGCGCTTGAACAGGACCGCGGCAAGCAACCGGGCAGAGCCATCGTCATCGGCCAGGAGGTAGCGCCCAGTGGGCAGGCCGGCGGGTGCCGGGATCACCGCGGCCTCGTCCGCCGCGGTGGCGGCCACGGGGATGCTGACGGTGAAGGTGCTGCCGCGCCCACTGGCGCTGCGGATCTGCAACGAGCCACCGAGGCGCTCGCTCAGGCTCCGGCAGGTCGCCAGCCCCAGGCCGAGTCCGCCGCGTTGGCGCGATTCGGGATGGACCTGCACGTAGGGCCGGCCGACGGCGGCGATCTGGGCTTCGTCCATGCCGATGCCGGTGTCGCTCACGGCGACGTGGAGCATGGCCCGCCCTTCAGCGAGGCTCGCCGCCGACAGGGCGACCCGGACCCCGCCATGGATGGTGAATTTCAGTGCGTTGCCGAGCAGGTTGGAAATGATCTGCCGGAACAGCAGTTCGTGGTCGTCGAGGTTCAGCGCCAAGCCGTGGATGTTGTTGTCGAGGAACAGGTGCAGTCCGCGATTGCGTGCTGCCGGGGTGAACAGTCGGACATGCTCCTGGACCATGCGCACCGGATCGCTGGGTTCCTGTAGGGCGGGATCCTCGGCACCGCTCCGGCTGAGCATGCGGGAGACCAGCTTGATCAGCCAATCCGTGTTGTTGCGCACCACGAGGAGGTGCTCGGAGCGCTGCGGCGTCATGCCCGGCTCATCCAGAAGCAACTCGGTGTAGGCCAGGATGGCGCCCAGCGGCGAGCGCAGTTCGTGCGCGAGCAGGGTGCGCTCGTCGGCGGAGAAATCAGTCATTGGCCGGACCCGGCAGAGCGAAGATGCTTTCCAGCCAGTCGCGTTGGAACGGCAAGGGCACGTCGGAGGCCGGGTCGAGGGGCAGGGTCACCTCCACGGCTGGCCCGTCCGGCGGACCAGCCTGGACCAGCATGCTGCCGGCGTGGTGGTAGACCATGAAGTAGCCGGCGATCAGGTCGAGGTCCGGATCCGAGCCCCGTCCGTGGGCGGTGATCGAGCCGAACAGGGCGGCGATGCGGTCGTCGCAGGCGGCCGGTCGGACCGGTGCCAGGCGCAGACGCACGCCGGGCCGGCCCCACACCTCCGCCACGGAGGCGGAGATGTGCAGGTCCTCTGGCGGCACCGCGTCGAGCGCCAGCCGTCGGGCGAGCAGCAGCAGCAGCCGGGCGATCTGCTCGCGGTCGACCGTCAGCGCAGGCAGGTCGAGCGGCAGATCGGTGGTCAGCGGGATCGAGCGGATCGAGGTCCAGGCCAGCAGCGGTTGCAGCAGATCGGCGACGGCGACCCCGGTCTGGAACGGCGCGCCGCCCTGGCGTGATCGCGCCAGGATGGTGTCGATGAGGGCGAGAGCCCGCGCACTCTCGTCATGGGCTAGGCAGCGCAGTTCCTCCCAGCCGGTCTCAAGGCTGGCGTCCCCCCCGATTGGCGCCGGCGGTGGGGCCTGTTCGAGATAGGTCTTGAGGGCGTGCAGGGGATTGCGCAGCCGGGTCGACAGGCCGGTGGCCAGGACCGAGAGGGTGCGGGTGCGGTCGAGCATCACGAGATGCTGTAGGCTGGAGAGCCGTTCGCGCAGCAGGTTGTGGCGTTCTAGCTGGAGGGCGTGGTGCTGCAGCGAATCGCCAATGATCGCGGACAGCTGGCCCGCATCCCACGGCTTGAGCACGTAGCGGAATATCTCGCCCTGGTTGACGGCGGCGATCGCCGAGTCCAGGTCGCTGTACGCCGTGGTCAGGATGCGCA
>JBBREK010000111.1:0-13488 GCA_038203025.1 Planctomycetota bacterium
CGTCAACGCCCTGATCCGAAAGAACTCCATGTTCTGCGGGTCGCTCGACGCCGCCCACCGCGACGCCGTGGCCATGACCGTCCTCCAGTCCTGCCGCGTCGCCAAGCTCGTCCCCGCCGACTACCTGGCCGCCGTCACCCCACGCCTGCTACTGCATCGCCGAGGACGGAAGCAGGACCTCGCTGCGATCACGCCGGCCTCTATCGCCGCAGTTCGGCAGGCTAGCAAGCCGGGCTGATCAGCGGAAGGCGACGGTCGGACGGATACGCAGCAGCTAGGCTGATCAGCCGGCTTGTTGGCCGCCGTAGGTCTGCCGCGATTTGGCATCGCGAATCAAGCCGTCCATGAGGTACAGGATGGCGTCGGTCGTCCGTGGACAGGCACGTCTTCCCTCTGCGGCGACCGCGCCGAGCACCGCCGCGACTGGGTCCGCGAGTTTATCCGGCAGGCTGCCGGCTCCTTCGCCGTCGATGTCCTGGCGTATGCCGTGATGTCGAACCACCTGCAGATCGTTGTTCTGACCGACCAGCCCGGGTCGTCTCCTGGACGCCGGCCGAGGTCGCGACGCGTTGGGCGAGCGCGCACCCGCGCACCGGGCCGGACGGCAGCGCGCAGGCGTGGAGACCCGTCGAGATCGCTGAGAAGGCCGCCGACCCGGCGTGGATCGTCACTGCCCGCACGCGTCTGCGCTCGCTCTCCTGGTTCATGAAGTGCATCAACGAACGCCTCGCCCGCCGCGCCAACCGGGACGACGGTTGCACCGGCCACTTCTGGGGCGAGCACGGCAGGATGCCGCGCGCAGCCTGACCGGCGAGCGCGGCGAGAGCAGGCCACGGGCGTGGCCTGCGACGGTCAGCCGCCCGGAGCCGAGGCAGGAGCCGAGGCGCAGGGAGACGCTTCCGATCGGTGCCGCTGCTCGACCAATCCGCGGTCATCGCCGCTATGGCCTACGTCGACCTCAACCCGATCCGCGCCGTCCTGGCCGAGACCCCCCGAGGTCTCCGGCTTCACCAGCGTGCAAGAGCGCTGCGCCGCCCGCCAGGCGCAGCGCGCCGCGCAGCTTGTCCCGGCCCTCGCCGCCGCTCCGACCACGCCAGAATCCGGCCTGTGGATCGCACCTATCGCCACGCCTCTATTGACCAACCCGACGGCTGCGCCTTCACCGCCGCCGTCGCGCTGGACGAATACCTGATCCTGGTCGATACCACGGGCCGCATCATGCGCTCCGGCAAGCGTGGTACGATTCCCGCCCACCTCGCCCCGATCCTCGACCGCCTGCGCATCGATCACGACGCTTGGCTGTCGCTGATGCGCTCCGCCGGCCACTTTGGCCTCGGCAGCTTTGGTGCCCTTGCCAGCCGAGCCCGCGAAGCCCTCCGCCGCGGAGCCCGCTGGATCATCAATACCACAGCCGGGCTCTACCGCGACGACCTGCCGCCGACCGAGGCCACCACCGCGTAGCGGCCACGCCGCCCCGGTCAGCACCACAACACGTCTGCGGCCGAGAGGCCAGCGGGCCGGCGTGGAGCTTCCCAACGATGCGACTACCACCGGGCACCTCGCAGACCCACACGACAGCACGGAGCCGGCCCAATCGGGCCGGCTGCATATGTCGTAGTAGGTTGGTTGATCGCCCGTGGCAGTCAGGGTGCGGCGATGGCGTCAGTCCGTGCGTGTCCACGTTCCTACGTCCAAACAAAAAACCCCGGCTTTCGCCGGGGTTTCACTGGTGCGCGGGGGGGGACTTGAACCCCCATGGATTTTACTCCGCTAGCACCTCAAGCTAGTGCGTCTGCCATTTCGCCACCCGCGCAGGTGGAGCGGCGTATGCTAGGGGGCACACCCCCACGTCAAGGCCGTGCACAGCGATGCGGCAGTGGCGGGCCGGGGGGTGGGACGGCATCATGGCCGACGATGAGCGTGACCTTCATCGGCGATGTCCACGGCTGGAGCAAGCGGCTCGACGCCGTCCTGGCGCAAGCCGAGGGCGATATCGTGCTGATGGGCGACCTGATCGACCGCGGGCCCGATGCGCCCGGGGTTCTCGACCGGGTCCGCGCACTCACGGAGGCGGGCCGGGCACGCTGCCTCCTCGGCAACCACGAATACGCCATGCTGCGCGGTCTGGGGGCGCCCTCAATCGATCTGGAGGCGGATCCAGACTGGTTCGACATGTGGCGCGACCGCCACGGCGGCAAGGCGGTGCTGGCCAGCTATGCGGTCAACGACGCCCGTGGGCTGCGCCGGGCCATGGGCAGCGATCTCATCGCCTGGCTGGCCCGGCTGCCCTGGTACCTGGCGGGGGAGGGCTGGCTGGCGGTGCATGCCGCCCTGCGGCCAGATCAGCCGGTGGACGCCCAGTTAGAGCTGCTGCGCGACGGTTGGCGGTACCTGGTCGACGAACCGGACCATCTCTATGACAAAGGGCACAACTTCGATGTGCCGGCCGACCTGCCCGACGGCACCGTGCTGGTCAGCGGCCATCTGCCCCTGCCGGAGGTGTTTATCACGCCGCAACGCATTCTCTGCGACACCAGTGGCGGCATGCCCGGTCGCCGGCTGTCCGGGGTGATCTGGCCCAAAGGGCGGGTGGTGACCTCGGGCTGATCAGTAGGGCGCGATGGCCGGATCGCCGGTGTGCTCGCCCCAGGCGAGGATGCCCCCCTCCAGATTGACCAGCTTGCTGAAGCCGTGCTTCTGCAGGGTGTCGAGGGCCTTCATCGAGCGACGGCCGCTCTTGCACTGGCACACCACCAGGCGGTCCTTCCAGGCGGCGAGTTCGCCCAAACGGGCGGGCAGCTGGCCGAGCGGAATGTTGATGTTGCCCTCGATCTGGCAGATGCCGAGTTCGAACGCTTCGCGCACGTCGAGCAGCAGGTGGTCGTCGCCGCGCTCGCGCAGGGTCTCGTAGTCGGCGACGCTCAGTTCGACCGCACCGCTGTCCTCCGACTCACCGCGCTTCAGGCCGCAAAACTGCTCGTAGTCGATCAGCCGGTCGATGGTCGGGTGGTCGCCGCACACCGGGCAGGCCTTGTCGCGGCGGATCCTCAGCTCGCGGAACTGCATGTGCATGGCGTCGTAGCGCAGCAGACGACCAGTCAGCGGCCGGCCGATGCCGGTGAGGATCTTGATCGCCTCGGTCGCCTGGATCATGGCGATGATGCCGGGCAGCACACCGAGCACGCCACCCTCAGCGCAGCTCGGCACTTCGCCGGGACTGGGTGGTTCGGGGTAGAGGCAGCGATAGCACGGCCCGGCGCGCGAGCCGTCGGCCAGCTTGCGTCCGTCGAACACCGTCGCCTGGCCCTCGAAGCGGTAAATCGAACCGTAGATGTTGACCTTGCCGAGCAGGACGCAGGCGTCGCCGACCAGGTAGCGGGTGGGAAAGTTGTCGGTGCCGTCGATGATCACGTCATATTTGGCGACGATCTCCAGGGCGTTGGCGCTGGTGATCCCCTCCTCGTAGACGTCGACCTGGACCTCGGGGTTGAGGTCGTTGATCCCGCGCTTGGCCGAGCGGGCCTTCGGCGTGCCAACGTCGGCGGTGCGATGGATGATCTGGCGCTGCAGGTTGGAGACGTCGACGGCATCGAAGTCCATGATGCCGATGCGCCCGACGCCAGCCGCCGCCAGGTAGAGGGCGAGCGGGCTGCCCAGGCCGCCAGCACCGATGAGCAGCACGGACGAGGCGAGCAGCTTCTCCTGCGCCGCAACACCGAACTCGGGCAGGGTGAGGTGGCGGGCGTAGCGCTGGCACTGGGCGGGGGTCAGGGGCATGGGGGTCCGGTCTCGTTCGCGGTTCGCGGTTGGTAGCTCCGCGTCCGTCGCGCCGATGGATCGGACTACGAACCGCGTGCAGACGGTTGGTCTGTAAAAAAGGCATCATTGCAATGGCAAAACCCTGGAATTGCAACAGCCCTGTTAACCTGCCTAGCCGCGAACTGCGAACCGCGAACCGCGAACGTCATATTGCCCCTCGCCATCCCCCGCCATGATCCCGCCATGTCCGGCCTCGGAGCGATCACCTGGCGCATGCGCCGCGCCACAGCCAATCTGCTCAACGCTACCGTCGTGCTCGAACCGATGCGCGGCGCCACCGTCCTGGCGGTGATCGGTGGGGTCTGGATCCTGCTCGCCGGCCTGTTCTGGTCACTGCTGGTGTTCCTCTCCCAGGACCAGTACCTGGCGCTGAAACCGCGCCTGCTGGAATCGCTGCTCGCCCTGTTCTTCCTCACCATGGGCGTGCTGGTGATGATCTCCGACACCATCTTGGTGTGGTCAACGCTGTACCGCACCCGCTCCTCGGCCTTCCACGCCGCCCTGCCGGTGTCGGACCGGCACCTCTTCTGGGGCGCCGCCATCGAAGGCGGGCTGTGGGCCAGCTGGGCCGTCCTCGTGCTGGTGCTGCCACTGATCCTTACGCTGGTGCGCGAGGCCGCCCAGCCCTGGCTCTTCGCCCCCGCCGTCCTCACCACCCTGCTTGGGCTGGTCGCCATCGGCATGGCCGCCGGGGCACTCGGGGCTCAGGTGCTGGCCAAGATCATCCCCATGCTGCGGCGCGGCATCCGCGGCATCATCTTGATCATCGTGCTGGCCTTGGCCATCGGCCTGTTCCTCGCCCTCGGCTCAGCCGACCGCCACAACGAGCCGGTGACCTTCATGACCGAGGTCATCGGCAACCTGCGCTTCGCCGAGAACCCGCTGCTGCCGAGCTGGTGGACCCAGCAGGCCTTCTCTGCCGCCCTGGTCAGCCGCTGGCGCGACTGGGCCTGGTTCACCGGCCTGCTCCTGGCCAATGCCGGCGGCATCGCCGTGATCGCGGAGTTCGTCGCCGCGCGCCGCTTCCGCCGCGATCTCGACGCCCTCTCCGGCCGGCCCGAGGACAGCAGCGCACGTTCGGCCACCCAGCCGTGGAGGCCGGTCCCCTTCCTGCCCGGCGAGCTCGGCCTGCTGGTGGCCAAGGACCTGCGCCTGTTCCGCCGCGACCCGGCCCAGGTCCTGCAGTTCACCGCCTTCTTCGGCCTGCTGGGGTTCTACCTGCTGATGCTGCCGCGCCTGGGCAAGGCCTTCGCCTTCGATGAGTGGTGGCGGCCGGCGGTGTCGGTGCTGAATCTCACCGCTATCGGCATGGCCTTGGCCACCTTCACCGGCCGCTTCGTCTATCCGCTGCTTTCGCTGGAGGGCCGTCGCCTGTGGGTGCTGGCGCTGGCGCCGTGGCCGCGGCACCGCGTGGTCACCGCAAAATTCCTCTTCGCCATCCTGGTCGGCGTGCCGGTCAGCTCGACGTTGGCCCTGCTCTCCGGGTTGATGCTCGACCTGACCTGGCAGGCCACGGTCTACCAGATCGCCATCATCGCCTGCATGGCGACCGGACTGGCCGCGTCCGCCCTCGGCCTGGGCGCGCGACTGGCCGACTACCGCGAGGACGATCCGAACAAGCTGGTCGCCGGCTACGGCGGCACCATCAATCTGCTCGCCAGCCTGGTCTTCGCCGGGTTGCTGCTGGCCGGGGCGGCCGCGCCGGTGCTGGGACGCAGCGCGCGCGAGGCCTGGATCATCGGCGCCGGCTGGTCGCTGTGCGTCACCGGGGTGTGGACGGTACTGTTCCTCGGCCTGGCCCGGCGCTGGTTCGGCCGGCTGGAGGACCGCCCGTTCTCGGGATCGCCGACATGAGGACGCTGGCCCTGGTGCTGCTCGCCGCCGTGGCCTTGGCCGCCGAGCCAGCCACCGCCGGCACCCCGCTGCACTGGGAGGCCGGACGAGTCAGCCTGGCCGACGCCCTGGGCAGACTGACCGCCACCGGCAACCGGATCTGGCTGACCAAGCAGGTCGACGACGCCACCGAGGCCCATGTCCCAGCCATCGATGGAGTGTGGTGGGACGGGGTGATCGCCGTGTGCAAGGCCTTCGATCTGCGCCCCGATTCCGGTGAGCCATCTGACGACCAGCTCGACCTGCCGGGCCAGCCGGTACCGGTCGGTCATGGCACCCTGGTGCTGTCGCGCGGCCATCCGCCGGGCCTGCAGGCGGTCGGCGGCCTGCTCGCTGCCGCCGACAACGATGGCAGCGTGCGCCTGTGGTTGCGGGCCGAACCGCGCCTGCCGCGTGGCAGTCTGGCCTGGGCCCGGGCCGATCAGCCCAGCGTGTCGCCCAGTCGCGAGCTGGCCCTCGAACCAGGTGATCCGGCCGAGGAAGCCCCGGTCGCGGCGCGCTGGCGTCCCAGTGCGCCGCTCGCCACCGAGGCCACATTGCACGTCGAGGTGCAGGTGGCGGCCGTCAGCAGCTGGAACGCGCGCGCCTCCCTGACTGCCGGCGAAACGGTGCGGTTGGAGGCCGACGGCAAGGCCATCGCCGCCGTGTTGCTGATCGATCCCGCGGTGACCACCTGGGAGGGCAAGGTCCTGCCGGAACGCCGGCCCCTGGTCGCCCTCAGCGGGCCGAGCGAGATGATGCAGCGCGCCCAATACCACCTGCGCCAGGGCGACAGCGAACTCGGCTCGCGCGGCAGCGGCACGCGCAGCGACCAGGACTCGACGGTGATGTACCGCTACCTCCGCGCCGCCCCCGAGGGTACGGTCGACCTGGAGATCGAAGGTCGATCACTGCAATCCCCCTTGAAGATGCAGCTGCATCTGCCCCTGCCCGCTGCCAGCAGCGACCCCACCAGTGCGACGGAACAGCCGACCCGCATCGTCTGGGAGGCGGCCGAGAAGCCGCTCAACCAGTGGCTCGGCGTGCTCGCCGCCAGCGGCAATCCGGTACTGCCCGAGGTCGGCGTGGACACGAGCAAGCCGCTGGCCGTCGCTGCGGTCCGCGGCGGATTCTGGGATGCCCTGCTGGCGGTCGGGACGGCAGCCGGTCTGGCTCCGGCATTCTCCGTCGAGGCACCGATCTCCGGCGGCGCTGTCCGCCTAGTCGACCGCGAGGTCCTGGCCTCCACCGCCAGCGGCCCCCTGCTGATCGAAGCGCAGCGCCTGGCCGGACCGCCGGGTCAGCTGGCGTTGCGACTGCGCTTGGCGCTGGAACCGCATCTGTCCGAGGATGGCTTCGCCACCCCGGAATTCCGCTGGGCCAGCTGGGCGGTGGACGAGCAGGGCCGCCATCACGACGTGGAGTCGCCTACCGAGGCCAACCCGGCCCGCCAGCAGCTGATCGTCATCATGAACGGCCAGCGCAGTGACGCGCCGCAGTCCCCCACCGTGGTGATCCAGCTCATCGCTCCAGGAGCCCGTCGCGTCGAACTGAGCGGCCTAGTCACCCTGCCCCGGCTACACCTGTGGCGCGGCAGCATCGAGCTGGTCGCCGATCAGCCGGCCGAACTGCTGCTGGGCGATCGCGCCGTCGAGGTGACCGCCCTGAGTTCGCAGGTTCGGGTCGGCAACAGCCAGGTCGGTCCCGGCCTGCTGCTGCGCGGCCTGCAGGGCGTAGCCGGGGTGCAGTTCTCGCTGGTCACCATCGAGGGCCAGGCGCTGGAGCAGTCCCGCGACGCCAATCGCCTGGGTGGACGTGGCACCGCCATGGCCGCCTGGCTGGGCTGGTGCCGTATCCCCCCGCAGGGCCGCGTGACCGCCGAGATCGCCGCCCGTGCCGCCCTGCCGCCCCTGGTCCTGCCGATACGCCTGAGCGTCCCGGTGCCGGACGGGCTTTGAGCCGCCGGTCCGGCCGCTACAACCCGCCCGCCATGGCGATCGTCATCCATAATACGCTCACCCGCCGCACCGAGCCCCTGGTGCCACTGCAACCGGGCCGGGTCGGCATGTACGTATGCGGCCCGACCGTCTACGACGACTGCCACATCGGCCATCTCATGGGTCCGGCGATCTTCGACGCCGTCGCCCGCTGGCTGACCGCGCGTGGCCTGCAGGTGCGCTTCGTCAACAACATCACCGACATCGACGACAAGATCATCAACCGCAGTCGCGAGTCCGGCGAAACCTGGCAGGCGATCACCGAGCGCATCATCGCCCAGTACAACGGCTGGCTGGCCCAGCTACATGTTGTCACCATCACCGACCAGCCGCGCTGCACCCAGTACGTGCCGCAGATGGTGCGCTACGTCGAGGAGCTGGTCGCCAAGGGCCGCGCCTACGTCGCCGCCGACGGCGTCTACTACGACGTGCTGCGCCAAGAGGGCTACGGCAAGCTGTCCGGCCGCCGTATCGACGAGATGGAAGCCGGGGCCCGCATCGAACGCAATGCCCACCTGCACCACCCGGCCGACTTCGCCCTGTGGAAGCTGGTCAAGCCGGGCGAGCCGAGCTGGCCCAGCCCGTGGGGCGAGGGCCGTCCGGGCTGGCACATCGAATGCAGCGTCATGAGCAGCGAGCTGCTCGGCCGGGCCTTCGACATCCATGGCGGCGGCGACGACCTCAAGTTCCCGCACCACGAGAACGAGATCGCCCAGGCCGAGGCGCATGGCGACGCCTACGCCAGCTGCTGGATGCACAACGGGCTGATCCAGTTCGAAGGCGTCAAGGTCGGCAAGAGCGACCCGCGGATGCAGGACCCCGCCTTCCGCCGCCAGTTCATGGCCGACCACCTGATCGGCACCTACGGCGCGCCGACCATCCGCTTCCTCCTTTTGTCGGGCCACTACCGCCGGCCGATCGACTTCGCCCCCGGCGCCATCGCCGCGGCGAAGACCGCGCTGACCCGACTGATCAAGCATATGGGACCGCGGGCCGCCCTACCCGCCGCCGTCATCGACGCCGTGGCGCTCGCCGCGTTGCTCGCCCCGACCCTGCCGACCGCCGCCGACAAGGCGCGCGGTGCCTTTTGCGCCGCCCTTGATGATGACTTCAACACCGGCGCTGCGATCGCCCAGCTGTTCACCCTGGCCAGCGAGGCGAACAAGAGCGACGGCGCCGTGCGCGAGGCCATCCTCGACACCTGCTGCGGGCTCGGCCGCATCCTCGGCCTGTTCCAGCCCGGCGATCTCGACGTCCTCGCCAGCGGCAGCAGCGGCGGCGGCGGCGCAGCCGACGAGCGCCTGGCCACGGTCATGGCCCTGGTCCTGGAACTGCGCCAGCAGGCCCGTGCCAGCCGTAATTTCGCCACCAGCGACCTGATCCGCGACCGCCTCAAGGCGGCCGGCATCGCGGTGAAAGACGGCAAGGACGGCGCGACCTGGGAGTGAGCCAGCCTGGGACCGACGAGCTCCAGCTCGTCGGGTTCGACAGCCGACGAGCTGGAACTCGTCGGTCCCAGGACTTGATCGCGCATCCGATCGACCATACTGTTTCCTACAATGTGCGCTTCCGTACTGCTTCTGGCGCTTCGACTTACCCGCGGGTTCTGACCGCGTAGGTCACGGACCCGTCCGCGCTGGCGCGGTTATGCCAGCACCCCTCGTACAACCTGATCCTTACGAAAGTCGCGGGCTGAAGCCCGCGGTCCCCACGCCATGAGCGACAACGTCATCATCTTCGACACTACCCTGCGCGACGGCGAGCAGTCGCCCGGCGCCTCCATGAACCTGGAGGAGAAGCTGGAGATCGCCCGCACCCTCGAGGCCCTGGGCGTCGATGTCATCGAAGCCGGCTTTCCCATCGCCAGCCCCGACGACTTCAATGCCGTCCAGGCCATCGCCAAGCAGTCGACGCGGGCCCGCATCTGCGGCCTGGCGCGCAGCCTCAAGGGCGACATCGACAAGGCCGCAGCCGCGGTGAAACCGGCCGGCAGCCGCGGCCGCGTCCACGTCTTCCTGGCGACCAGCCCGATCCACCGCACCTTCAAGCTGGACAAGGCCAAGAACGAGATCGTCAAGCAGGCGGCCGAGTCAGTGGCCTACGCCAAGACCCTGTGCGACGACATCGAGTTCAGCTGCGAGGACGCCAGCCGTACCGAGCCGGAGTTCCTGGCTGAGGTGGTCCAGGCCGCGATCGCGGCCGGCGCCGGCACGGTCAACATCCCTGACACGGTCGGTTACGCCTACCCGTCGGACTACGCCGACCTGATCACCTTCCTGCGCGCCAAGGTGCCGAACATCGGCCAGGCGGTGATCTCGGTGCACTGCCACAACGACCTGGGCCTGGCGGTGTCGAACTCGCTGGCGGCGGTGCGCGCCGGTGCCCGGCAGGTCGAATGCACCATCAACGGCATCGGCGAGCGCGCTGGCAACTGCGCGCTCGAAGAGGTCGTCATGGCCATGCGCGTGCGCAAGGATCAGTTCCCCGGGATCACCACCGGGATCGACGCTTCGCGCCTGTTCGCGGCCAGCCGCCTGGTCCAGTCGGTCACCGGCCTGCCGCTGCAGCGCAACAAGGCGGTGGTAGGCGACAACGCCTTCGCCCACGAAAGTGGCATCCACCAGCACGGTGTGCTCAAGAATCCCGAGTGCTACGAGATCATGACGCCGCAGTCGGTAGGCTTCCCCGACACCAGCTTCGTGCTCGGCAAGCACAGCGGCCGCGCCGCCCTGGCCAAGCGCTTCGAGCAGCTCGGTCTGGGCGTCACCGATGGCGATATCGACCGCCTGTTCGTCGCCTTCAAGACCCTGGCCGACAAGAAGAAGGAGATCTACGACGGCGACCTGATCGCCCTGGTCGAACAGATTGTGCGCGGCCGCACCGCCGTCGCCTGGACGCTCGACTACCTGCACACCTCGGCCGGCACCGGCGCGGTCGCCACCGCCACGGTACGGCTGAAGCGCGGCGAGGAGATGGTCACCGACGCCGCCACCGGCGATGGTCCGGTCGATGCCGCGATCAGCACCATCAACCGCATCACCGGGGTACAGGGCTCGGTAGATGACTACCGGCTCCGCTCGATCACCAAAGGCGGCGACGCCCAGGGTGAGGTCGCCATCCGCGCCCACATCAACGGCCGAGCGGTGGGCGGCAAGGGCCTCAGCACCGACATCGTGCTGGCCAGCGCCCAGGCCTGGCTGGACGCGGTGAACCGCGCCGGCGCCACTGGCACGGCCACCGCCAACGCTTAACGGCTTACGGCTTACGGCTTACGGCTTACTGCTGTACAAGGACGCATGTACCCGGCGTGACTCCGGTCACGCCGGGTACATCCTGTTTCCAACCAACCTAGGAACCTTCCATGCTTCGCCATCTCGTTACCGCCATGTTCCTGCTCACCCCCGCACTGGCCCTGTCCGCCGCTGAGGGCTGCCCGACCTGCCCGACCTGCCCCGCCGCCGGCAAGCCTGCGGACATGGCCATCGCCGACCTCAAGTCCGCGATCGCCGGCAAGACGGTCCTGCTCATCGATGCCAATGGCAGCGCCTCGTACGCCAAGGGCCATCTGCCGGGCGCCATTGACTTCGCCGCCCACAAGGACGACCTCGCCAAGGCCCTGCCCGCCGACAAGGCGGCGCTGATCGTCGCCTACTGCGGCGGACCTCAGTGCGGAGCCTGGAAGTCGGCAGCCGGCGCCGTGGCCAAGCTGGGCTACACCAACATCAAGCACTTCAGCGGCGGTATCTCGGGCTGGCAAGAGGCCGGCGAGAAGCTCGAACCGGCGATCCAGTAAGCCTGGATCAGCCGAGCAGGGCGCGCATCTCGCGCACGGCCCGTTCCATGCCGACCAGCATGGAACGGCTGATGATGCTGTGGCCGATGTTCAGTTCGCGCAGCAACGGCAGGGCGAGCAACTCGCCGACATTTGCATAGCCGATACCGTGGCCGGCGTGCAGACGCAGGCCACGCTCACCGGCCTCGTGGGCGGCGTCGCGCAAGCGGCGCCGTTCGCGTTCCAGGACTTCGTCGCCATCCCGGCCTTTGCAGGCCGCCCAGGCATTGGCCCAGGTGCCGGTGTGCAGCTCGATGGCTTCAGCCCCCACCGCCGCGCTAGCCGCCACGGTCGCCGGGTCGGGCTCGATGAACAGGCTGACCAGGCAGCCGCGGGTGCGCAGCCGGTCGATGGCCTGGCGTAGCCGCGCGTCGTCGGTCGAGACCGCCAGCCCCCCCTCGGTGGTCAGCTCGGCGCGGTGCTCGGGGACCAGACAGACCTGGTCCGGACCGACCTCCAGGGCCAGCTCCATGACCCCACCCGCCTCGCGCGGGGCGAGTTCGAGGTTCAGCGTGCCGCGCACGGTCTGCCGCAGCAGGCGCAGGTCGCGGTCCTGGATATGCCGGCGATCCTCGCGCACATGCACGGTTATGCCGTCCGCTCCGCCCAATTCGCACAGCGCGGCCGCCACCACCGGATCGGGCTCGTCGGCGCGGCGGGCCTGGCGCACGGTGGCGACGTGGTCGATGTTGACGCCAAGATGGATCATGCCGGACAGCGTCCGCACCTTGTGCTGCCCGCAAGCGTGCGAAGCATGCGGCGATGGGCCATGAACCGCCGCCGACCTGGGACGACCAGCGCAGCCAACTGCGCGACGAGCTGGCGGCCATCACCGTCGCCGGCCGGCTGCGCCGCCGGATCGCCATCGACAGCCGTGGCGGACGCACCGTCGTCGTACACGACGAGGGGCAGCGCCGGCGCCTGATCAACTGGGCGAGCAACGACTACCTCGGCCTGGCCCGCGACCTGCATGTCCGCAATGGCGCCGCCAAGGCGCTGCGCCGTTATGGACCCGGCGCAACCGCCGCCCGGCTGCTGTCGGGCGGACCGCGCTGCCACCGCCGCCTGGAGGAGCGCCTGGCCAACTGGCTGGGCACCGAGGACTGCCTGCTGACCACCACCGGATACCAGGCCAACGCTGCCGCCCTGGTCGCCCTGGCCGGCGAGCCGGAATGCGCGCTGATCCTCGACCGATTGTGCCACGCCTCGCTCTACGACGGCGCCCGACTGTCGAACGGCCAGCTGCTGCGCTTCCGCCACAACGACCTCGCCGATCTGGCGCACCGGCTCGACCAGAGCGAAAGCGCGCGTCGCCGCATCGTCTGCGTCGAAAGCGTCTACTCGATGGATGGCGACGAGGCGCCGTTGGCCGCGATCCACGCGCTGTGCCAGAGCCGCGGCGCGCTGCTGCTGGTCGACGAGGCGCACGCCCTGGGCGTCCTCGGACCCGGCGGCCGCGGCCTGTGCGCCGAACTCGGTATTGTCCCCGATCTGCGCACGGCGACCTGCTCGAAGGCCCTGGCCGCACAAGGTGGGATCATCGCTGGCGACCGCGAACTCGTCGAGCTGGTGGTCAACACCGGCCGGGCCTTCATCTATTCGACCGCGCCGGTGCCGGCGGCCAGCGGCGCGGCAGTGGCGGCGCTGGACGTCCTGCGCGATCGGCCAGAGCTGACCGACGAGCTGCGCGTAGCCACCGACTGGGTGCGGAGCAGTCTGCGCAAGCAGGGCTGGAACGTAGCGGAAGGCCGCACGCCGATCATCCCCCTGATCGTCGGCGGCGAGGCCGAGACGTTGGCCCTGGCGGCGCAGCTGCGGAGCGCGGGGCACTGGGCACCGGCTATCCGGCCGCCCACCGTGCCAGCCGGGGAATGCAGGCTGCGCATTACCGTCACCGCCGGGCACACCGTGGCGGATCGGAGAAAGCTTGTGGGGGCACTGGGAGCGCGGGCCGCTGGCCCGCCAGTC
>JBBREK010000112.1:0-13459 GCA_038203025.1 Planctomycetota bacterium
TAACATCGAGTTCCTTCGCAATCTCCTGGTTCTCCCGACCGGCCATGCAGGCCAAGATGATCCTGGCGCGCTCCACCAGTCGCGCCTGTTCGGTGCGACTGGTGGAAAGCCGCATCAGTTCGAGCCGTTGCTCAGGAGTGCGGGTCAGAACCAGGGCGACACGTGGCATAGGCTGTCTCCTGCCCGCGAGGGGCTGGCGTCAGACTATACACTAGTCAATTAATGCAATTAGACACTAGGGCTCCTTGAACGGGTCTTCGCGCCGGCTGATCAATCCATGCTGGCGCATCTTGCGGTAGAGGGTCGTGCGGTGCATGCCGAGTTCGCTGGCCACGGCGCCGCGGTCGCCACCGTGGCGGTGCAGGGCTTCGCTCAGGGCCTGCGCCTCGGCGCGGTCGAGCACCGATCCGGCGGCGGATGGCAGGTCGATCGTGGCCAGCTCGTCCGGCAGGTGGGCGAGGTCGATCGTGCCGTTGCCGCAGACGACGAAGGCACGTTCGACGATGTTCTCCAGTTCGCGGACGTTGCCCGGGAAGGGATGTCGCCCGAGCACCGCCAGGGCGGCATCGCTGATGCCGGCGACATGACGGCCCTGTAGGCGGTTGAGTCGGTCGACGAAGTGTTCGGCGAGCAGCGGGATGTCCTCGGGCCGCTGGCGCAGGGCCGGCAGTTCCAGGCGCACGACGTTGAGGCGGTAGAACAGGTCGAGGCGGAAGGCGCCGGAGGCGACCATCGCCTGCAGGTCACGGTTGGTGGCGGCGATCACGCGCACGTCGGCCTGCACCGGCTCGCTGGCGCCGAGCGGCTCGAAGGTGCGCTCCTGCAGCACGCGCAGCAGACGCACCTGCATGGCCTGGCTGACCTCGCCGATCTCGTCGAGCAGGATGGTGCCGCCGCGGGCACGCTCGAAGCGGCCGGGCTTGTCCTTCTTGGCGTCGGTGAAGGCGCCGGCGCGGTAGCCGAACAGTTCGGCTTCCAGCAGGTTGTCGGGCAGGGCGCCGCAGTTCACCGCGACGAATGGTCCGTCAGCGCGCGGCGACTGGGCGTGGATGGCGCGCGCCAGCAGCTCCTTGCCGGTGCCGCTCTCGCCGAGGATCAGCACCGTGCTGGCGCTGGCCGCCACCGTCGGCACGAGGTCGAACAGCCGCTGCATGCGCGGGCTACGGCTGACCAGGTCCTCAAGCTTCCAGCGGCCTTTCAGTTCCTGCTCCAGCACCACCTCACGCGACAGGTCGCGCAGCGTACCAACCGCTCCCAGAATCCGGCCCTTGGCGTCTTGCAGGCGGTTGGTGGTGACAGCGACGGGCCGCACGCTGCCATCGCGGTGGCGGATGCTGCCGGGATGATCGCGCAGCGTCGCCCCACCTTCCAGGGTCGAGGCGATGATGCACACCCCGCCACAGCACGGACCGAACACCACCTGGCAGTCGCGACCCAGCACGGCGTCGCGCGCCAGCCCGGTCAGTGATTCGGCGGCGCGGTTGAAGGCGGTGATGCGGCCCTGCCCGTCGATGGTGACGACGCCTTCAGCGAGCGAATCGAGAACAATCTCGGCGATTGGCGAGGCCATACCGGCCAGCGTGGACGCGCGTGCGTCCATGCAACACGATGCGCGATCAGCGCCCGCGTCGGCGTTTGCCGCGCTTACGGCCCTTCTCTCCAGGCTCGTCGCCGGACGGCGCGCTGCCCTCGGACTCGATGCGGCGGATGGTGTCGCGCAACCGCGCCGCCTCCTCGAAGCGCAGGTCCTCGGCAGCGGCGACCATGCGGGCGGTGAGTTCGGGCAGGTCGGCCGGCGTGAGGATGGCGCCGTCGTAGGTCACGCCGCCCGCGGCGGCCTTGCGCGCTGCAAGCTGCTGGGCGAACGTAGCCGCGAAGTCGCCCTGCTTCACCACCGTGCGCGGGGTGATGCCGTGCTGCTCGTTGAAGGCGATCTGGTAAATGCGGCGGCGCGCCGTCTCATCGATGGCGAAGCGCATCGCCGGGCTGATCGTGTCGGCGTACAGCACAACCACGCCCTCGACGTTGCGGGCAGCGCGGCCGATGGTCTGGATCAGCGAAGTCTGGCTGCGCAGGAAGCCCTGCTTATCAGCATCGAAGATCGCCACCAGCGTCACCTCGGGCAGGTCAAGGCCCTCGCGCAGCAGGTTGACGCCGATGACGCATTCGGTGACGCCGCTGCGCAGCTGCTGCAGGATCTCGATGCGCTCGATGGCGTCGATGTCGCTGTGCAGGTAAGTGGTGCGCACGCCGGCCTCGCCAAGGAACTCGGCGAGATCTTCGGCCAGGCGTTTGGTCAAGGTGGTGACGATCGAGCGTTGCCCCTTGCCGCAGCGCGTCTTGACCTCGCGGATGAGGTCATCGACCTGGCCGGCGGTCGGGCGCACCGACACCGGCGGATCGGGGATGCCGGTCGGCCGCACCAGCTGCTCGACCCGCGCGACCTCGGTCTTTGCCTCGTAGGCAGCCGGCGTCGCCGAGACGAACAGCACCTGTGGGCACAGCTGTTCCCATTCCGGGAACTGCAGCGGCCGATTGTCGAGCGCACTGGGCAGGCGGAAACCATGCGCCACTAGCGTCTCCTTACGGCTGCGGTCGCCGGCGAACATGCCGCCGATCTGCGGGATGCTGACGTGGCTTTCGTCGACTACGCAGAGGAAGTCGGGCGGCAGGAAGTCGAACAGGCAGTAGGGACGTTCACCAGGCTTGCGCCCGGTGAGATGGCGCGAGTAGTTCTCGATGCCCTGGCAGGTGCCGACCTCGCCGAGCATGTCGAGGTCGTAGGCGGTGCGCGAGCTGAGTCGCTGTGCTTCCAGCAGCTTGCCGGCGGCGTTGAGCTCGGCCAGGCGCCCCGCCAGCTCCTCCTTGATGCCACCGATGGCCTGTTCGAGGGTCGCCTCCTGAACGACGAAGTGCTTGGCCGGATAGACGTTCATACGGTCGTGCCGGCCGAGCACCTCGCCGGTGAGGGTGTGGACGGTGGCGATCTCCTCCAGCTCGTCGCCGAAGAAGGCGAAGCGGATGGCGGTGTCCTCATAGGCCGGCCAGATCTCGACCACGTCGCCGCGCACGCGGTAGCGCCCGCGCTGGAAGTCGAGGTCGCCGCGCTGGTACTGCATGTCGACCAGGCGCTCCAGCACCGGCTCGCGGCCGCCCTGCTGCCCGACCTGCACCGCCAGGGTCAGGTCCTGGTACTCCTTGGGATTGCCCAGGCCGTAGATCGCGCTGACCGAGGCGACGATGAGCACGTCGCGCCGGGCGAGCAGGCTGCGCGTCGCTGACAGGCGCAGCTTGTCGATCTCCTCGTTGATGTCCGACTCCTTCTCGATGTAGAGATCCTTACCCGGGACGTAGGCCTCTGGCTGGTAGTAGTCGTAGTAGCTGACGAAGTACTCGACCGCGTTATTGGGGAAGAACCCCTTGAACTCGGTGTAGAGCTGGGCCGCCAGGGTCTTGTTGTGCGACAGGATCAGGGTCGGGCGGTTGAGCTGCGCCACGACGTTGGCGACGGTGAAGGTCTTGCCCGAACCGGTGACGCCGAGCAGGGTCGCAGCCCGCGCCCCACCGCCGAGTATCTCGACCAGGCGCGCGATCGCCTCCGGCTGGTCGCCAGTGGGTCCGTAAGGCGCCTGCAGCTGGAACCGGTCGGCCATGCCATGCTCCTACCCGGTCGCCCAGGGCATGCACGCGAGCTTCATCTGTCGTTCACCAGCGTGGCTACAGTCGCAGAACCATGCCACCCGACGTGATCGCTGAGGAGTTCCAAGAGGAGTTCCTAGAGGAGACCGACGAGACCGCCGAGGCCATCGCCCTGGCCGTCCGTCTGCACGGCATCCTCCGCCGCCCAGTCGAGCTGAAGCCCGCCGACGGCCACGGCCAGTCAGACCGGCTTGAGGACCGTGCGATCAGGTAATCGTCCCCGCTCCCTGCCCCGGTCCTGCCCCGGTCCTGCCCCGGTCCTGCCCCGGTCCTGCCCCGGTCCTGCCCCGGTCCTGCCCCGGTCCCTGCCTCAGTCCCTGCCCCCAGGCGTTCGGGGAGCGAGCGCCGAAGCGCGTGGCGATGGGTGTGGATGAGCCTGTGTGGACGTTCCACGCGCGCCCAGCGAGCCTGGAACGCTGATCTCGCCTCTCAAGTCGACGCGCGTACGCGCGGCGTGTCGCGCGGGGTTCCGGGGTGAAGACCCCGGCGGGGGGCCTGGGGGGCCTGGCCCCCCAACCTAAGGCTTGCCGACGATCGTCAGGCTCTCGACCACCATCCCGGCCCCCTTGCGGATCGCCCGCCCCTGGAGGATCGGGGCAAGTCTGGCATCGCGCGGGAAGGCGAGTTCACGAGGGCTGGTGACCGGCTTGTCGTTGAGCGTCGCGCTCAGCTTGCCGTCGGCATCGACCGTAAGGCGGAGGTGCGACCAGTCGTTGGGGTTGAAATCCGGTGGCGAGCCCGAGCTGAGGGCCTCGTAGGAGCTGCTGTCATCCGCCTTGGTCGCGAGGATGAAGCCCTGGCGCTTGTGGTTCAGTCCGACGCGCAGCACCAGGTCACCCGAGGTCAGTCCGATCATGATGATCTCGCTGCCGGCATCCGGCTGCACCGTGGCTTCGAGGACCAGGGGCGGCCGTAAGCTGCCTTTCCAGCGCAGCGACGGCAGGTCTTTTTCCGACATCGATCCGGCCTCGACCAGCGCGGTGGAACTCCAGTGCAGGCCGCGGTCGACCAGCTCGGCCGAGCCGGCCCAGGCTTCGAGGTAGTCTGCCTTGCGGGTGGTGGCGAAGGGGTAGCTGGCGGCGAGCAGGCCGCCACCGCGCCGTTCGATCTCGCCGGCGAGGTCGAGCGGCCGGGTGCGCCGTTCATAGGTGGCGACAGCGATGGCCAGCGGGTCGTCCTTGAGGGCGGCCAGCGCGGCGTTCGCCTCGGGCTGGCGCCAGTACCACAGGTAGGCGGCGGTCTGCCGTGCCGCGTCGGCTCCGCTCAGGGCGCGGGCGAGGATCTGCGACCACGGCACCACGGCGGTGGCTCGTTCGGCCTTGGTCTCCGCGGGGACGTCGGGCAGCCGAAATCCGATCCAGTCCTTCTCCAACCGGGTCAGCAGGTAGGTACCGCTGCGATTGCCGAAGCGGCAGTCGGCGCGGGGCGTGGCCTGGGCGATATACAGGCGGAGGGCTGCCTCGGCCTGCTGGGCCAAGTCGACGAGGCGGGCGAGGTTCTCGACCTGGACGCGCTCCTCGTCGGCGAAGGGGCGGGCGCCGGAGCGCAGGACCTCGATCAGGGTGCTGTAGGGCAGGTTGGCCCGCACCGGTTCGCACTGTTCGCCAAGGGCGTGCCACAGGGCAGCGCTGTCGGGCTTCTGCATCTTGGGCGCCGCCCGTGCTGCGAGTTCGCGGCGCCGGCGTTCGAGGCGTTCGCTTAGGGCCTGCCGGCGATCCCCATCCAGGCCGCTGCGGACAATGTCGAGCCTGAGCCGGTCGCAGGTCTCGGCATCTGCGGCGGCATCGATCTGGCCATTCAGTCGTGCCTCGCCAGCGCGTTCGGCCACCACCAGGTCGCGGGACAGCCCTTGGCGACGATCGGCCAGCCAGGGTTCGTCCGGCAGCCGGGCCAGGGCCTCGCGGGCCTCGCCGATCTGCCCTGCCTTCAGCGCTGCCTGGATGGCGTCGGCGGCGGCGCGCAGGCTGTTGCGCCGGCGCTCCTCGATGGCGGCGCGCAGGTTGTCGCGACGCTCCTGGAGCAGATCGCGGGCATCGCTCAGCGCGGGTTCAGCAAGCAGTTGCTCCACCACGGCGAGGGCAGCGCTCGGGTCGTTCGGCAGGGCAGCGAGTTCCTGGGTTGCTCGGGCGCGTGCTGCCGCCGCCAAGTTTGGCATCTGCGACGTCGGTGGCACAGACTTGGGTGGGGCAGGAGGTGCGTTCGGAGCGCGCAGGACGAACCACCAGAACAGGGCCAGGGCCACGCCGGCGGCGAGCAGGAGGGCGCCCCAGGGCGTGTTCGCACGGCCACGCGTCTCGCGCGCGCGCATGGAGACACCGGGCTTCCAGCGTGTCGCCGCCTTCACTGCCGCGCGCAGTTCGGCGGCGCCCGGCAGGCGTTCGTCTGGGCTCTTGGCGAGCATGCGCAGGCACAGATCGCGCCAGGGGGGCGGGACCTGCGGGTTGACCTCGCACGGATCTGGCACCGGATCGAAGCAGTGCGCCCGCATGATCGCCCTGGCGTTCTCGCCTTGGTATGGCGTCCGCCCGGTGAGCATGTGGAAGAGGGTGGCGCCGAGCGCGTATTGGTCGGCGCGATGGTCGATGGGATGGGCGCGGGCCTGCTCGGGCGCCATGTACAGCGGGGTGCCCATGACCTTGCCGCGTCCCTGCTCGTCCTTGCTGCCGGCGATGGCCTCGGCGCTGTCGGCCTGCAGCGCCAGACCGAGGTCGGCGAGCTTTACCAGTCCGGCGCTGGTCAGCATGATGTTGTCCGGCTTGATGTCGCGGTGCACCACCTTGTGCGCCTCGGCGAAACCAAGGGCCTCGGCCATCGCCGCCATCACCTTGCCCACCGTCGCCAGGTCGACCGCGCCCTGGCGCTCGATCACATCCTTCACCGTCTCGCCGTCGATGAACTCCATCGAGAAGTAGTGCACCACCTCGCCAGCGGGCAGGCCGCAGTCGGCCGGCGCCTCGGCCTTGCCGACATCGTGCACGGCGACGATGTTGGGGTGGTTCAGCTTTCCGGCGGCGCGTGCCTCGGCGACGAACAGCTCGGCGAAGGCGGGGTCCTGCTTGGCTAGGCGCGGTGCCAGCACCTTGAGGGCGACCTCGCGTTCCATCGACAGCTGCTTGGCGCGGTAGACCTCGCCCATGCCGCCGCGCCCGACCATGCCCACGATCTCGTAACCACCGAGCCGGGATCCGGGAGGAAGCTGTGGAGGAGCGCTGGAAGCCACGACTGGGATCCTTTGACCGGGGGACTGGACCGCAACCTGCGGTCTACCTGACCACCAAGCGTTCGATCTCGTCGGCCGTGAGGACGCCGCGCAGTTCGCGCGCCTTCAGTTCGCGGGCCTGGTCGCGACGGAGGGGGCCGACGCGCTGCCCGAGCAGGGTCACGTAGTAGGTGCGCTGCTCCTCGCCAGCTGCGCCGTGGTCGTCGCCGGACGAGGCGGGGGGGCGGCCGAGCGCAGCCTCGGCCTCGACGGAGGCCAGATCGGTCGGGGTCAGCGTCCCCTTCAGTTCCTTGGTCTTCAGCTCGCGGGCCTGCGTCTTGGTCAGCGGTCCGACCCGTCGGCCGAGTACGTTGATGTAGAAGCTGCGCGATCCGCCATCGGTCGGCGGATCGTTGGTCGGCGGCGGGGCCTGCCGGCCTGGGGGCAGGGTGGCGAGCACATCGTGGTCGGGCGCTGGCGTCGCGTCGGGCTCGGGGCGAGCGGCCGGTGCTGGTGCCGGACGGGTCGGCGGCAGACCCGGGATCAGGGGATCCGACTGCGTGGTCCGGTCCGGCGCGGACTGCGGTTCGAGTTCGTCACTGATCTCGGCACTGCGCGAGGCGGCGACGGCCAGGCGGTCGCTGGCGCGCGGCGGCTCGGCTTCGGTCTGCTCTGGCCAGGACTCTTGGGCCTCGGCCGGCGCCTCGGGATCCTCGCTGTCGTCGGTGATACGCGCCACCTCGACGGAGGTGCTGCCGGCGGCGACCACGGCACCGACATGCAGGGCGCGGTTACCGCTGACCCGCTCGCCATCGACCGAGCAGCCGTTGGTGCTGGCCAGGTCGACCAGAATCCAGCCCTGCTCGCTATATTCGAAGGCACAGTGCTGGCGGGACAGCTTGAGGTCGAGAATGCGCACCTGACACTGCGAGCCGCGGCCGAGGTGATAGCGCCGTCCAGCCTTGAGGTGGTACGTATCGACCTCGCCGTCAGGGCGCTGGTGTGTGAGGATGAGGATCGAGGTCATGGGCGCGTCAGCACTCTCGCTGCCGCCGCGGAGGCGGGAAGCGGACCCCGTGGACGGGCGCGACAGTGTTTGACGAGGCTGGGCCGGGATGCCCCCCCGTCCCTTGGGCCGCGCCCTCCATGCCCACCGTCCCCGTTGTTCGCGTTGGTTTCCCGAAACCCGAAACCCGTCCCCAAATGTCCATCCGCCTCGATCTCCGCTTCCCCGACCCGCTTGATGCGGATGCGGAGATCCGCATGCGTCTCGCTGCCGCCGCCCTGCCGGAAGTCCGGCGCGCCGTGCTGTCGTCGGACCGTCGTCTGGCAACGTGGTACGCGGGCGAGATGCCCAGCGAGCGGGCCCAGGCCGCCCTCGCTGACGCTGGGCTGGTAGCCGAGGTGCGTAGCGGATTGGCGCCCGAGGCTGAGGCCGAGTTGGCCACACCATCAGGCGAGCGATTCCGGCCGATCGGGCGCTGAGGGTGTGTGCGTCTGCTGGGCAGCCGGGCGATCCAAGATCCGAACCGGCATGATCGCACGACGTTGACCGCGTGTATGAGGAGGGTCCTGGCATGTACCACACAGCCCGTCGACGGCGCAGGTCAGGCGTCCTTGTGGCCCAAGACCTGTCCTTGAGACTGCTACCCGCCACCGCACGCGGATTGCTTCCGTGTCTGCCCCGTCCATCGGAGTCTCCATGCGCCGCACCCTGACCACCACCTTCACCGTCCTGGCCCTGGTCGCGCTCACCGCTGCGACCGCCTCGGCTGCCGATGCGTCCGCGGCGGCCAGGTCGCTATCGGTCTTCGACCTCTACCTACATTCGATGCCGGTCGGTGGTCTGCTGACCATCCTCAGCTTCGTCTGCTTCTCGCTGGCGCTGACCTGGACCTTCACCATGCGCGCTGAGGACATGGTTCCGGTGCACATCTCCGAGGAGGTCCACCAGCTCTTCGCCGAAGGCGCCACCGACGAGGCGATCGAACAGGCCAAGGGCGTGGTTGCTGGCTCGCCGACCATGCTTGGCAACGTCATCGCCAGCGCCTTGGACAAGAAGGACTTCGGCTATGTGGCCATGGTCGAGGCGGCCGAGGAGATGGGCCTGGCCGAACACACCCGCTACAACCAGAAGGTCGCCTGGCTCGGCCTGTTCAGCTCGTCGGCGACGCTGCTCGGCCTGCTCGGCACGGTGTCGGGCATCATCGGCTCGTTCCTTAAGATGGCCTCGAACCCGGGTGGCGTCGACCCGAACATGCTGGCCATGAACATCGGTGAAGCCCTCGTCTGCACGTTCATGGGTCTGGCCATCGCCATCGTCGGCC
This sequence comes from Planctomycetota bacterium, assembly GCA_038203025.1. Taxonomy (GTDB): domain Bacteria; phylum Planctomycetota; class UBA11346; order UBA11346; family UBA11346; genus UBA11346. The sequence continues at coordinate 9,226 of JBBREK010000112.1, forward strand.
TGTACTTCTTCTTCTTCCTGCGTAACCGCGTCAACCAGGCGGCGATCGACACTTCGGTGTACACCAGGGAGATCCTGGACTACTTCCGCAGCGAGCGCTGAACCAATCCTGTCCCCGTACGTTTGACCTAGGGAATCCGACATGGCTGGTCACAAGAGAAAGAAACATTTTAAGGGCATGGACGATCATCTCGATCTCGTCCCGCTCATCGACGTCGTCTTCCTCATCCTCGTGTTCTTCATCTTGTGTGGCCGTCTAACGGTCGATCAGCGTACCGAGCAGATCACTGTGCCGCCGACGCGCACGGCGGCCAAGTTTGACACCAAGGGCTGGGAACGCATCGTCCTCAACGTCTACGGCAGTACGCAGAACGGCAAACCACCCCGGAATTCCATCGCGCTGCCCCCGCGCCCCCCCTGGGTGACGGCGGCGACGGACGACTACACCGGCTACCAGAAGCTGCGCGAGGCGCTGAACTCGGTGCATGACCGGGCGGAGAAGTACGACGACCCCAAGGGCACCGGCATGAAGCTGCCCAAGGTGATCGTCGAGATCCGTGCCGATGCCGAGACCGAATATCGCGTGGTGCAGGAGATTCAGCAGGTGCTCTCCGACACCATCGACCCGAGTAACAGCATGCTGCCGCGGCAGAATGTCGAACCAAAACAGCTTAAGGCCTTCGTCAATATCGATTTCACCACCCGCAAGCCCGGCGAGAACTAGCCGGGACCGCGGGACACAACGGGACCCTAGGAGCCTACCATGAGCCACGGCGACTCAGATCCGTCAGAAGGCAAACTCGACCTCGTGCCGCTGATCGACACGGTCATGCTGCTGCTGGTGTTCTTTATCATGACCTCGAAGTTCACCACCGAGGAGAAGGCGATCAGCAGCCTGCTGCCCACCGACAAGGGCCAGTTGTCGGCCCAGCAGACCAAGACCGTCGAAGAGCCCAAGCAGGTCAACCTCGTCATCTATCCAGGCGGCATGGAGAAGGGTTATCAGCCTTCCGAATACCGTGATCAGTTGCTGAAGATGCGCATGCCGGGCCAGAACATCGACTACGCTGACTTCCGTATTGGCGCCAACCGCCTGCCCAAGGTCGATGGCAAGACCCTGTCGCGCAGCCGCGATGCGGCCCACGTCGGCGCCGCCCTGGACGAGGTCCACGGCTTCGTCTTCAAGGCTCTGGATGCCTACGAGACAGGCACTGGCGAGCGGAAGGACCAGCACCCGGTCATCATCCACTGCTTCTCCGGCATGAGCTGGCGCTTCGCCCTGATCGCCTACGACGCCGTACGGGCCTACGAGGCCACTAAAGCGACCTTTAAATTCTCCGGAAATCCCGATGAGTTGGCCCGCATGCGCGAGGTGACCTTCGCCCCACCGCGCATTCGCAACTACTCTGCCAACGAACTGGGCAACGAATTGTATGAAATCATCAACATGAAGTGACCTGGGAGCGCGGCCGGCCCGGCCGCCAGCCCCCCCCCAGCCGGCCCGGCTGGGGGTCTTCCTGGCTTCTAAATGCTCCCCCAGCCGCTTGGCTGGGGGTTTTCGTGGGCCAGGAATATCTGATATCTCGCAACCCCGGTCCCAGCGGCCCGGGGTGACGGGCGGCCGGGCCGGCCGCGCTCCCAGGTGATTCACCGAAGCGCCTGGGATGTCTTCCCCTTTGCAAAACGGGCCAGCAATCCCCAGACTTACACTATCCGGTCATATCCATTCCATCTGGCCGCCTCGCCGCCGACGCGTCGTCGGTTGTCTGCATTCACTCCCGACGCCCACCCGGGCACGGAGGTTCCCATGTCCCACACCAAGAGTCAGGGTTTCACCCTGATCGAACTGCTGGTGGTGATCTCGATCATCGCCATTCTCGCCGGCATGCTGCTGCCGGCCATCTCGCTCGTTCGCGAGAGCGCCCGCAAGGCGAACTGCGGCAGCAACCAGCGCCAGATCGTCATGGCGATGATCGCGTATGGGGTGGATAACGATGGCTCGTTCCCCACGAGCAACACAGAAGCAAATAAGAATCTATCAGATACCAAAATGGGTGTGTGTTCCCTCGAGTATGTGGCGATCTGGTCTGACGGCGAATTGGTCGGCAAGTTATTCGCGTGCCCGTCCAATGCCTCGCTGAAGCCGGGCGACCCGCGTACCGGTTTGGGCAGTTCTGAGGTCACCGTCACGGGGGCCCAGACGGCTTGGGCTGCGACGACGGTGGGCTATGCCTACGATGGCTCGATCCCGGCGAATGCGAAGTCTACCAGAGTTGTCATGGCAGATCGTCCCACTTCTGCGGCGAATGACGAGACCAACCACAAAAAGGTCGCCATCGCGGTGTTTGCCGACGGTCATGTCGGTAACTGCAACCGGACCGGTACGGCCGTGGAGGCCAACAATACCGCCAGCACGACGACGACAGAGACTGCTGCTGGCACGATCACAGCCGTGTTTGCAAATAGCGATGCAAGTGGCGACAACATCTACGGGGATGGAAGCGATGGTACGATGACCGTGCGCGCTGCTGGTTCGACAACCCGCGCATTTGTTCGCTGACCCGCCGGACTCTGCTGATTGCCTTGACGACCCCGGCCTTTTCAGGCCGGGGTTGTCTGTTTCTGGCGCAGTCGCACATTCCCCAATTGCCCGCACGCCGCCATGATGCTGCGCCCCTTGGTGATACGCCGCCGCACGCTGACGCCGTCTTCACGCAGCCAGGCGACAAAGCAGACGATCTCGTCTTCGGTCGGGGCGCGGGCGATCGGAGCTGAGCCCGGATTGTAGGGGATCAGGTTGAGCAGGCAGCGACCCAGCGGCTGGCAGAAGGCGGCGATGCGGGCGGCGTCCTCCCGGGTGTCGTTGAGTCCAGGGATGAGGCAGTAGTTGACCCCCAGGACGAAGTTGCGCCGCTGGCGGTAGGCCGCCAGCAGGGCTTGCAGGTCGCCCAGGCCGGTTGTTCGGTTGACCGGCATCATGCGGCTGCGGGCGCGGTCCTCGGCGCTGTTAAGGCTGATCGAGAGATTCAGGCGCTTCCAGCCCAGGGCCATCAGCTTGCGGATGCCGTCGGCGTGGCCGCTGGTGCAGATGGTCAGGTGGTCCTGGCCGTAGCCCGGACCCGATCGGTCGGTCAGCACAAGCAGGGCCTGGTGCAGTTCGTCCCAGTTGTCGAGCGCCTCACCCATGCCCATGAACACCAGATTCTTCGCCTGCCAGCCCAGGCGCACGCGGGCGGTGACCACCTGGCTGACGATCTCGGCTGCCGTGAGGTTGCGGATCAACCCCATGCGTCCGGTCTCGCAGAAGGTGCAGCCCATGCGGCAGCCGACCTGGCTGGACAGGCACTGGCTGTACGCCGCCACCGAGCCATTGGGGTGGTAGCGCATCGGGATGAGGACGGTCTCGACCTCGTAGCCGTCATGCGTGGCGAAGACCGTCTTGGCGGTGGTGCCCAGATCGAGCGGTTCCTCGACCACCCGGCGCGGCTCCAGCAGGTCGATGGGGAAGGCCTCGCGCCAGCGGGCCTGCTTGGCCTCAGGGATCGGCGAGCCCAGCCGATCGAAGTCAAAGCGACCAAGCGCGAAGGCCTGGCGATAGAGTTCGGGGGCGATGCCGTGGCCGACTGGCACCGCGGAGCGGGCCGCAGCGAGGAACTCGGCCCGGGTCAGGCCGAGCACAGGACCGCGGGCTTCAGCCCGCGAAGAGGCAATGGAGGTCATGGCATTGGAAACGTGACAGGCGTCAGGAATTCCTGACGCCTGTCTGGATTCGACGCGGGCTGAAGCCCGCGGTCCTCAGTCCGTTCAGTGGGCCATCGCGCCGGACTTGCCGCCCTTGCCCTTTTCGGCCTTCCACTTGGCGTCGGGCTTGGCGTTCTCGCCGTACTTGCCGGCAGCGTAGTCGGCGGCCATCTGGGCCAGCGACACGATCGGCACACCAGCGGCCTTGCCTGCCTGGCCAAACTGGTTCATGCGCTCCTCGCAGATCTTCTGCATGGCGGCGCGGGCCGGGGTCAGGTAGTCGCGCGGGTCGAACTTCTCAGGCGACTCGTGGAACAACTTGCGGATAGCGGCGGTGATGGCGAGGCGGTTGTCGGTGTCGACGTTGATCTTGCGCACACCGCTGCGGATGCCGCGCTGGATCTCCTCGACCGGCACGCCGTAGGTCTCCTTCATCTTGCCGCCGTACTTGTTGATCTCGTCGATCAGGTTCTTCGGCACTGACGAACTGCCAT
>JBBREK010000113.1:0-13432 GCA_038203025.1 Planctomycetota bacterium
GGTCGTCAACCTGACCAAGCACAGCACCAGGGCCATCGACCGCTACATCACCAACTTCCGACAGGTCTTCACCTGCAAGACCAAGGGACTCAACGTCCAGGAGACCGCCCACGCAAGCAAGCTTAGCCAGCGCCTCGTCGAAGAATATCATCGCCTCTTTGACGAGTACGCCGTCACCAGCATCCAGTTCGATGCCCTGTTGAAGGGCTTGTCGAAGAACTGAGAATCCATCCGCCCGAGATAGGAAAACCGTCCGGTAGGCGGACAGGTGTCCTCATTTGCTCAACGCGGGCTGAAGCCCGCGGTCCTGGGGAGGCGGCGGAGCACCGGCGCCCTCAAACATAACGGAACCTAAGGGACGGAACCTAAGGGACACCCACTTCTTCCCATACGCGAAGGACGTAAGTAGAGGCCTATTCCCGCCGTCCGTCCTACTTCTTCTTTTTCTTGTCCGGCCCCTTCGGCTTCACCTGCCGCAGCGGTGGACTCTTGTCATCGGGTCCGGGTTTGGTGTCGACCAGCCGCAGGCGGACCAGTCCGGCCTTCTCCATGGCCGGGAACAGGCCGCAACCGAATTCGACGGCTGCACCGGCAGGTTCGGCGAGATCGGTGACGGCACCCCAGCGTAGCCACTGGTCGCGTCCGGGACGCTCGCCGTTGGGGTACAGCCACTCCCACGGCACCAGTACCTCCCAGGTCAGGGAGACGCCATCGCTGGAGGCCTGGGCCTGGATCGGGGGCGACGGATGCGACGGATCCTCGCCAACCGGCCGGTTGAGCACCTGGAAGCGGCCCGCGCCGCCCTGCCATTCCAGCGCCAGCAGCAGCGGTCGGCTGTCCCACTTGTAATCGCCACGCACGTTGTCGACCGCGATCATGGTGCTGCCGACGAGATTGGGCGGCAACGGCAGGCTGAGCGCCATGGCCACCGCATCGTCCCGCCACGCCACCCAGGCCTTCACCGGTTCGATGGTGGCATCGCCGACGGCACCACCGCGGGCGGCCTGCGACGCATCCTGCTCCCAGCCGGCCTGGTCCTCCCACTCGTCCAGGCGGCCGTCGACCACCAGGGGCTTGGTCAGGCGCCACACCGGCTGGTGTGAATCGCCCAGTTCGCTGCCCGGCAGGGAGGCCACTGGCGCAGCCACCGGCACGATGCAATCCAGTCCGCTGGTGGTCGGGACGAGGATGCCACCCGCCACCGTGACCGGCTGCACCCGGCTGACCATGGTCATGCCGAGGGCGGAATCGACCAGCACCTTGCCGGCCTTGGGGTCGATGAGCTGGGCACGTAACCAACCATCCCGGTCGGTGCCGAAGGTGACGGCCTTGTCGCCGAGCGGAATCATGCCGTACTGTGTCCGTCGCCATTCCTCGCGCAGAGGTAGCCAGGTCTGCTCGGCCCCGGCGGTGGTGCGCACAAGGACACCGGTCTGCTTGTTCCGTTCCTGAACCACGCGGACCTCGAGGCCGTCGATCAGCCGCGGGGCGTAGCGCACCCGGTCTTGCCATTCATCGCGCTGGGCGAACTCCACCTGGGAAAGCAGATGTCCGGAGGCGTTGAGGAAGGCGCAGCGATGGTGCTCGTCGGTCTGACCCAGTAGGGTGTAGCCATCGCCATCCCGCCACACCCGATGTATCCATTCCATGTCGAGGTCGAGGCGTGTAGCCGCATGCTTGCTCGCATCCCACAGGATGCCGCCAGCGTGGGTACCGACCACATACCGGTCATCCGACAGCCGCCGCATCGAGGCGTTGTTGATGTCGTTCGGTCCCAGTACGGTCTCGCCGATACGCACGCCGTCGGCGAGACGGTGCCGCTCCATGATCAGCGTCTTGTTGCGCAGGACCAGCAGATGCAGTTCATCGCCAGTAGCCAGGACGCTCCAGATGCCGCCTTCGGTCCGACCAGTGCAGCGTGTACTGCCATCAGCCGCATCGCGAACCTCGAACCGGCCGTCACCCATGTTCCAGCGCACCACCACATCGCCGGTCAGCAGGGCCTGGACCTTCCAGCGCTCATTCCATTGCAACAGCAGCTGCGGATCCCGGCTGACGGGCTCCGACCAACGCAGGCGGCCAGTCGTCCGGTCGTGCACGGCGATCAGGCCTTCTGACAGCACCTCTATCGCATCGCCCTCGGCGACGATGCTGCGGATGCCCCGTTCGGCAGTGGGGGCCATCCACAAGACCCGCCCGTTGCGGCCATCGATGCGATACAGGCGATCCTCGGCCACGGCGTAGATCTCGGGGTCATCCCGCCCGCCTGGTTGGTAGAGCTGGCTGATGTAGCCCACCGGCAGCCGCCAGCGCTCGACCAGGGCGGTGGGGGCCTCGGTCGCGACAGCCGGGACGGCGGGACCGGTGACCGGGACGACGCTTGGAGCGATCGAGACCGTCTTCGGCTTGCCGCTTCCACCGGCCAGCACCGCCACCTGGCCATCGTCGAGGCCGAGCAACCGGCCATCCACCACGCGAAGACCATCCGGCGCCTGATCCAGACCGAGGCTGCGCCAGGCCGGACCCTGGCGGATGCCGCCATCGGCCAGGGCCAGACGCAGTGGGCCGTAGCGCAGCGGGATCCACAGTGCGCCGTCCGCCAGCGCCGGCTGGCCGGGCCGTTCCCCGCTGGACGGGCGCCAGCGCCAGCGCAACGCCCCGGTGGCGGGATTGTGCAGGGTGAGCATCGGACCCAGCGCGACCAGCCCGGCCGGAGTCAGCGCGCTCAGTTCGTCCACGTCGGCGAGTTCCGAAGACCACACCTCATGGCCATCAGCGCGGTCGAGCGCCAGGATGCCAAGCGTGTCGCGTGGCGTGACGAAGACGCGCTGGTCGTCGACCAGCACCTGGCCACGGCTGCGCGCCATCAGGCGGCGCAGGGCGGTGCGTCCATCGACAGCGTCGATGGCGGTGCGGGGATAGAGGTGCAACCACAGCAGTCGCCCATCCACCGCATCAAACGCGCCGACCTGTCCGACGTCGGTGGAGACGAACAATTCGCGCCCGTTTAGCGCCGGAGCCGGGGCGTTGCCGGCGACGAAGACATCACCGGCGCGCGACAGCGGCTGGCGCTCGAGGCCGGTGCCCAGGCTGCTGCGCCATAGCACAGCACCGTCGCGGGCCGCCAGGCAGGCGACGAAACTACGTCCGGCATCGACGAACCAGGCCCACACCCGGCCGCCAGCCATGGTCGGAGCCGAGGCCAGGGTGGCCCCGGTGAGTTCAGGGATGGCAGAACTCGACCACAACTGCCGGCCGCTGGCAGCATCGACGGCGACCAGTCGACGGCTGCCGCTGCGCCGTAGTCCGGCAGTCACCACCCCCTCGTCGGCGGCCAGGGCGGCCTCGCCGGCGGTCGCCAGGTCGGGGGCGCGCGTCGAGATGTCGCGCTCGGTACCCAACGACCAGCGCAGCGTGCCATCTTCGGCGATGGCGGCGAGTTCGTCCGGGGTGGCGACCACCAGCAGTCCATCCACCGACACGGTGCCCGGCAGCGGCGGACGGGCATCGGCGACCGTCTCCAGCCGCATCGCCGGGGTGTACTGCGGCAACCGGACGATCAGACCGGTCGGGGCAGGCTCGGCCGCTGCGGACGGCGGCAGCAGGCCGCGCAGGATGCCGGCGAGCTGACTGGACGGCACCTGCCGGCCGTCCCAGGACAATTTCTGGCCAGACTTGCCCAGACGAGCCAGCAGGTCGTCGAGGGCGACGGTGTCGCCGAGGTGCGCCGCGGCCTCGGCAGCGCGCTGCAGCAACTTTGCCTGCGGCTGCGGCTGCTGGACGAACTCGGCCAGGGCGCGCAGGGCACTACCGCGGGTAAGCTCCCAGGCGCCGCGCGCCGCCCACAGGTCGGCTTCGCGCATCAACGCCTCGCTCGCAGCCGGGGCCAAGGGCCAGCGGCCGGAGACGGCGGCCAGCGCGGCCGGGTCATCGCCGGAGACGCGCGCCAAGGCGGCGGCGGCGCGTGGGCCGTTGGTCGCCTGCCACACCCGACGTACCTCGTCGCTGGCCCCGCGCAGGGTCTGCGCCGCGTAGGTGCTGGCACCGAGCAGGCGGCCGTTGCCCAGCTGCACCGGCTGGTCGGACGGCCCCTCGACGACCTGCTGAAAATCCCTGGCCGCGCGTTCCGGATCGTTGCCCAGGGCCCGTTCGGCAGTGCGCAGCATCGAGGTCAGCTCGAAGGGCGTGGCAATGGTTACCAGGTCGCCTTTGCGGAAGCGGATGATGCGCCGACGCCGGTCGGCCTCGCGTTCGATGGAGTCCTCGCCGGGCGCGGCATCGCGGGCCCGCTGGACGGCCGTGGTCGCGAGACGCGGATAGCCCATGCCCAGCCAGATGTCCGCCTCGCGCAGGTAGGTACCCGCCACGACCAGCGGTTCGAGTTCGACCAGCGCATCGCACCGCAGACGGGCCAGCGCCTCATCGACCAAGCCGGCCTCGAACAATAGCCGCGGCACATTCTCCTGCACCCAGCGCCGGGTATCGGCGTCCTCCCAACGCCGGTCGGCGAGGGCGGCGTCGAACCAGCCGATCAGCTCGAGCAGCGCCGCTGGCGTCGTCTGCCACTGTGCCTGCGAGCTCGCCCGGCCGGCGACATCACGGATCAGGTCGGTGCGGTCCGGCCAGCAGGCGATCACGGCACGGGCCAGGGCCCAGGCCTCCTCGGTGCGTTCGGCTCCTACCAGCGAGACCGCAAGATCGGCGATGACCTGCGCGGCCCGGTTGCGATCGTCCGCCAGCATGCCCAGGGCGACAGAGAGGTCGCTGGCTGGCCAGGGCTCGCGCCGGATCCGGTACTGGAACGACGACGGTCCGCCGCCGTTCTGCACCGCGCAGACCAGGACGTTGATGCCCTTACGCAGGGGCAGGGACAGGACGATGGAGTCGGGTGTGAGGCCACGCTGGGTGCGGTCGCTGTACAGACGTTCGCCATTGAGCCACACCGACAGGCCGTCGTCGGCGCCAAAGCTGGCGTTGACCCGCCCCTCCACCTCGCTGGAGATGATCGTCGCCAGGTACCACACGACGTTGTCGCCACCACCGATGCGACCGATGTCGAGCGCACCGCCACTCCATTGGTCGTCGGGGACTGGCTTCCATTCCTTGTCCGTTGGGGCCTTGGCCGGATCGAACCCCGGCTTCTCGTGCGCCGACCAGTCGCCCACCGGCACCGGTCCGCGCGCCATCCAGACCAGTGGCTTGGCCGTCGCCGGCGGGACGCGGCCAGCCGCGCTGAGGAGCGTCGAGCCGGCGGACGTCTCAGCAAGGACGGCACGCACCATCGCCTGGCGCGACGCGGCGAGGCTCTTGGCTGCGGGCAGCTTGCGACGGGCCAGTTCCTGCTGGTACAGCTTCAGCGCCCCGGCCTCATCCTTGGCCCCGGCCAGATCCTCGGCCAGCTCGATCGTCGGCAGGGCGAGCGGAGTACCGGGTAGACTGGCGGCGAGGCGGCGGGCGGACAGGCGCGCCGGCTCGTCCTTACGAGCCGCCTGCATGCCAGCGATCTGCCGGGCTCGCAACGCATCGACCGCCTCTTTGGTCAGATCCTGCAGCACCTGCCGGCTCATCGCCGGATCGAGCCGGGCCGAGGCACACAACAGATCGAAACGCGACTGGTCGCCTGGCGGGAGCATGGCGGCGGCATCACGTAGTTCGGCGGCTACTCCCGGTTCATCGCCGATGGCCCGGCGCAGGCGGGCGCGTTCAACCGTCAGCCCGCAGCGGGTCGTGGCGTCGAGACCGGGCAGCTTGATCGCTTCGCCGAGCACCTCGAGGGCGCGTTCCGGCGCGTCGAGGCGCTGCCACAACCGGGCAGTGCGTCGGGCCGCGACCACCGGATCGACGGCGGCGGCCGACCACATCTGCTGCAGGGCGGTGGTCTCGGCGGTAGCCGCAGCCTGATCACCAAGCTGATGATACAACCGGGCGCGCTCGGTGTGGGCGCGTTCGGCCTGCTCGGGATCGTCGGCCGCCACATCGGCGAGGGCCGCAGCCGCCTCGCGCGCGAAACCGAGGCCCTCCCACAGGCGGGCGGTCTCGAACGGTGCGTCGATGAGCTGCTCGTCGCCGGCGTAGTCGATGCCCAGCCGACGCAGCAGGGCGATACGCCAACGCGGATCGCCGGGTCCATAGCGCAGCACGACTGCGGCCCGGCCGTCAGAGCCCTGCGCCGCCATGACCACATCGTGGGTCCCGGCCGACAGCCAGGAGCTGGCCGAGAGCCGGTCGATCTCCGCCTCCTTGGTCCCCCGATCCGGCGCCGCGATCAGCCGGCCGTCCACCCACAGCCAGCACTTGCTCAGGCCATCGAAGCGGAAGCGCGTCCAACCGGCCTCGGTGGTGGTCATCCTCGTGGTCGCCCAGCGCAGCTGATTGCCACCACCGGGCAGCAGCTTGCCCAGCTGGATGTACCGCTGGCCAGCCGGCAGCTCGAACGGCTTCCAGTCGTCCTGGGCGGTGAAACCGGCCGGCAGCACTTCCGGCGGCACGGTCTTGCGACCATCGTCCGGCCCCCGGATGCGCCACTGATGAGGGATGCCCACGGCGTTGAGCGCATCCATGGTGTCGGCGAGCGAATCGCGCTTGTCGTACCCGCGCAGCAAGGCGGCGGACACCGCAGGGGCATCGGCCTCGATGCGCAGGTTGGCGAAGCGGTAGGTGCAGGGTTCCTTCCTGTTCTTGGCCTCGCCCGGCGGATCGGCCGCCAATCCAGCCGTCCCGCTGCGCACCTGTCCGCGGCCGAGAACCACCCGCGCCGGCGCGCCGGTGGCGCCGAGCTGGGCCCGTCGCACCCCGGCGATACGCGTCCACGTCCAGCCGTCGCGCGAACCGTAGGCGGCGACCTCCAGGCTGGTCAGGACGATGCGCAGGTGGGCCGGGCTGGCGTCGCCAGCAAGCTCAGTCTCGGCATGGGTGGCACCGGAGATCCCACCGCCATTCCACACCGCCCAGGCCCGCCGGTCATCCCCCCGGGTGTGGGGGTCGTCGCCCAGGCCGACGGCGAAGACCGCCCCGCCGCCCCACTCCAGGGCGAGTAAGGCGGGGTAGTCAGTCAGGGCAAACTTGCCCCAGGCCGACACCTGGGCGCTGAGGCGCATCGGGCGTTCGTCGCTGCCGTCAGGCAGATCGATAGCGGCCACCGCCAGGGCCTGCTGGTACGGAGCCGCGGTGATCTCGATGGCCCGATCGAGAAACGTGATCGTGGTCTCAGGCTTGGTGGCGATGCTCCAGCCCTGCGGCGGCTTGTCTCCCGGTGCGCCCTTCCAGTCCAGCTCGGCGGCTGGCACCTGGCAGGCGAGCACGAGGGCGAGCAGGGACGGGACGAGGATTGGTCGGAAGGGCATCGCTGGTATGGTATGGCAAGCGTAAACGGTGTGCATCAAGAACGTTGCGGCAGCTGCCACGTGACGCGCCAATACCCATTGGTCCTCCCCCTCCGGGAATCGCTGCTCACCTTGGCACGGTCGATGCGATATCCTTCCGCATGCCGTCGCCTCATCTCGGGCTGTCGCGTTCCTGGGCATGGCCTGTGGTCGGAATCGCCACCTGCCTGGTCGGCTGCGTCCGCGCCGACGCCCCCGATGCCCGCCTCGTCGCCCGTAGCGAACGCGCCCTCCAGGAGCTGGAGCGCCTGCGCCCGCGTCTGGCCAAGGCCGGTACGCCCGATGCCGAACTGCTCGCCGACCGCCTAGGAGCGGTACGCGAGGGGCTGGCCGCACTGCCGGCGGCCAACGTTCAGCAGCAGCAGCAGCAGCAGCAGCCGGCCGCCAATGACCAGTCGGCGGCCGCCGAGACGCCCGTCGAGCCGCCGCCGCCAGCCAGCGTGCGCTGCCCCGATGACGGCTGCTGGCGCCTCGGCGTTCAACTGGAGACTGGCCTGTGGCGTCTGAAGCTGCGTGGTGGCGGCGATGAACTGCACGACACCGGTCCGCTGGCCATCGGCCTGGCCGTCGGCCTGGAGCGGGCCCGGCCGCTCGACCAGCGCCTGGAGTGGAGCTGGGGCGGCGAGGCCGTCGCCACGCTGCAGCGACGCGACGGTGGCCAGCGCGTCACGCTCATCGGTGTGCGCCCCTTCGTTCGCGCTGCGTTGGCCGTAAGCGACACCGTCGCCTTGACCGTCCGGCCGCTGGTCGAGGTCGGACAGGCCAGCGTGCGGCTCGGCGAGACGCCCGGCGGCGTGCTTGATCAGGCCGACGTCTACGGCTCAGTGGGTCTGCGCGCGGGCTGGCGTTGGCACCTCGCCAGCGGGGACCTCACCGGCGAACTCGGCTGGCGGCAGATCTGGTTCAACGCCTCGGCGGGAGAGATCGGCTACCGCGTCGACATTACCAGTCCCGAGTGCGCCATCGGCTGGAGCGGGCGGTTCTGATGCTCGGGCGGCTGCTCGCACTGGCCGCGCTGCTATCCGCCTGCCTGTCGGCGGCGGTGTCGGTCAGCGGTCCGACGACGCTGCGCGGCACGGTCGGCGTGCCGCTGGTGGCGGCAATCAGCGCCACCGGCGGGGCGCCGCTGACCTACAATGTCGTCGGCAAACCGACCTGGCTGACCATCGACCCTGGCTCGGGCTGGATCACCGGCACCCCGGACGCTGCGGCGACCACCCTCGTTACCCTGACCGCCAATGGCGGCAGTGGCGGCAGTGCCGGCACCGGCTCGACCACCATGACCATCACCATCGATCTCGCCAGCGGACCGTCGGTGGTCAACGCGGCGGCCTGGTCGGTCAGCGACGGTTCGCAGTGCTCGCTGCAACTGGTGCCCGACGCCACCGCCACCGGTTTTGCCGCCAACGGGCAGCCGGGTGGACTGGCGCTGTCGGTCAGCGGACTGCTTGCCGGCACCGCCACCGTGCCCGGCCGCTACAACGTCACCGTCTCGGCCGATGGCGGCACCACCTGGACCACCCTGCTGCTGGAGGTGCTGACCGCGCAATCCGGGGCGCCGCTGTTCACCGTGCCGGTGCAGCCACTGGCGGCTGAGGGCGCAACCTTCGCCTCCTTCCCCACCGCCACCGGCGCCACCGCCTTCGCCGCCACTGACCTGCCCGCCTGGCTGACCATCGACGGCGGTGACGGGCTGATCACCGGCACCCCGCCAGTCGGCACGGCCAGCGCCAACCTGCGGCTGACCGCCAGCCTCGGCGGCGCTGCGGCAACCACCGTGCTGGCCGTGCCGGTGGCCGTGCCCGGCGCGGGCGATCCGCTGCCCCTGTCGCCGCCGGTGATCGAGGCGACCGCCGGTTCGGGCCTGGGTTGGAAGGCGGCCAGCGACGTGGCCGCGACCTGGAGCGCCGTCGGATTGCCGACCGGGCTGACCCTCGATGCGGCCAGCGGCCAACTCACCGGCTCGCCCGTCGCCGCCGGCAACGCCAGCGCCGTGATCACCGCCACCCCAGCGCTGCCTGAACTGCCGGTCGCCTCGACCATCGCCATCCGCGTGCGCCCGGCCGCCACCGGCGCCCCGGTGCTATCAACCCTGGCACCGCCGGTGCTGACGGTCGGCGCCCCGGCGGCCATCGCCGTGGCCACCAGCGGCGTCGCGCCGACTTCGTATGCCGCTACCGGCGCCAGCGACTTCACCATCGACAGCGATGGGCTGCTCACCGGCACGCCGACCGCGGCGGGCCTGACGGCGGTGACGCTCAGCGCCAGCAACGCCAGCGGTACGGCGGTGGCAACCCTGCTGCTGCAGACCGGCGTCCGCATCGCTGCCGCCCCGTTGCCGACCGCACCGGTCGCCTTCCACGCCACCGCCGGCTCGCGGTTCGCCGCCGCCCTGGCCGCCGACGCGCCGGTGACCAGCTGGAGCGAAAGCGGCCTGCCCGGCACGCTGGCCCTGGCGCCGTTCACCGGTCGCATCACCGGCCTGCCGGCGGCCGGCGTCAGCAACGTCTTCCTCAGCGCGTCCAATGCCGTCGGCAGCAATCCGACACACGGCACCATCCGCGCGCTCGCCGCGACGGTGGGGGCACCAGTGATCGCCAATGCCGGACCCTGGCTGGTCGGCGCCGGCCAGCCGGTGCGGCTGCAACTGGATCCCGGCGGTGGCGCGACCTGGACGATCAGCGGCCTGCCCAGCGGACTCGCCGCCGACGCCAGTGGCCTGATCAGCGGTGTCACCGCCGTGACCGGCGATGCCACCCTTGATCTCACCGCCGCCAGCGGAGCCGCCCAGGCACGCACCGCCGGCCTGCTGGTGGTCGAACCGGTCATCGCCGGCGCTCCGGTATTCAGCGATCCCGGCCTGCTCCTCGGCGTGGTCGGCGTCCCGTTTTCCGCGCAACTGCTGGCCAGCAACACGCCAATCGAGTTCACCATCAGCGGCGGGCCAATCTGGCTGTCGGTGGTGCCGGCCACCGGCGGGCTTGGCGGCACGCCCACCGCCGCCGGCGATTGGCTGCTGGCAATCACCGCCCGCAATGCGCCTGGCACCGTCCGTTCCTACTGTGCGCTGCGTATCGATCCCGCACCGGTTCCGCCGGTAACGCCACCAGCGCCATCCCCGCCGGTATCCAACCTCAGCGGAGGCGGTTGCGGAGCAGGCGGCGCAGGACTGATCCTGGCCATGGTTGCCGCCATGGGGTTGACTGCCGGCAGCCGTCGCCGGGTCAGATGGCTCGGACCGCCACCGCGTTCGACACACCGCCGCTGAAGGATGTCCAACGCGGCTCGGCGAAGCCGGCCTCGCGCAGGTGGACGTCCGCCTCGGTGGTGGAGATGAACCCGCGCACCGAATCGCACAGATAGCGGTAGGCCGAGCGGTCACCGGCCAGCAGCGAGCCGGCCAGCGGGAACACTCCACGTCCGAAGGTGGCGTAGAATAATTTGGGGAAGAAGCACGTCGGACGGAAGAACTCAAGGATGAGCAGCCGGCCGCCCGGTCGCAGCACCCGCCGTAACTCGCGGGCGCTGGCCAACGGGTCACCGAAATTGCGCCAGCCGTAGGCGACCATGGCGACATCGAAGGCGGCATCGGCGTAGGGCAGGCGCAAGGCATCGCCGGCCGAGGCCGACAGCGGCCGGCCCTGGCGCTTGCCAGTCCCAGCCGCCAGCATCGGCACGCTGAAGTCGCAGCCATGGATGCGCGCCGCCCGACCCTGGCGCAGCGCCGCCAGGCCAAGATCGAAGGTGCCGCAAGCCAAATCGAGGGCGTCGCCATCACCAGCCGGAAGCAGGTCGACGGCGATGCGCCGCCAGCGCAGGTCGAGGCGCGCCGAAAGCACGCGATTGAGCAGGTCGTAGCGGCCGGCGATGCGGCCGAACATGGCCTGGACCTGCTTCGATCCGGCGGGCAGGGTGTCGTTCACACCTTCCACTGCATGTCCGCCGCCACGCCAATCAAGTTGGAACCCCGCGCCGTTCATCACCATCCCGGGCATGGAACGCTGGTCCATCCTACTAGAGAAGGAGTACCTCAAGTTCTCCTGCGCCCACTTCCTCATCTTTCCAGACGGCTCGAAAGAGCGGCTGCACGGCCATAACTACCGGGTGCGCTGCGAAATCGACGGCGACCTCGACGGCCACGGCCTGGTCATCGACTTCAAGGAGGTGAAGCCGGTGGTGCGCAAGCTGTGCGACGAACTCGACGAGCACTGGATCGTCCCCGCGCACCACCCCGAACTGCACATCACGCCTCGCGACGACGGGCACACCGAAGTGGTGTACCGCTCCGCACGCTATCTCGCCCCCACCGACGAGGTACTGGTGCTGCCGATCGGCAACACCTCGGCGGAATATTTCGCGGCCTGGTTCGGCCGCACCCTGCTGGCCCGGCTGCGCGAACAGTTCGGCCACCTCCGCGTGCGCAAACTGCAGGTGCGCATCAGCGAAACGGATGGGCAGGACGGGGTGTTCGTGACGGACGGAGAGACCTAGGCGCGACAGCCCGGGCGTCTTCACTTGCGATGCAGCGTACGCAGCCGATCGACCAGCCGCTGCGCCGCCCCAAGCGGCTCGCGATTCGGCAGCATCAGGCGGATGGTGCGCGCCACCGAGCATTCCGGGATGGGCCGCGCGGCCAGCTCACCATGCGGCAGGCAGCCGTCGGGGATGACGCCGAGGCCCAGGCCCGAGCGCACCATCGCCTTGATCACCTCGACATTGGCGAGTTCCATCACCGGCTGGAAACGTAGCCCGGCGCGGGCGAAGGCGTCATCGAGCAGGCGTCGGACGGTCAGACCACTGGCGAAGGTGATCACCGGACGCTTGGCCAGCTCCGCCAGGGTGGACGGCAACTCGCTGGGGCGCATCTCGTGCGGATGCACCAGGACGAGCGGATTCTGGTAGAGCCGTTCGCAGCGCAGGCCGGCATGGTCGGTGGTGCCGATGGCGACATCGAGGCTGCCAGCCAACAGCATGTCCATGAGCTGCGGACTGCTCTGGCATACCACCGTCACGCGCACCCGCGGGTTGGCCTGGACGAAAGCCGGCAGGATCTGCGGCAGCACGTAGATGCCAATTGAATCGATGCAGCCGAGACGGACCTCGCCGCCAACCTCGTCAGCGGCGGCGCGCACCCGCGTCGCCAGGCCGTTGAGCTGCGCAAGAACCTCACGGGCCCCCTGGGCCAGCGTCTCGCCGGCCGGGGTGAGGCGCGCGCCGGTGCTCGACCGTTCCAGCAGGCGGGCGCCGACCACCCGCTCCAGATCCTGGATCTGCCGCGATAGGGTCGGCTGGGCCATGCCGCGGGCGCGGGCCGCGGCGCTGAACGAACCGTGGTCGGCGACCGCGACCAGCGAGGCCAGGGCATGCGGGGGGAGTTCGGGAAGCGGTGCCACGCTGCGCAGCAGAAGGGCACCGAGCGGGAATGGAAGCCGGCCACCGACCGGCATGCTACGGCCATGACCAGATCCGTCGCCGGCATGTCCGTCCTCATCACCGGCGCCTCGGCCGGCATCGGCGAGGCCCTGGCGCACGAACTGCACCGCCGCGGCGCCCGGCTGGCGCTGACCGCGCGACGAGCCGACCGGCTCACCACCCTGGCTGCGGCCTGCGGCGACGCGCTGGTCCTGCCCGCCGACCTCGCCGATCCCGCGGCAGCGGCGACGGTGGTCGAACAGGCGCACGCCCGGTTCGGCCGGCTTGACGCGGTGGTGCTGAACGCCGGCTACGGCCTGGCCCGTCTGGCCGAGGCGACCAGCGATGCGGACTGGCTCGCCATCCTGCGCGTCAACCTGCTGGCCACCGCCGCCGGTCTGCGCGCCGCCGTGCCGCTGCTGCGCGCCCAGGAACCGCGTCAGGGCTGGCGTGGCCGGATCATGATCGTGTCCTCGTCGCTGGCCCGCCGCGCCGCGCCCGACACCGCCGCCTACAGCGCCACCAAGGCGGCCCAGCTGTCCCTGGCCGAGGCGGCCCGCGTCGAACTGGCGCCCGACCGCATCGCCGTGACCACGGTGCATCCGGTGCGAACCACCAGCGAGTTCTTCGACGCCTGC
>JBBREK010000114.1:0-13306 GCA_038203025.1 Planctomycetota bacterium
TTACCCCTGTCCACCCCGGAGTGTACACCACCACCACCCCCCACAACCGGCGCCCCAACAACCGCGACCCGCGACCCGCCCCCCCCGAACTGCGGTGTGAATCATTACTGCCGCCACGACGGCGGCCACAGCCAGGCCAGGACCATGACTCCGCCGAGCAGCGCCACCGTCACCTGGCCCGGCGGCAGGTCGGCGCACCAGGCGATGGCGTAGCCGGCGGTAACCGCCACCTCAGCGATGGCGATGGCAAGCCACGGCACCCAGGCGAGGCGGCGGGCGAGGCGGCGGGCGGCGAGAGCCGGAACCACTAGCAGGGCAGTGGTGAGCAGGGCTCCGGACAGCTCCAGGGCGGCGGCCAGGAGCAAGGCCAGCACCAGCGCCGACAGGCCGCCGACCAGTCCGGGTCGTACGCCTTGCAGCAGGGCAAGACGGGGTTCCCAGGCCGCCACCAGTACCCGCCGGCCGAAGGCGAGCGCGAGCAACGCGATAATGACGGCGGCAGCTATCGCCACTCCAGCCGAACCCCAGCCTGCGCTGAGCACCGATGACGAAGCGAGGCGCGACATGCGTTCCATTGCCGCCGGGGTGCCGGCCAGCAGCAGCACGGTCAGAGCCCCGCCACTGAGGATCATCCACGCCGCGACCGCCTCGGGCCGCTCCCGCGCCGGTGGGCGTTGCGCCAGGATGGTGGCAGCGGCGATGGCGACGAAGGCCCATACCGCCGGCGCACCCAGGCCGAAGGCGATGGCAGCGGCGAAGCCGACCGCACCCATCTGCACCAGGCCAGTGCCGAGCAGGGCCTGCTCGCGGGCGACCACCGGGATGCCGGCCAACGGCAGCGCGACGGCCAAGGCCCAGCCGACAACGTAGCTGGCGCCGAACAGGCCCCAACCGAGGGTGAACCATTCCATCATGCTAGAAATCGCAGTTCGCGGTTCGCCGTTCGCGGTTCGCGATTGTAGCAACACGTGTTATGTGTGTTGATGGTGTTCACCAAACGGGTGACCAAATGTAAACCCAATATGGTTCGTAATCGACGGTCCAACCGCGAACCGCTAACAGCGAACAGCGAACCCACTGCGACATTGTGGATCATGCCGCCTCCACCACGAAGACGCCGTCCGCCAAGCGGATCCGACCCGCCTGGCCGGCGTCCGGCGACCGATGCGCCACACAGAGGACGGCGGCACCGGTCTGACGGCGCTCCTCGATCGCGGCCAGGCAGCGCGCCGTGCTTTCAGTGTCGAGATGGTTGAAGGGCTCGTCGAGGACCAGCAGGGCGGGATGCCGAGCGATGGCGCGGGCCACGCGGGCGCGCTGACGCTGCCCGCCGGATAGGGCCCAGTAGCTCTTGCGCGGCTCCAGGCCAATCGCCTCAATCGCTGCTTCCACCGCGCCGGGATCGCGTCGGCCGCTGCCGGCCTGACCAAGTCCAACATAGTCAGCGACGGTCAGTGGCAGGGTCGGCAGCAACTCGTCCAACTGCAGCACAGTGCCAAGGCCGCTGCCGTCCGCGATCCACGGATGCACAGTTAGCAGGCCGCCGGTCGACGGCAGCTCACCGAGCAGGGTCGCCAGCAGCGTGGTCTTGCCGCTGCCGTTATCGCCCTCAATCCACCACCACGTGCCCGGCCGCACCGTCCAGGTCAGGCCACTGGCGAAGGTCTGTCCACCGCGGCCGACCGCGAGATCCTCGCAGCGCAGCAGCACGCTCTCTTCGATGTCGCCGTGGACCTGCATACGGGCAAGGATCGCAACATCCGCTCAGGGCGCCAGCGCCTTGGCCAGGGCTTGGACGTTGGCGTCGACCCAGGCGATGTAATCGTCAGTGCCAGGCAAGGCGCCGGCCTGATGCGCCAGCACCGCCACCTTGATGCCGGTCTCGCGGGCGAGCAGATCGACCGTGCGGCGGTCGGCGTAGGGTGAGGTGAGCAACGCACGCACGCCATCCTCGCGCAGGTGCCCGGTCAGCTCGACCAACCGCCTGGCCGACGGCGCCACACCCGGTTCGGGCTCGATAAGCACGGGGACGCGCAGGGCGAAGCGGCGGGCAAGGTACGGGAAGAGATCGTGCTCGGCGCCCAGGGCGGCATCCCGATACGGCGCCAGCGTCCCCCACCAGCCGCCGAGCTTGCCCTGCAGGCCGTTCTGCTGCAGCCAGGTGGACAGGGCGCCACGATCATCGAGGTCGATCAGGGTGTCGCCGTCCGTGCGGCCGGCGACCTCCGCCCCGGCCAGGGCGGTGATCAGCGCCTTGCGGAACGTCGCCAGCCGGGTGGTGAACCGCGGTGCTGCCTCGGGGGCGAAGAAGGCCAGCCGATCGGCGAGCAGACCAGCGACAGCATAGCCAACCCCCGGATCGAGCAGGCAGTGCGGATTGCCATTGGCATGCTGATGCCCGCCGCCACCACCGCCGCCGTGGTCGTGCTCGTCCTTGGGGATGGCATCGACGCCAATCGGGTGCGCCACCACCTGTTGGGCCTTGATGTGACCGCCGTGGTCGTCACGGATGCGCGGGTTGTCCGAGTTCTCGCGCAGCGGCTTCAGCCAATGCTCCTCCAGGCCGAAACCGGTGGAGACCAGCAAGTCGGCCCGCGCCAGCTCGATGGTGAAGCTGGGCCGCGCTTCAACGTGGTGCGGGTCCTCGGTCGCCTTGCCCAGCACGCTGACGACGACATCGTCACCGCCGACCGCCCGGACGATGGCGCCCAGTTCCGGAACCGTGGCGACCACACGCAGCGGCTCAGCCGCGTACAGGCCGACCCAGGAGACAAGGGCGACAAGGGCGATACGGATGGATGTTTGCATGATGGTGTTTACCTAATGATAATGAGTTCGCAATAACTACATGAACAGACGCCGAGCCAAACCATAGCTTTCCAACGTGCCACTCGCCGACCTCCTGCGCCAGGCCCAGACCGCGCATCTCGCCCATTTCAAGCCCCAGCCGACCACCGCCTGGCGGGTCTGCGATGCCGCCGCCGGGGCCCCCTGCACGGTCGACTGGTACGATGGCGCCGCCGTCGCCTACGAGCGCGCCGGGGCCGGCGCCCCGCCCGACGCCAGCGAAGTCGCCGACGGCCTCGGCATCAGCCGCGATCTCGTCTTTGTCAAAGAACGCCGCCGGCAGATCGACCGCCAGCACGGCGGCCAGTACCAGGTCGTGGCCCGGGCCGGGGCCGAGCGCACCGTCCACGAGTGGGGTCTGGCCTTCGCCGTCAATCTCAGCGACTACCTCGATACCGGGCTGTTCCTCGACCATCGTCCGCTACGCAAACGGCTGCGCGCCGCCGCGCGCGGCAAGCACGTGCTCAACCTCTTCGCCTACACCGGCGCCTTCACTGTCCACGCCGCCGCCGGTGGGGCCCTCAGCACCACCACCGTCGACCTGTCGAACACCTACCTGCGCTGGGCCGACCGAAACCTGACGCTGAACCGGCTGCCCGGCGATCACAGCCTGGTCAAAGCCGACTGCCTGCGCTGGCTAGCCGATCCGCGCCGACCCACCTGGGACCTGATCATCTGCGATCCGCCGACCTTCTCCAACTCCAAGGCGATGGCCAAGAGCTGGGAAGTCGAACGCGACCAGGACTGGCTGCTGAAGCGTCTGTGGAGCCTGTTGCGTCCCGGTGGCTCGCTGTGGTTCTCGACCAACAAGGTGAAGTTCACCCTGACCGCCAAGCCGCCGCCGTTCACCTCGATCACCGACGTCACCGCCGAGACCATCGACATCGACTTCACCGGCACGGTGCCGCATCGGTGCTGGCGGATGGTGCGATAACGGGGACCTGTGATACGTCCGCTGGCCTGGTGAGCCTGGGCCGGTCGGCTATTTGGCGTCCGTGGGCTTCTCGGCCGGGCGCAGGGCGTCGAGACGCTCCTTGGCCTTGGGGTCGCATTTCAGGCACACGGATTCAGCAACCGCGTGCTCACCACACCAGTCCTTGGCCTTCTTCAGCGCCGGGATGAGCTTTCGGTTGCAGGTGGTGCACACCTCCTTGGGCAGGTCGTGGGTCCAGCACCACTGGTCGGTCTGCAGACGCTCGATCTTGGGCGTTGCGGCCGGGACGACGGGGGTTTCCTCGGCGACGAGGGCGCTGGCTCCGGCCAGCAGCAGGGCACACAGTGTTAGGTGGCGGATCATGCGTTCTCCTGGGATGCGGGCGGTTGCCCGGGTTCAGTCGACGGGGTGCCGACAGGATCGGTGTCATCCAGGGTCTTGGGCTCGAACCAGCCGTAGAGCACCGGGATGAGAAAGAGGGTAAGCAGCGTCGATGAGACAATGCCGGCGATGACGACCGTGGCGAGCGGGCGTTGCACCTCCGCCCCCATGCCGGTGGCCAGGGCCATCGGCACGAAGCCGAGGGCAGCGACCAGGGCGGTCATCAGCACCGGTCGCAGACGAATAAGCGAACCCTGGACGATGGCCTCGGGAAGCGCCAGGCCCTGCCGGCGGAGTTGGCGGATGAAGGTAACCATCACCAGGCCATTCAGCACGGCCACGCCAGCCAGGGCGATGAAACCGACCGCCGCCGAGATCGAGAAGGGCATGCCGCGCAGCCAGAGACCGGCAACGCCACCCACGGCAGCGACCGGCACCGCGGTGTAGACCAGGGCCGCCAGCATGGCCGAGCCCAGCGACCAGCGCAGCAGCAGGAAAATGGACAGCAGGGCGATCGGCACGACCACGGCCAGACGCGCGCGGGCACGCTCCAGGTTTTCGAACTGGCCGCCCCACTCGATGCGCCAGCGTCCCGGCGGCAGCGTCACCTCCGTGGCGATGGCGGCCTGAGCCGCAGCGACAAACGAGGCCACATCCCGGCCCTTGACGTTGCACTGGATGACGATCCGGCGCTGGCCCCATTCGCGGGTGATGGTGAGCGGCTCCTGGGTGGTCTCGATCCGGGCGACCGAACGCAGTGGCAGGCGTTGGCCGCCGGCCGCAAGCAGCGGCAGGTCGGCCAAGCGATCGGGATCATCGCGGAGGGCCGCAGGCAGGCGGGCGACGAGGGGGAAGCGGAGTTGCCCCTCCACCACCTCGCCCAGATGGATGCCGCCGATCGATTCGACCAGTTGCATGACCGCACCGGTGGGGATGCCATAGCGGGCCAGCGCCTCGGTGTCAGGCCGGATACGCAACGCCGGTTGGCCGGTGGTCTGCTCAACGCTGATGTCCTCGGAACCATCGACCCCATAGAGCGACATCTCGATCTCCGCAGCCTTCTCGCGCAGCAGGTCCATGTCATCACCGAACAGCTTGATCGCGACATCGGCGCGGGCGCCACTGACCATCTCGTTGATGCGCATCTCGATCGGCTGAGTCATGGCCACGCTCTGCCCCGGGATATCGCGCAATTGGAGAGCGATGCGATCCGCCAGTTCAGTCTGGGTGTGCGCCTTGGTCCATTGGCCCCGCGGTTTGAGCGAGATGAAGACATCGCCCAGTTCAATGCCCATGGGGTCGGTGGCCACCTCGGCGGTGCCTAAACGGGTCCAGACGTGGCGGATCTCGTCCGGGAACGCGGTCAGCAACTGCCGTTCGATGCGGGTGTTGAGGGCGGTCGACGCCTCCAGGCTCATCCCCGGCATGCGGATGGTGTTGGCGACGAGGCCACCTTCGGACAGGCGTGGGATGAACTCGGCGCCGAGGCCGCGGAACAGCACCACCGCCACGAGGACGCTGGCGCCGGCGAGGCAGATCACGGCCAAGCGATGACGCAGGGCCAGTTGCAGGCAGGGTGCGTAGACCCAGGCCGCCAGCCGCACCGGCCACGGATCCCGTTCGACGTGCGGGCTGCGTGCGAGGAGCCAGCTTGCCAAGACCGGCATCAGGGTCAGGGACAGCACCATCGAGCCGACCAGGGCGAAGACGACGGTAAGCGCCATCGGCGTGAACAACTTCCCTTCGACCCCTTCGAGGGTGAGGATGGGCAGGTAGACCATGATGATGATCAACTCGCCGAACATGGTCGGTTTGCGCACCTCGATGGCGGCGTCACGCACCACCGCCAGTGCTGAACGATGGCGTTCGCGCGGATCGTTGAGCCGCCGCACGGCATTCTCGACCATGATCACCGAGGAATCGACGACCAGACCGAAGTCGAGGGCTCCCAGTGACAGCAGGCTGGCGCTGATGCCGAAGCGCAGCATACCGTCGAAGGCGACCATCATCGATAACGGAATGGCCAGGGCGACGATGAGACCGGCGCGCAGGTTGCCGAGGAAGAGGAAGAGGATGGCGATAACCAGGAGGCCGCCCTCAAAGAGATTGCTGCGCACCGTGTCGATGACGTGGTCGACCAGTTCGGTGCGGTCATAGACTACCGCCACCTCGATATCGGACGGGAGGAACGGCCGTAGTTCGTCCAGCTTGGCCTTGAGCCGGCTGGTCACCACATGCGAGTTCTCCCCCATGAGGAGGAAGCCAAGGCCGAGCACCACCTCGCCCTGGCCATCAGCGGTCACCGCACCGCGCCGGATCTCATGGCCGATGCCGATCTCGGCGACATCGCGCAGGCGGACGGCCACGCCATCCACTGCAGCCACCGCCAGAGCGCCTATCTCGCCCGCGCTGGCGACCCGACCCTGACCCTGCACCACCAGGGTGGAAGCACCGTGTTGCACCACGCCACCACCGACGTTGACGTTGCCGGCGCGGACCCGCTCCAGCACGGCGTCCAGAGTGAGGCCACGGGCGACCAGCCGATCAGGGTCGAGGCGGATCTCGTACTGCTTTTCATAACCGCCCCAGGAATTGACCTCGGCCACGCCTGGGACCGAGCGCAGAGCCGGCTTAATCACCCAATCCTGGACGGTGCGGGCGCTGGTCAGATCGCCACTACGGCTGCGTACGGTGTAATGGAAGACCTCGCCCAGGCCGGTGGCGACCGGCCCCAGTTCGGGCCGCGCGATGCCAGACGGCAGCTCGACGGTGCCCAGACGCTCGGTGATCAGTTGGCGGGCGAACCAAATGTCAGTGCCATCGGCGAAGACGACGACGACCTGGGACAGGCCAAACTTGCTGATCGAACGCACCCCGGCGACCTTCGGCAGACCGCCGATGGCCTGTTCAACCTGGCTGGTGATCTGGCGTTCGATCTCCTCGGGTCCCAGGGCGGGCGCAACGGTGTTGACCTGCACCTGCACCGGCGTGGTGTCGGGGAAGGCGTCGATGTCGAGCTGGCGCAGCGCCAGGATACCGGCGAAGACCGCCGCCAGGGTGAGGCCGACCACCGCCAGGCGATGTCGAAGCGACCAATCGATGATGGCGTTGAGCATGGCTCAATCGTCCGTGCAGCCGGCGCCCATGCGCTCGGGGAAGGTCACGGAGAACAGGATGCCGGTGCCGCTGACGGCGACCTCATCGCCAGCCGCCAGCCGATCGACCGCCACCGCCCCGCCATCGCGGGCCAGGAGGCGCACCGGCAGACTGCGGAAGATCGTCTCGCTGCGCCGGACGAAGACATAGGCCTGCTCACCATCGAATTGGATCGCGCTGGTGGGCACCGTCACCCCGGTGGCCTCGGCCCCCGTGGTGATCACGGCGGTGCCGAACAATCCCACGCGCAGCAGCTGATCGGCATTGGCGAGGCGGGCGAATACTGGCACCAGGCGGGTCAGTGGATCAGCCGCCTGACCGACCACGACCACCGTCCCGGTCACCGCCGCCCCGGTGGTGGGCTGGAAGGTCACCGCTTGGCCGGCGGCGATGCGCTGCGCACGATCCGGCGGCACCGGTAGCGACAGCCAGAGGGTACTCGCATCAGCGACGACCACGATCGCCGTATGGGCCTCGACCGCCTCGCCAGCGATGGCCCGGATCTCGGTGACGACACCCCCCTGCCGGGCCTGCACCGGCACCAGGTTGGCAGAGCCATCATCCTGCACCGACTCGGGCAGGCCGAGACGGCGCAAGCGGACGGCCAGGGTCGCCGCATCGAGACCAGTCAGGGCCTTGGCCTCCACCAGGAACCCAAGATTGCGCAAGGCCTGTTCCGCGTCGTACACGGACACCTCGGCCGTGCGCAGCCTGGCTTCGACATCCTCCAGTTCGGCAGCGCTGCGTACCCCGGCGGCTGCGGTGACCCGGGCGCGCTGGGCCTGACTCTGGGCCAGTTCGTGGGCTGTGATGGCCTGCATCAACGCCGACTTGGCACGGCCGACCTCGGTCGCATCCACGATCGCCACCACCGTGCCAGCAGGAACCGCCTCGCCGACCTGGACGAGCACCTCGCGTACCACGCCGTCGCTGTGACTGCCGAGGCGGACCACCGCGGTGGGCGGATAGATGGTCTCACCAGCCACCCGGAGACGTGGGGCAAGGCTGGCGATGGTTACCGGCTCGACCCGGATGTCGGCCTTCAGCAAAGCTTCCGACGAGGCCACCTGGGCAAAACGGACCTCTTCGCCAGCAGTGCGATGGTGCTCCGGCTCCTGGGCTGCCTGGGCTGAGCCAAGGGCCTTCTTGCACAGCATGCAGGCGGCTTCAGGGACATGGTGTTCAGTACACCACTGCTCCGTCGCGCTGTGGGGCGTCGCCGCCGTGGGCTTCGCCAACCGCCATCCGGTGTGGTGACCCCACCAGAAGAGGCCAGCCAAGGCGGCGAACGAGAGCACGGCCGGGGCGTGACGGCCCACGAAACGGACGATGGCAGACATAGGATCCCTGACCTCGACACCTGGTTGCGGTCGGTGGATGCCGACCCGGGGACGACCACCCAGGACGCCAATGGCGCCCAGGTCGTACGGACCCTCAACAGGTCAGGATTACGGATCGTACCAGCCGCGGCCAGGGATCCGGCGGTTGTGGCCGGGACCGGATCAAC
Source organism: Planctomycetota bacterium (assembly GCA_038203025.1). GTDB lineage: Bacteria > Planctomycetota > UBA11346 > UBA11346 > UBA11346 > UBA11346. Next base: position 8,826 of record JBBREK010000114.1, read on the forward strand.
CGCGCTGATGGCGTGGCCGGCCACAATATGACAGCAATATGGATCGACGCCGATGATAACGCCACAGCCGGTGGCTGGTTGGGAGTCAGGCTGACGGGGGCAGCGGTTGAATCCGGTAGCGGAATGAGGTGGCAATGGGCACAGCCACCCGTTGGTTCAGTCGGATCCTCGGCCACACCGTCGCAGCAAGTCACATCCTGCTGTTCGATGCTGACACTCGCGTCGCAGAGGCAGAGCCGTGCGTCCGGTCCGGCGATTCCAGCCGCTAGATGGACCAGCATCGCCACGGCAATCACCGCCCAGGTCATGGTCCGGCCCAATCTCACGCGCTGGCCTTCCGGGACGTCTTGCCATCCAACATGGCCAGAGCTTCGTGCGCCAAGTCAATCCAGCGTTGGTCGGCGATGCGGTAGTAGGCCAGCTTGCCGGCGTTGCGGAAGGTGATGGCTCCCAGTCGCCGCAACTCCTTGAGGTGCTGAGAAACACCCGAAACCGAACAGCCCAGCACCTGAGCGCAGTCGCAGACGCACAGCTCCCGGCCATCAAGCGCCAGTAGGAGGGCCAGGCGAGCTGGATTGCCAAGCGCACTGAAGTGTTCGGCTACCTGATGGAGATCCTCGGGCTGCGGCAAGTGACGCCGGGCCTGAGCCACCATCTTGGGGTCGAACGCGGCGACCTGGCAGACTCTGGATTCAATTGCAGATCGAGCGCTTCGTTTCACGAAATATTAAAGTAAGGAAGTGCCGCTACCGGTCAACCTGTGGACCGATCAAACCCCCTTTTTCGTTCGCCTGATCCGCGACTCGGACCCGAACGGCTACTGACCTGCATGACCAGCAATCGTGCAGTGGCGTTGACTGCCTTGCCATGTGGGAAGTCGCCCTATGGTTTCTCCCGTCATTGGGGAGTAGTCGCCCACGCTGTGTGGGGAGCGCACCAACATACCTGGCTTCGGCCGTGGTGCGCTCAGCGAGAGCTTGACGAGACCTTTGGCGCAACTGCCGTTCCTCCAGGCTGGGGAGTGGCGTTTGCCCAAAGATCATGTCGTCCGGCCTCAGGATGCGCCCTCTCCATGCTCACAGTCATCCTGCTTGCAGTCGGTCTCAGTATGGACGCGGTAGCCGTTTCCATCTGTGCCGGCATGTCCCGGCCTGAGGAGCGTTTCTGGCGGGCGATGCGCATGCCGTTGGCCTTCGGCTTCTTCCAGGCGCTGATGCCCGTGCTGGGATGGCTGGGCGGCGCCGCCGTGCTGGCCTACATCTCAGCCTGGGACCACTGGCTGGCCTTCGGCCTGCTGACCGCCATCGGCGGCAAAATGCTGTGGGAGTCCTGGTCGGGAGCTGACGATCGGCAACCGGGTGATCCATTCGCCTGGGGTCGTCTACTCGTCCTGTCGATCGCGACCTCTATCGACGCGGCAGCCGCCGGCCTGTCGATCGCGTTCATCGGACTGCCGGTGGCGCTCAGCATCTTGATCATCGGCGTGACGACGACCGTCCTCTGCATACCAGCCGTGAGGTTGGGCAGCCGACTTGGATCTCGTTGGGCGACCCGCGCCGAGATCGTTGGTGGCCTGACCCTCATCGGCATCGGCATCAAGATCGTATTCGACCATCTGCGGGCATGACGAAGACCAGACACGCCCAAGCCACTGCAACCTCCTCACGAACTACCGAGAAACACAGACCGCCATGCCAATCACTGCTCCCTGGCACACGCTCACCGCACCCAAGGCGCTCTCGGCTGTGGAATCCACCGAGAAAGGCCTGTCGACCTCCGAATCCGCAGTCCGCTTGGGCAGCTTCGGTCCGAACCGCCTGACCGAGGTCAGTGGCGATGGCCCGCTCGTCATCCTCTGGCGTCAGATCAACAACCCCATCTCCTGGGTGCTGGTCTCAGCCGGCGTGCTGGCGGTGATGCTCAGCAAACCGACCGACGCCCTGGTCGTCTTCGGCGCCGTGGTGATCAACGCCATCATCGGATTCGTCCAGGAACATCGGGCCGGCACGGCGATCAGGGCCCTCTCAGCAATGGTCCCGCTCAACGCAAACGTGTTGCGTGATGGCACCCTGACCACCGTGCCAGCGCCGGCATTGGTACCCGGCGATGTGGTCCTGTTGCAGAGCGGCGACAAGGTCCCGGCGGATCTCCGACTGTTGGCCATCACCAACCTGCAGGTCGAGGAAGCGGCCCTGACTGGGGAGTCCGTGCCGGTGATCAAGCGGAACGCCCCGGTGGCTGCCGAGGTCGTCATCGGCGACCGGATCTGCATGGCCTTTGGTGGCACTTTGGTGACCCGCGGCACCGCCACGGGTGTGGTCGTGGAGACTGGGGATCGCACCGAACTCGGTCGCATCAACCGGATGCTCGCTCAGGCGGGCGTAACCGAAACGCCTCTGACGCGCCAACTGAGCGTGGTCAGCACCTGGATCACCATTTCGGTCGTGGTCATATCGTTCGCCATCGCCGGCTACGGCTACCTGGTCAAGGGCGCCAAGCTGGGCGAGTCGCTGATGACCGGCCTCACTCTCGCCGTGGCGGCGATTCCCGAGGGGCTGCCGGCCATCATCACCATCGCCCTGGCCATCGGCGTGCGTCGGATGGCGGCGCGTCACGCCATCGTCAGACATCTTCCGGCCGTGGAGACGCTGGGATCGACCACCGTCATCTGCTCGGACAAGACGGGGACCCTGACCCGAAACGAGATGACCGTACAGGGACTGTGGATCGCGGAATCGACCTATCTCCTGTCCGGCGTCGGTTACGAGCCGACCGGGTCGCTCAGCAGCGATGATCGAACGCTCGCCGATGTGCCCGCCGGGGTCCAGGACCTGATCGAGGCGAGCGTGCTGTGCAACGATGCCACCCTGTCGCAGGTGGACGGGCAATGGCGCATCACCGGCGATCCGACAGAAGGGGCCATGGTCGTCGCCGGACGGAAGCTCGGCTTCGACGAACACGACCTGCGGAATGCCCGGCCGCGCCTGGCGGTGATCCCTTTCGAGTCTGATACCAAGTTCATGACGACGCTGCATCACGGTGGGGGCAGGACCATCGTCATCCTCAAGGGGGCGCCGGAGGTGATCATGGCCCGGTGCGCCACGCCTGCCCAACTGGCGCAACGTGCCCAGGAATCCCAAGAGCTATTCGCCTCCCAGGGCATGCGCGTCCTGGCGGTCGCCAGCCGGGTGGTCGAGCGCCAATCGGATTCAGAAACGATCGATCCTGCCTGGGTCGCGTCGGACTGCGTCCTGCTGGGGCTGATCGGGATGATCGACCCACCCCGTCAGGAGGCGATCACTGCCATCGCCACCTGCCATCGTGCCGGCATCGTGGTCAAGATGATCACCGGCGATCACCACCTCACCGCCTCGGCGATTGGTCGCCAGCTGGGCATCGTGGATGACGCTGCTCAGGCGATGAGCGGCACCCAACTGGACAAGCTGACCGACGACGAACTCCGACTCGCCACCCAGCGTTGCAATGTCTTCGCCCGCGTGGCGCCCGAGCACAAGCTACGCCTGGTGTCCGCCCTGCAGGCGGATGGCCATGTCGTCGCCATGACCGGGGACGGGGTGAACGATGCTCCGGCCCTGAAACGGGCTGACATCGGCATCGCCATGGGCATCACCGGCACGGAAGTCTCCAAGGATGCGGCGAAGATCGTCCTGGCCGACGACAACTTCGCCTCCATCGCCGCCGCCGTGGAGGAGGGACGGCGGGTTTATGACAACCTGATCAAGGCCCTGGCCTTCATCCTGCCCACCAATCTCGGTCTGGCCCTGATCCTGGCAGGCGGAATGTTTTTCTTCCCGACTGTGGATGTGGAGGGTCTCGGGCGCGAACTACTGCTGCCGATGTCGCCAACCCAGATTCTCTGGGTCAACCTGATCGCCAGTGTGACCCTTTCGATCCCGATCGCCTTTGAGGTGCTCGACCGTGGAGCGATGAAGCGGAAACCGCGACGGCGCGATGCGCCGATCTTCTCTTTTTTCGTCGGTATCCGGACGGTGGCCGTGGCCATTCTTATGGCCGTGGCGGCCTGCCTGCTCTTTCTGTGGGAATATCATCGCGCGATCGGCGCCATCAGCGGGAGCGTTACCGCCGCGGCCCACACAGCGGCCCTGGCCGAAGCCCAGTCGATCGCCGTCACCTCCGTGATCCTGTTCCAGATCTTTTACCTGCTGCACTGCCGATCGCTCACCAACGGCATGGGAGCCTTGGGTTGGTTCAGCAATCCCGTCATTTGGCTGGGCATCGGCGTGCAGTTGGTGCTGCAGACTGGCTTCATCTACCTGCCGTTCATGCAGACCCTCTTCGGCACCACCGCGTTGGATGGCCAGGCCTGGTTGCGGGTGGTGCTTGCAGCTGCGGTCATTCTTCCCGCCATCAGCTTGGAGAAGTGGATGTGGCGCCGATCAGGCAAGGTGTGACCACGTCATCCTCTGGCGTGTGGGACGCTTTTCGAACGCGGCACGATC
>JBBREK010000115.1:0-13302 GCA_038203025.1 Planctomycetota bacterium
GCGGCAGCAGCAGCACCTCAGGGGTGACGCTGAGCGAGGGGCTGCTGCGGGCGCAGGGTGCGAGCACCGCGCTGGGCGTCTCGGGGACCTGCACGGTGGCGGACGGCGCGGCGCTGGAGCTGGCTGGCGGGATCGCCGGCCTGGCCAAGGCCCTGAACCTGCGTGGCACCGGCATCGGCGGCACCGGTGTCCTGCGCAGCGTAGGCGGGGACAACATCCAGAGCGGTAACGTCACCCTGGCCGCAGATAGCCGGGTGACGGTGAGCGTCGGTTCGCTGACGGTGAACGGGGTGATCTCGGGCGCCTACAAGCTGACGGTGGCGAACGGCGCCATGCTGCCGCTGCTGCTGGGCGGCAACAATACGTGGAGTCTGGGCACCGCGGTGGAGAGCGGCATCCTGCGCCTGGCGGCGAGCAACCGCATCGCGGACACCGCGACCAGCATCCTCACCATTGACGCCGGGGCGGTGTTCGACCTCGCCGGCTTCGACGAGGGCTTGGCGGGCCTGGCCGGCCTAGGCAGCGTGACCTGGGGGACGGGGACGCCGAACACCCTGACCATCGGTCTGAACAACGCGTCTGCCGACTTCACCGGCCAGCTCACCACCCTGGCGGGCCAGGCCGATGCGACCGATGTGCTGGTGAAGACCGGCAGCGGGACGCTGACCCTCTCGGGCGACAACGCCACCTATCTGGGGCTCATCAGTGTGACCAACGGGGTCCTGCTCGCGGCGCACGCCAATGCCCTGGGAACGACAGCGGTGGGGACCAGCGCGACCACAGGCAGCCTGGGTCTGAGCGGCGACCTGACCCTGGCGGAACCGCTGGCTCTGGGCGGGACCGGCTACAGCTCCAAGGGTGCCCTCTACAGCATCGCGGGGACGAATGTGGTCACGGGCCTGGTGACGCTGAGCGCGAACAGCTCCATCGGGGTGGATGCGGACAGCGTCGAGGTCTCGGGAGCGATCGGGGAATCGGGCGGCGCCCGGACCCTGAACACCGTTGGGCTGGGGCGGGTGATCCTGTCGGGCGCGAACAGCTACACGGGCCTGACGACGGTAAACTCGCCGAGCACGCTGCGGGTGACGAACAGCAGCGCGTTGGGAATGTCGGCGGCGGGAACCCTGGTGGGCTCGACTGCGACCCTCGAACTGATCGGCGGCATCAACCTCGGCACCGAGGACCTGAGCCTGTACGGGGTGAATGCGGGGACGGGGGTGCAGCTGCGCAACCTGGCCGGCGCCAACACCGTGGGCGGGGCGATCACCCTGCTGACCAACGGCACATACGTGGGCATCGAGACGGTAGCCGGGACGTTGACCACCACCGGGGTGGTGGACGACGGCGGCAGCACGGTGCATATCTATAAGAGCGGCACCGGCACCCTGCGTATGGAGGGGGTGAGCGGGACCTGGACCGGCAACATCAGCAACATGGAAGGCGTCATTCAGGCGGTGGGCAGCATCAACGCCCTGGGCACCTCCGGTACCTGCACGGTATCGGACGGCGCAGCCCTGGAGCTGGAGGGGGACATCCCCTCGACCGGCCTGAAGAAGACCCTGAACCTGAGTGGCAGCGGCATCGGTGGCACCGGCGCCCTGCGCAGCACCAGCGGGACTAATTACCAGAACGGGGCCATCACCCTGGGGGCTGATGCGACGGTGGCGGTGGATGCCGGATCCCTGCAATTGAACGGCGTGGTAAGCGGCAGCTATCTGCTGACCGTGGCTAATGGAGCCGGGGTTCCGCTGATACTCAACAACAGCAACTCCTGGTCGGGGGGCACCAGCATCACCGGTGGCATCCTGCGCCTGGCGGCGAACGACCGCATCTCCAACACCGGCACGCTGACCATCGCCGCCGGGGCCCAGTTCGATCTCAACGGCTTCAAGGAGCAGATCGGCAACCTCGCCGGGGACGGCCTGGTGACCTGGGGTTCCGATGCGGGGGCCGACATTTTCACCGTGGGTGACGGCAATGACACGGTCTTCTCGGGGCAGCTCTGCGATGTCGCCGGCCAGGCCGATGTGACCGACAGCTTGGTCAAGGCCGGCACCGGCACCCTGACCCTCGCGGGCGACAACAGCGCGTATCCGGGCCTGATCACCGTAAGCGGCGGCATCCTTTCGGCGGCGCATGACGACGCCCTCGGCGACCCGGCAGTGGGGACCACGGTGAGCAACGGCTACAGTCTGCAGCTGGTCGGAGGCATCAGCCTCGCGGAGCCGATCAGCCTCACTGGCGTCGGCTTCGGCGGGATGGGCGCACTGCGCAGTCTCGCTGGGGTCAACAGCGCCAGTGGGGACCTGAGCCTGACCGGCAACGGCGTGATAGGGGTAGATGCTGGGACGCTGACTACGGCAGGGGTGATCAGCCAGTCGGGCGGTACCCGTACATTGACCAAGATCGGATCTGGCATCCTCAGCTTGGCGGGGGTCAACACCTATGCCGGCACCACCACGGTCTCGGCGGGCACCCTCAACCTGATGGGCGACAGCGGCAGCATCGCCACCAGCTCCGCCGTCGGCGTCGCCGCCGGGGCGACCCTCAGCATCGATGGTAGCGGCAGCGCCAATGTCGACCGGCTCAAGGATACCGGCGTACTGACTCTGGATGGCGGTACCCTGTCGCTCACCGGCCCCGTCAGCGGCGCCACCCTGCGCAGCGAGACCATCGGCACCTTGAGTCTCGCGAGCGGCAGCTGCACCGTCGCCATGGATGAGGGTGCGGCGGGAACTGGCGCCGCGCTGCTCGCCGATACCGGCAATCCGGGGATCGACGATATCGGCGGGGCCTCTCTGCTCTTCATCCGCAATCCCTCCGGCACCACGGTGACGCTCAAGAGCAGCAACGGGATCGCTAACCTGACCCCGCTGTCTTGGGCCCGCTGCGACGGGGCGGCGGCGATGTACAGTAGCGCTGATGGCGTCGTACCGCTGGTGGCGACGGGTGCGGTCTTCACCTCCAACGGTACCGGCGGCGGCGACTGGGCCACCCCCGCGACCTGGAGCCAGGTCGGCCCCGACGGCGACGGCGTCCCCGATGCCGATGACCAGGTAATCATCGCCGGCAACGATGCTGTCACCCTGGGCGCCCCCCAGGAGGCGCTCTCCATCGCCTTCCCCGGCGGTGGCAGCATCAGCGGCGCCTTCGCCCTCAGCCCGGGCAGCCTGGCGGCGAGCGGGGTCGGCAGCCCCGTCATCAGCTCCCCCATCACCATCGTCGGCAACCTGGCGGTCGACCAGCAGAGCAGCGGCACCCTGACCCTCAGCGGCGACATTCCGGCTGGGGCCGGCAGCCTGGGCAAGACGGGTGCGGGCACCCTGCTGCTCTCGGGGGCCAACGCCTTCACCGGGGCGATCGGGGTGCAGGCGGGTGTGCTGCAGGCTGCGAACACCAGCGCCCTGGGTACCGCCGCCGGCGGGGTGACGGTGTCGGCGGGGGCGGCCATGGAGCTGATAGGTGGTCTCGACATCAGCACCGAGACTCTCTCTCTGTACGGCCACGGGGTGGGTGGCAGTGGGGCCTTGCGCGTGATGTCAGGAGCCAACAGCTCCGCGGGCGTCATCAGCTTGGGCGCCGACGCCAGCATCGGGGTCGAAGCCGGCGCCAGCCTGGCCTGCAGCGGCACGGTGGGCCAGACCACGGTCTGGACCCTGACCAAGGTGGGGACAGGGAGCCTGGAGCTTTCGGGGAATAGCAGCAGCTGGACGGGTGCAGTCGCGGTCAACGCCGGGGTGCTGCGGGCGAAGACCTCGACCAACGCGTTGGGGACGAGCGCGGCGACCTGCACGGTGGCCGACGGTGCGGCGCTGGAGATCGACACGGTGAATGGTTTGGTGAAACCCCTGGTCCTCAGCGGTGCAGGCGTTGGCGGTTTGGGCGCGCTGCGCAGCGTGAATGGGATCAATGCGGCGGGTGTGATCACGCTGGCGGCGGACGCGACGCTGGCAGTGGGCGCGGATTCGCTGCAACTGAATGGGACGGTAGGCGGGACGGGGTCGAAGCTGACGGTGGCAAACGGGGCGGGTTTGCCGTTGCTGTTGAACAACACCGGGAGCTGGGACGGGGGCACGGATGTGGTGTCGGGCATCCTGCGCCTGGCGAGCAGCAACCGGATGCCGACGACGGGGACCCTGAGCATTTCGGCGGGGGCGGTGTTCGATCTGAACGGGAACGGTGATACTATCGGTGGCTTGGCGGGGGCTGGCGATGTGATCTGGGACCAGACGCCGCCGCTCGACGGGGCGGCGGATACGCTGACGGTGGGCGGCGACGGGTTGGATAGCGAGTTCTCGGGCCGGCTCTGCGCCGTCGCGGGGCAGGCGGACGCGAGCGACCGTTTCACCACGACGGGAGTGGGCACACTGACGTTGTCGGGGGATAACAGCAACTATCCGGGCCTGATCACGGTGAGTTCCGGGACGCTGATCCCGGCCAGCGCCAGTGCGCTGGGTTTGGACAGCGCCGGGACTACGGTGTCGAGCGGGGCGACGCTGCTCCTGGACGGCGGCCGGGATCTGGGTCTCGAAGCGCTGAATCTGAATGGTGTCGGCGTCGGCGGCCGTGGTGCTCTGCGCAGCGTGTCGGGTGCAAATGTCATTGGCGGCGCCGTGACGCTTGCGGGCGGGACGACCATTGCGGTGGAGGCTGGCACGCTGCTCAGCAGCGGCGCTTTAGGGGGCAATCAGACCTTGACGAAGACGGGCGCAGGCACCTTCACCCGCAGCGGCAGCAGCAGCAGCACCAGCACTTCGGCTGTGAACGTGACGGAGGGCGTGCTGCGAGTGGAAGGCTCGGCCTCGGCCCTGGGTCCGTCGAGCACCTGCACGGTCTCGGATGGCGCCACGCTGGAGTTGGGCGGCACCATCGCTGGCCTGACCAAGGCGCTGAATCTGCGCGGCACGGGGGTCGGCGGCCTGGGTGCTCTGCGCAGCACGGACGGCGTCAATGTGCAGACCGGCAACGTGGCATTGGCAGCGGGGACGACGGTGGCGGTGGACGCTGGTGCGCTGACGGTGAACGGGGTCATCTCGGGCGGTTATCCGCTGACGGTGGCGAACGCCGTCGATGTGCCGCTGGTGCTGGGCGGGAACAACACGGCGAACCAGGGCATCGAGGTCCTGAGCGGGATCCTGCGCCTGGGGGCCAGCGACCGGATCAATGACGGATCTGTCAACCTCGTGACCCTGGCGGCGGGAGCAGTGTTCGACCTGGCAGGCTTCAACGAGGGTCTGGCAGGGCTGGCTGGCCTGGGCAGCGTGCGCTGGGGGACGGGGACGCCGAACACCCTGACCATCGGCCTGAACAACGTGTCTACGGACTTCACCGGGCAGCTGACCATCCTGGCTGGCCAGTCGGACATCGACGACGTGCTGGTGAAGACCGGTACCGGCACTCAGACCCTGTCGGGCGATAACCAGACCTATGCGGGCGAGATCAGCGTGACCAACGGGCTGTTGCAGGCGGGGCACGTGAACGCCCTGGGGACGCTGGCGGTGGGGACCAGCGCCAGCGGCGGGAGCCTGGTGCTGAGTGGGGATATCAGCCTGGCCGAGCCGCTGAGCCTGGGCGGGCTGGGCTACGGCAGCAACGGGGTGCTGCGCAGTCTGTCGGGGACGAACGTGGCGAGCGGGCCGGTGACACTGAGCACGAACAGCTCGATCGGGGCCGACGACGGGAGCCTGGAGATATCGAACGCGATTGGCGAATCGGGCGGATCCCGGACGCTGAACACTGTTGGCGCGGGGATGGTGATTCTCTCGGGCGCGAACAGCTACTCGGGACTGACCACGGTGAACTCGCCCTGCACGCTGCGGGTGGCGCACAGCAGCGCCCTGGGAACGACGGCGGCGGGGACGCTGGTGGGGGCGACGGCGACCCTGGAGCTGGTCGGGGGCATCGACCTGGGGACGGAGGCGCTGACCCTCAGCGCGGCGAACGGCTCGGGTACCGGCGCCCGGCTGCGCAACCTCGCGGGGACGAACACGGTGGGTGGCTCGATCCTGATCAGCGCGGGCACCAACAACTACTGGAGTATGATCGATACGGTGGCGGGGACGCTGGTCACCAGCGCCGACCTCAATGACAACCAGAGCACCCTCCATCTGCTCAAGGTCGGGGCGGGCACCCTGCGCATGACCGGGGCGAGCCCCCTGTGGACGGGAAACATCAGCCTCAATGAGGGCCTGATCCAGGCGGTGGGGGACGTCAATGCCCTGGGCCTGTCGGGGACCTGCACGGTGGCGGACGGTGCGACGCTGGAATTGGCGGGGAACATTCCTGGCAGCGGTCTGACCAAGGCCCTGAACCTGAGCGGGACGGGCATCGGTGGCACCGGCGCCCTGCGCAGCGTGGGCGGGGATAACGCCCTCAACGGCAACGTGACCCTGGCCACGGACGTCACTGTGGCTGTGACCGTGGGTTCGCTGCAGCAGAATGGGGTGATCAGCGGTGGCTCCAAGCTGACCGTTGCAAACGGCGCTGGCTTGTCGCTGCTGCTGAACGGGAACAATACGTGGAACGGCGGCACCGACCTGACCGGCGGCATCCTGCGCTTGGGCGCGAGTGACCGCATCGCCAACGCTGGCACGGTGACCATCGGCGCGGGGGCGCAGCTCGACCTCAACGGCAACACCGAAACCATCGGCAATCTCGCGGGCGCCGGTCTGCTGACCTGGGGCAGCGATGCGGCGGCGGACATCCTCACCGTGGGCGGGGACAACAACGACAGCACATTCTCGGGGCTGCTCTGCAATGCGGCTGGCCAAATCGACGCCAACGACCGGCTGTACAAGATCGGGACGGGGACGCTGACCCTGTCGGGGGACAACCAGGACTACCCGGGCGAGATCGTGGTCGGCGGTGGCGTCCTCGCGGTTGGTCATGCCAACGGGCTGGGCGCGACGGGGGTGGGAACCACCGTGAACAGCGGCTACACCCTGCAGTTCGCCGGCGGGATCAGTGTGTCCGAGCCGATCAGCCTCAGCGGCAGCGGCTACAACGCCATCGGAGCGCTGCAGAACCTCTCCGGAGCGAACACCCTGGGCGGGACGATCAGCCTTGTCGGCGCCAGCACCATCGGGGTCGCTGCGGGCACCCTCGACGTGACCGGCGCGATCGTCAACAACCAGGCCCTGACCATCATGGGTGCTGGCACCTTGGCGCTGTCGGGGAACAGCGGGGCGATCACCGACAGCCTCAGCATCACCGTCGCTGGCGCCACCCTCGCACTGGCTGGGGACAACAGCGTCCCGGTCGACGCCCTCCCCAACGCCGCCACCCTCACCCTCGATGGCGCCGGCCTCAGCATCAGCGCCGGCAGCGCCGCGCGCGAGGAGACCATCGGTCGTCTGGTGCTGGGCAGCGGCAGTTGCACGGTGGCGATGACCGCGGTGGGTGGCATCAACTGCGGGCTGCTCGCCAGCGGGGCCTCGACCCCCGACATCCTCTGCTCTGGGGCGAGCTTGGTCTTCACCCGCACTCCGGCCGGCGGAGTGACGCCCTGGCTCAAGAGTGCCGACGGCTATGCCGACGGCACCCCGCTGGCTTGGGCGACGGTGGATGGCTTGGCGGCGATGTACTCCACCGCCGACGGCATCGTGCCACAGGGGATCGGGGCGCCGCTGGTCTACACCTCGCAGCGCAGCGGCACCTGGGGCGACCAGACCATGTGGTCGCCGGTAGGCATCCCGGGTAGCCGCGACCGGGCGATCATCGCCGCCACCCATGCGGTCGACCTGGCGGCTGCGCGCAGCGTGCAGTCGCTGGGCTTCACCGACGGCGGCATCCTGACCAGCTCGGGCGGCGGCCTGGCCCTGGCCGCGCTCGATGTCAGTGGCGTTGGCGCCCCTTCGATCAGCGCGCCGCTGACCATTACCGTCGCCAGCCTGCCGCTCGTGCATGCCGGAAGTGGAACTCTGACCGTCAGCGGCGCGATTGGCCAGACGACCTCTGCCGGCATCGAGAAGAGCGGCATCGGCCGCATTGTTCTGTCCGGCAGCAACGGTTTCGGCGGGACGCTGCAGGTTGGCGCCGGCGTGGTGGTTGTCGCCAACGCCAACGCCTGCGGCAGCATCGCCGGAGCGACCATCGTTGCATCCGGGGCTGGTCTGGAACTGGTCGGCGGCATCGCCATCGTCGGCGAGCCGCTGTCTATCACCGGATCCGGTGTCGGCGGGGCTGGCGCGCTGCATGCCGACGGCGGCGCCAACAGCTGGTCCGGAGCGGTGACCCTGCTTGGCGCGTCCACCATCGCGGTGGATAGCGGCGGCCCGCTGGCCATCACCGGTACTGTGGGATTGAACTCGGGCTACGCGCTGACCAAGCGCGGTGCCGGTCGGCTGCAGCTGTCAGCGAACAGCAGCAATTACACCGGACCGATTGCGATCGAGCAAGGGGTGCTGCGTGCGATCGGCCACATCAACGCGCTTGGCCACACCAGCGCTTGCACCGTCTCCGGGGGGGCGGCCATCGAACTGGACGGCATACCCTCCACTGGACTGGTCAAGCCGTTGATCCTCAGTGGCACCGGCGTCGGCGACACCGGCTGCCTGCGCAACGTCAACGGCAACAGTTACGTACTGAGTGGCATCACTCTAGCGGCCGACGCCAGCATGGCGGTCGATGCCGGTTCGCTGCAGCTGAACGGTGGAGTCTTGGGCGTCGGAATGAAACTGAGCGTGGAAGGTGCTGATTCAGGCAAGGCGCTGCTGCTCGCGAGCGTCGCCAACGCGTGGAGTGGCGGTACGGACATCAATAGCGGCAGCCTGCGCCTGGCCGCCGCCAACTGCCTGCCGAACATCGGTACGCTTACGGTCAACGCCGGCTTCTGGCTGAGCGGGTTCAGCGAGACCATTGGCGGTTTGGCAGGCAACGGTAGCGGGCTAGTGCATTTCGGCAGCGGGGGCGCGAACACGCTGACCATCGGTGCTGACGACAGCAGCTCGACCTATAGCGGCAGCTTCTCCAGCACCGCCGATGGTGCAGATAGCGTGACCAAGAGCGGCACCGGGACCCTGACCATCGCTGGCGACAACGCGGCCTACCCGGGGCTCTTTGCAGTGACCAACGGGATCCTCGTCCCGGCCAATGCCAATGCCCTTGGCGACCTCAGCGCCGGCACCAGCGCCACCGGCGGTTCGCTGCAGCTCAGCGGCGGGATGACGCTGATCGAGCCGCTCAGCCTGGGTGGAAACGGCTACGGCGGAGCCGGGGCGGTGCTCTCCCTCTCCGGCGACAATGCCGTGGATGTTCCCGTGACCCTCACCGGCAACAGCACCATCGGCGTGACTGCCGGCACGTTGACCATGCGGCAGGCGATCAGCGAAAGCGGTGGGGCGCGCTCCTTGGCCAAAGCCGGATCGGGCACCCTGGTGCTGCCGGTCGCGAACGGTTGGACTGGAGCGACCACCGTCGTCGCCGGCGTGCTGCGGGCAGAGGCCGGTCAGGCCCTCGGCACCAGCGCCGGCGGGACCACGGTGGCCAGCGGGGCCAGCCTGGTGCTGGCGGCGGGGTTGGACTATGGCGCCGAGAGCCTCGCCCTGAGCGGCACCGGAGCAGCCGGTGTGGATGGCGCCTTCGTCGCCCTGGGCGGCGGGAGCTGGGCCGGGAGTCTGACCTTCACCAGCGCCAAGGCCAACCTGGGCATCGCCAGCGTGAGTGGCAACCTGACCTTCACCGGCAGCAATATCGTCGCTCTAGCCGATGGGGCCAACGTCACCTTCGGGGTCATCAGCAACATCCAGGACAGCAGCTGCACGTTCACCGGCGACAACAGCACGGCCACCTTCGCTGCCGGAACCCATCGCTTCCGCACCGGCACCATCATCACTCCTCCCGGTAGCGACTTCACCTTCCCTGGAACCATCGCCCTCGCGGCCGGCTCCTGGAACGCCGCCACCCTGGCCCCCGGCGCGGGCGCAACCATCACCATCGCCGCCGGTATCGGCGGGTCCTCCGACAAGGGCATCGTCGCCGCCGGCGCCGGCACGGTGGTCATCACCGGTGACGGCCACGGCGTCGGCTACACCACGGTAAGCAGCGGCGTGTTGGTGGCGAAGCACAGCAACGCCCTTGGCTCCGACTACGCCGCCCCGGTGACGGTCGCCGCCGGCGCCGAGCTACGGCTCGATGGCAGCAGCGGAGCGCTCGCCATTCCCTCTGTAGTCAGTCTCACCTTGAACGGCAACGGCGGCTCCGGCCTGGGCGCGCTCCGCTCCATCGCCGGCGCCAACACCTGGGCCGGATCCTGCGCGATGGCCTCAGACGCCAGCCTCGGCGTCGACGCCGGCAGTCTGGCGATCGACGGCGCAATCACCGGCTACGATCTGGTGAAAGTCGGGACCGGCGTACTGCAGGTCGGGTCGGCATCCGACCGCTGGACCGGACGCACCGTCGTGCGTGCCGGCAGTCTGCGCCTCGGTGCGGCGCACGTGGTGCCGGATCGCAGTCGGGTCGAACTCGACGCGGGTGCCGGGTTCGACTGCAACGAGAACGAGGAGGTTGTCGGCAACCTGACTGGGGCTGGCGCGGTGAGCCTCGGTGCGGCCGGCAGCAACGTGCTACGCACCACCGGCGATGACGATGCCGTCCTCGACGGCCCGATCAGTGGTGGCGGCACAGCCGGCTTCGACAAGGGTGGCCTCGGCAGGTTCACCCTGGGTGGGGCGGGGACCTACCTGGGCCCAACCACGGTGAGTGCCGGTGAACTGGCCCTGGCCAACGTCGCGGGTTCGGCGACTGGCAGCGGTGGCGTCGATGTATCGGCCAGGCTGTCGGGCAACGGCAGCGCAGCCGGTGCGGTCGTGCTGCATCAGGGCGGCTGGCTGGCTCCCGGCCCGTCCGGTCCCGGGCGGCTTGGGGTGGGCGGGGTGACCGGCTGTGCAGGTGGCGTGCTGTGGTTCGAGCTGGCCGGGACCACGGCCGGCAGCCAGCATGACCAGCTTGCGGTCACCGGAGCGGTAGATCTGGCCGACAGCACGCTGCGCCTTGATCTTGGCTACGCTCCGACCATCGGCGATCAGTACGTCATCATCGACAACGACGGCGCCAGCGCCGTCAGCGGCATCTTCGCCAACCTGCTGCAGGGCCAGATGATCGCCGCTGGCAGCAGCTGGTTCCAGATCGACTACGCGGGAGGCGATGGCAACGACGTGGTCCTGACCTGCGCAGATCCGATGCTGGCGGTGGTCTGGGACGACAGCGGCAACGCCCTGCCGCGGACCTGGGATGTGGCGGGCATGAATCTGGCCGAGACGCGCACGCATCCAACCGGCCTGGCGGTGCGCAACGCCGGCTCGGGACGGATCCATCTCGATCTGAGGGTGGTCGATCCGGTGCTCTGGCGCATCGCCGCCACGCCGGGCCTGAACCAGTACGTGCTGGAGGCCGACCGCGGCAACGATGGCTCGTTCGAGCAGGCCCTCGGTACCTCGGCTTGGCGGCTGGGCAGCGCCCTGCCGCGCGATGCTGTGCAGGGCTTCGGCCTGCGTCTCACCGCCCCGGCCAGCGTCACCAGTTCAGCTGCCCAGCAGGTGCTGCTGCAGGTGACGGTATCGCCCTACTAAATTCCTATAAGTATAGACTAAATAGCATGTTGTGCGGAATGCACGCGGGCTTTTCCCTAGCCAGCGGACAGTCCCCATCGGATCGCCAGACCAGGGTTGGCACGCCTTGCGCCTTGACCTCTCCAGACGCCCATCCCGGGCCATCCGGTGTCGCAATCCGCGACGTCGCTGGCGGGGACCTGGACGCGCGGAGGACGGATGGCCAACGTCGCACCGACCATGCTGGGAACGACGCTGGAACGCGTCGCCAAGCGTACCGAGGCGCTCTTCGCCGTCGGCCTGGTCGGCATCATCGCCATCCTGCTGATGCCGCTGCCGGCCGGCATCCTCAGCGCCCTGATCGGGCTGAACATCGGCCTGGCCCTGCTGACCTTCCTGGTTTGCGTCTACGTCAAGGAACCGCTCGAGTTCAACGCCTTCCCCAGCCTGCTGCTGGTGACGACAATGTTCCGCCTGGGGCTAAACGTCGCCTCGACCAAGCTGATCCTGCTCACCGGCACCGGCGGTGCCGTCATCGAGGCGATGGGCAACGTGGTGGTCGGCGGCAACTTCGTCGTTGGCGTGGTGGTGTTCGTCATCCTGGTCATCGTCCAGCTGATGGTCGTGACCAAGGGCGCCGGCCGCATCTCGGAAGTGGCGGCGCGCTTCGTCCTCGACGCCATGCCGGGCAAGCAGATGGCGATCGACGCCGATCTCAACGCCGGCCTGATCACCGAGAAGGACGCCCGCGCCCGGCGCGAGAAGATCGCCATGGAGGCGGAGTTCTACGGCGCCATGGACGGTGCCAGCAAGTTCGTCAAGGGTGACGCAATTGCCGGCCTGATCATCACCATGGTCAACATCGCCGCCGGTTTCGTCATCGGCATGGCGATGATGGGCATGGATGCACACACCGCGCTGAAGACCTTCGCCCTGCTTGCCATCGGCGACGGCCTGGTCAGTCAGATCCCGAGCATCCTGATCACCATCGGCTCGGGCATGATCATCACCAAGACGCGCAGCGAGGAGACCGCCGGCGCCGCCCTGGCGCGCGAGATCTTCCTCAAGTCGCGGCCGCTAGCGATCACCGGCTCGGTGCTGATCGCGGTCGGCTTCATCCCCGGCATGCCGCTGATCGTCTTCCTTGGCCTGGGCGGCGGCATGCTGCTGCTGGCCTATACCCTGCGCGGCGCCGCCGCCGAGCAGGCCGAGGCTGAGGCCAAGGCCGAGGCCACCGCCCAGCCGCTGCCCGAGGAGAAGCCCGAGGAGATCCTGCCCAGCGACCGGCTCGGCGTCGAGATCGGCTATCGCCTGATCCCGCTGGTCGACAAGGACCGCGGCGGCCAGCTGCTCGATCGCATCACCACGCTGCGCCGTCAGTTGGCGCGCGACGGCGGGTTGCTGGTGCCGCCGATCCGCATCAAGGACAACATTCAGCTAGCGCCCAACGCCTACCGCATCCTGGTGCACGGCCAGGAGGTGGCGCGCTATGAGTTATACGCCGACCGCCTGCTGGCCATCGATGGCGGCGGCGTGACCGCGCCGATGCCGGGGCAGAAGACCAAAGAGCCGGCCTTCGGCCTGGATGCAGTGTGGATGGATACCGGCCGCCGCGCTGAGGCCGAGGCCGCCGGCTGGACGGTGACCGATCCGGCCAGCGTCTTCATCACCCATCTCACCCAGGTGCTGCGCGCCAACGCCCATCAGGTGCTCAACCGCGAGGATGTGCAGGGTCTGCTGGCGGCGCTGAAGAAGG
>JBBREK010000116.1:0-13290 GCA_038203025.1 Planctomycetota bacterium
GACACCGGTGGGGCCAAGGAAGAGCAAGGTCAACAGCGGACGTTCCAGATTGCGGATGCCGGCGAGGATCTTCGAGAACGAATCGAGCACGCTCTCGATCGCCGCCTGCTGGCCGACCACGCGTTCACGCAGCATCGCCTCGAAGCGGGCGACCTGCTGCGAGCGGCGTTCGGGGTCGAGGACGACGTGCTTGGCGGCGGCTGAGGATTCGCTCATCTGGTTTGACCTCTCACGTAGTGTCGTCATCCAGAGGGCTGCCTCAAGCCCAGGTCTGGGCAACCAGTACGCGGCGCGATAAAGGTTCGGCAATCACCGACCGCGCAGCCCCAGGACCACGGCGGCGGTGCGGGCGATGATTCTTAGGTCGAATCCAAGCGAAGCGTGCTTGACGTAGTAGACGTCGAATTCCAGCTTGGCGATGGCGTCCTCGACGCTGGCTCCGTAGGGATAGCGGACCTGGGCCCAGCCGCTAAGACCGGGCTTGGTGATATGGCGGAGGTCGTACCACGGGATGCGGTCCGCCAGCATGCGGTTGAATTCGGGCCGCTCGGGCCGTGGGCCGACTAGGGTCATGTCACCGCGGATGACGTTCCACAACTGCGGCAGCTCATCGAGGCGCGATTTGCGGAGGAAGGCCCCGATCGGGGTTACCCGTGGGTCGTTGGTGCTGGCCCAGCGCGCCCCGCCGGCCTCGGCATCGACCCGCATGGTACGGAACTTGTAGATGGTGAACGCGGTGCGGTGCAGGCCGTCGCGGGTCTGGGTGAAGAACGCCGGCCCGGCGCTGGTCAGGCGCACTGCCAAGGCGGTCAACGCCATGACTGGCAGGAGCAGGATCAGCGCCGGTACGGAAAGCAGCAGATCCAAGGCGCGTTTCATTGCCAGATACGTGCCGCTGCCGGCAGCCGGCAGTTGTTCGATGTCGAGCATCCACCAGGTATCGACGGCGCCGATCGGCACGCGTTCTTCCAGTTCCTCGACCAGGTCGGGAAGGCGCAGGACGCGCACCCCAGCGAGGCGGGCGTGAACCAGGGCGAGGCGCAAGGCGACATCGATGTCGGTCCGAGCGCTCGGCAGCACGACGCAGCGCACCCGCTTGGCGATCAACGCATCGAGCTGGTACGCGGCATCGGTGGCAGTCGGATCGATGGTCGCCAGATGGTCGGCCAGGCGGGATCGGGTGAGGGTCTGGGCGACGGTGGCGCGATCAGCCTCGTCGCCGACGGCGATTACCGCCCAGCCAGCCTCCCAGCGGCGGATCAGTCTACCGGCGATGCTGCGGGTGAGCACCGCCCAGGCCGCGAACCCCAGCACCCATGCCATCGATCGGGGAGTGACGACCGCAATTCCGGTCGTGCCATAGGCGGCCAGAACCAGTTTGTGCGCAACCAGTCCGACTAGCGCTCCGCCGAGACTGGCGACGGCGATTGAGAAGAGATTGTTGCCGTAGGCGACCGAACCCCAGCGGTAACCGCCCAGGACGCAGAGCCCCAGCAGCGGGCACCCGACCAGAACCAGCGCTGCGAGCGGCCCGGCGAAGGGGCCCGCCTCGCTCCAATAGCGCCCGAGCAGCAGGCTAAGCCCCAACGCGCTCAGGTCGGCGAACAGCAGGACCAAGGCTAGCGTATGGCGCAGCTCGCGGGCATCGCTGCCGGTTTCGGCGACTTCCTGGCGCGAGACCCGGCCGATCGCAACACGACGATAGCTGGAGGTGCCGCCCAGATTGCCTGGCGGTGCCTGGCTGAGCGAGGGCAGCGCACGCGTCTCGCGCTGATCGCCGAACGGGTTGGGTTCGGCAGAGACGTCGGGTTTCGTTTCGTCCACGTCAACGTCCCGACACACCAGCGCTGCCAAGCAGGTGGCTCCAGTGGAGGGGAACCGGGAACAGGCCTTCGGTGAGCAGCGCGCCGCGCCCATCGACATCATAGCCCGAACCGGAGACCAACACGGTCATGCCACGATAGGTTCCATCGGGGCCGAAATAATCCCAGCCCAAGCCGTAGTTCGGCACCATTCGGCCGACTAGGCTGCCTGCCGCATTGTAGAAGGCGACGCCGCCATAGACCGGATCAGGCTTGCTCCACCCGGCGAGTGCATCGCCGGCGCCCAGATAGGTTGCCTCGCCGGCAGCTCCCGGAACCTCGACCGACAGCACAGAAGCGTCGGTGCCATAGATGGTGATCTCACCGGTCTCGTCCATGGTACGATAGACGTCCAGGGCAGCGAGCCGGCTCGCGCCGAACAACGCCAGGATGAGGAGTGGACGAGTCATGCGGACACGATCCCGGCCCGCTCGACCAGGACCGCGCCAGCGACCCGGTCTCCCAGTGCCGCGAGCGAGACTGCGGCGTGCTGAACCTGCGCCAGCGGGTCGCCGGGAGACGCCAGCACCATCGCGTGGTCGCTCAACGGTGCGACCACCATGGCGTCACTGGCGGCATCCATCGCCGGAACGGTGATGACAATGTGGTCGTAGTGCGAGCGGATCTGTGCCAGCCACTCAGGCAGGCAATGGCTGTGCAGCAACTCGGAGGCATTGGCTGCGGGCTGTACCGCGGCAATCAGATCGAGGTTCGGCCACGACGTCGGTACCGGGGCGACGTCCGGTTCACCGGCCAGCAGGTCGGTCAGGCCGCGCTCTGGCGCAAGGCCAAGTCGGTGGGCCAGCGACGGATGGCGGAGGTCGGCGTCGACGAGCAGGGTGCGCTGGCTGGCCGCAGCGAAGGCGATGGCAAGCTGGGCAGCCGCCCCGGGTGCGTCGGCGCTGCTTGCCGGAGCAATGAGCCAGACGCTGCACGGCAGGTTGGGACGCCGCACCAGCAGCAGGTCGCGGAGGTTGCGTGCCCCGACCAGGGCCGGATCGACCGCGTCGCGTGGCGGGGCGCCGCCAGCAACCGTCAGTCGTCCGAGGACGGTCAGCTTGGTCGACCGGGCGAGTCCGGCCGGGCCGCGTAGGTGGCGGTCGAAGGTATGCGAGAGCAGCGCGCCGCCAAGGGCAGCAGCCAGGGCGGCGATCACCGCAACCGGCATCAGCGCCATGGCCGACCATGAGGTGGGGCGTGGTGGAGCCCGCGGAGGATCGACCAGCACCGCTTCACTGCGTTCCAGTCGGCTGGCGACGGACTCCTCGCCAAGCCGACGGAGCAGCTGGTCGTACAGTGCCTGGCGCGAGCGGGTGCGCTCGCTGAGCCCTTCGAGGCGGACCAGTGACTGCTGATAACGCTCGAGTTCGGTTTCCTCGCGGGCGATGTGGGCTTGTAGTTCGATCAGCTGGCTCGACAGCTTGTCGTGTTCGGCATGCAGTCCGCGCACGACCTGGCGGGCGGCGGTCAGCAGCTGCTCGCGCTTCGCTGTCACCTGCCCTTCGGCCTCAACCAGACGCGGATGCCGGTCCAGATACCGGCTGGCCAGGGCATCGCGTCGACCCTCGATCTCGATGAGTTGCTTCTGCACCTCCAGGACGACCGGATTGCGCGCCACCGCCTCGCTGGCGGTGAGCGTGCGTGGGTCATTACCCGTGGCGGCGACATCAAGCCGGGCCAGCAACGAGGCGAGAGCCGATACCTGCTCGCGCGATACCACTAGCTTGCCCTGCAGTGTCGTCAGACGTTGAGTCGCGAACGAGCGGTCGGCGTCGTTCTGGAAGATCCGGTTGGCAATGCGGAACTGCTCCTCTTCGTCGCGCGTTTTGTTCAGCGCCACCCGTGCATCCTCGACCTGGCTGGCGAGGAATTCCACGGCACGCCCCGAACGCTCTGCCGCCCGGCGGGCCTGCTCGCCGAGGAAGGCGTCGATGATCGCCGAGAGTCCACGTTCGGCACGTCGCGGATCCTCATCGGTGAACTGCACCAGCAGCACGCGCGAATCGCGATTGACCACAACGCTGAACTGGCGACGCAGGGCGGTCACCGGATCGTCAGCGATCTCGGTCGCCGCCGAGCCTGCGAAGGTGCCCGAGGCCAGCGCCTTGGCCAGCACGGCTGAAGACAGCAGCAGGTCGCGCTGGGTGTAGATCAAGACTAGGTCTTCGCCATCGCTGGCCGGATTCGCGGCGAAGGACACTTCGAGCCGGCCGCGTTCGATTGCCAACCGTGCTTCGGCGCGATACAGCGATGGTCCCGACAGACCCCAGGCCATGACCAACAGAAAGGCGATGGCGCCGCAGACGGCCGCCACCCCGCGGCGCTCGGCTGCAAGGTTGAGGATCTCTGGTAGGGTCGGAGCACCGTCTGCTGGCACGTGGAGGAGTATCAGAGGTTTGACCGGCGAGTCCAACAGACGGTCGCCAGCGCTGGTCGGGCGGAACGGCTGCCGGATTACCGCCGTCGTGCTAGGCTGCGCGCATGCCCGGACAGGTCCGCGATGCTGCCTGGAGCCTGATCAGCGCTGTAGCCAATGCGCTCGGACAGTGGCTGGCCCTGGCCGTGGTTGCTCGGCTGTGCGGTGCCAGCGGGCTGGGCGAGCTGGCCTGGGCGATGGCGGCAGTGCTGCCGATCCATCTGGTAGCGGGGTTGCAGCAACGCTCGGCGATCCTCGCCGGCTCACCTGGCAGCCCACGCGATCACCTGCGTCTCCGCCTCGCCACCGGTCTCGCCACCTTGCTGGCCGCGGCCCTGGCCGGAGTCCTGCATGGTCCAGGCGCAGCGGCGGTCTGCGTACTGGTGGCGGCGGCGCGTTTCAGCGAAGGCCTCGGCGAGGTCGCTCTCGGCTTCCGCGCCCGCGCCGGCAGGTTCGATCACGTCGCCGTCGCCCAGCTGGTGCGCGCGACCCTGGTCGCCGGCGGCACGGCCCTGGGAGCTTGGCGGGGCGGCGATGCGTTGTCGGCCGCGGCCGGGATGGCCGCAGGATCGGTGCTGGCCCTGCTGGTCGAGCTACCGCTGCTGCGTGGCGCGGCTGGTGTCGCGCATGCTCCGGGGATGTTGCTCGTGCGGCTGGCTCCGCTCGGTCTGGCGCTCGGCCTCGCCGCCCTGGCAGGCAGCCTGCCGCGCCTAGTGCTGGAGGCGGTGGCCGGATCGGCCGTCCTCGGCACCTATGCTGCTGCGGCCAGCCTGGCTGCCGCAGCGGCGGCAGTCGGTCAGGCCTGGGGGCCGGGCAGCTCGCTGCGCTTGTCAGCGATGCATCGGGTCGGGGACGCCGCTGGCATGCGGCGACTATGCTGGCGTGTCGCTCTCGGCACCGCGACTTGCGCTGTGATCGGCGCGGCCATCGCCGTGGCATTTGGCGACCGCATCATGGGAATGGCGTTCGGAGCCGGCTTCGCCGGTGGCGGCCTTGTCCTCGCCGGCCTGCTGGCGGTCACGGCGATCGATCTCGCCGCTGCTCCGGCGTCGTATGCGCTGACGGCAGCCGGGGTATGGCGGGCGCAGGTCCCGATGCTCGCCGCGGCCACCGCCGCGGCTGGCCTGGTCGCCCTGGTCGCCATTCCGCCGTTAGGCATCGCTGGGGCAGTTCTCGCCGTGGCCATGGCCCACCTCGTCCGTCTGCTCTGGGCGGGTTGCCTGCTGCATGCGCTTCTGGACCGGACCCGAACGTCGACGAGCATCAGCTCCTGAATGGCAGCCCTGCGCGTACTTCAGGTCGTCGGCACGCTGGATCCGGGCGGGATCGAGAACTGGCTGCTGGCTTTGGCGGCGCGGCTGGATCCCGAGCGGGTCCGCCTGACGATCGCCTGTCGGGCTCCCGGGCCGTTCGCCTGCACCCCGTGGCTGCAGGCGCGCGGCATCGGCGTGGTCCCGGTGCTCGGCCGTTCCGCCCTGGTCTCGGCCTGGGACACCCTGCATGCCGTTTCGCGGGGCATGGACGCGGTGCATGCCCACCTCGGACCATGGAGTGGTCTGGCGATGCATGCCGCGGCGCGCGCCGGAGTGCCCGTGCGCATCACCCACGGCCACGCCGACGAGGAGCGGCGCATGCGCGCCATGGGCTGGTGGCGGCGGCCGTACGAGGATCTCCTGCGCGAGCACGTCCGCACCTGCGCCAATCGAGGACTGGCGGTCAGCCGCCGCGCCGCCGAGACCCTGTTCGGCGTCGATTGGGAAGCTGACCCGCGTCGTCGCCTGCAGCCCTGCGGAATCGATCTGACCCGGGTGGCTGCCGCCGCGCCGCGTGCCGCGACCCGGGCGGCCCTGGGCTTGACGTCGCGCCAGGTGATTGCCGCCGCTGGGCGTCTGGACGTCACCAAGAACCACAGCCTACTGGTCGACTGCTTGCCCTTGCTGCCGGACAATGTGGTGGTGGTCATCGCCGGCGATGGCCCATTGTGCGGCCAGCTGCTCGACCGGGCCGTCAGGCTGAGTGTCGCCGACCGGCTGTTCCTGCTCGGTCAACGTGACGATGTGCCAGCGCTACTGGCCGCCGCCGACGTGGTGGCGCACCCATCGCTGCATGAAGGTCTTGGCCTGGCCATCATCGAGGCGCAGGCCGCTGGCGTGCCGGTGGTGATCAGCGACGGCGTGCCGGCCGAGGCCGTGATCGTGCCAGGGCTGGTTGCGGCCCAGCCTCTCGCCAGTGGGCCGTCCGGCTGGTCCGCGGCCATCCTGCGCGCTTTGGCTCGCGGGCCCGACGATGCGGCGGCTAGTCGCACGGCGGTGGCCGTCGGAGGTTACGATGTCGACACGGTGGCTCGACGCATGGAAGCGGTGTGGGGAGGAGCATGGTGAACCAGCGGTTGCGCGTCCTTCATGTCGTAATCGACGTAGCCGGCGGTGCGGTCGAGTACGTCCGTCGCCTGATCGCAGCGCGCGGTCCAGGCATCATCGCCCAGGCAGCGATCCTGCCGCTGGGCCGTCAGGTCCCAGGTGGTGTCGCTACCACGTTGGCCGCGGCAGGAGCCGACGTCGTGACCCTGCCCGCATTGGCTGGTGCCACCTCGCTGCCGCGCTGCCTAGTGACCCTGGCGCGAGCCGTGCGCCAAGCCGATGTGATCGTCACCCACACTGGCCCTGCCGGCCTAGTCGGTCGGCTCGCCGCAGTCATGGCCAACAGGCCATGCGTCCATGTGGCTCACAATTGGCCTGGCGGCACCCCATCAGGCCGCTTGCGCCAGTTTGCCCTTGATCTGTCCGACCGCCTGCTGGCTCCGCTGGCGGTGGCGGTGGCCTGTCCGTCCGAATCGGTGCGCGATGATGGTCTGGCGCATGGCTGGGCCAGGGCGCATCGGGCTCCGGTGATCCGTTACGCCCTCGACCTCGACCGCTTCGCTCTCGCCCTGGCCGCCGACCGATCAAGCGCCCGAGAACGTCTTGGCTTCGACGCCGAGGCCGAGTTGATCGCCTTCGCAGGCCGCCTCGATCCGATCAAGGGTGTTGATGTGCTCGCTGCAGCCGCGGCACACCTGGCGAAACGTCGGCCAAACTGCCTCATCCTGATTGCCGGGGACGGCCCCGAGCGAGCCCGCATAGCCGCGGCCGCCTGCCCGTCGTTGCGCTTGCTGGGTTGGCGCGGCGATGTGCCGCTGCTGCTGCAGGCTGCCGACATTGCGGTGGTGCCGTCGCGCCAGGAAGCCCTCGGCATCGTCTGTCTGGAGGCGATGGCCGTCGGCACGCCGGTGGTCGCCTCAGCGGTCGGTGGCATCCCCGAGGCGGTCGGAACCGCCGGTCTGCTGGTGCCCGCCGAGGATCCGACGGCTCTGGCCGAGGCGCTCGACCAGGTGATGGGCGATAGGGAGCGGCGCGATGCGATGGCCGCGGCCGGACGCCAACGCATCGCGGCCCATTACAGCGGAGATGCCTGGGTGCGCGCCTACGAGCGGTTGTGGCGCGAGGTAGCGCGATGAATCCATCGGACGACCATGTCGGATGGGACGAGTGGCTGTTCTGGCTCGGCCTCGGCGCGCACGCCCTGCTGCCCGGCCGGACCCAAATCCCGATCCTTGTCCTTGGCTGTCCGGTCATGCCCTACGACGCCGGACTGATCGGCTTCTCTGTGCTGCTGTTGGCGCTGCGCTGGCAGGCGATCCGCATGTACGGTCGACCACTGCTGCTGACCGGGCTGGGCTTCCTTGGCGCGCTCGTCTGGGGTCTGCTCTCGTTGCCATTGTGGGCCGGGACCCGCGATGTCGTCGATGCGGTTGGACGCGGCGTCCCCGTGCTGGCCGCCGGTGCGGCCTGGATGACCGCCTACGTTCTGATCGCCGGCCGTCCGGCCGCATCGATCTCGGCAGTAATCGATCGCGCGGCCCTGTTCCTCGCCGCCATCGGATTCGCCTACGCCAGCAAGTCACTACTCGCGCCCGGCCTAGAGATCTCGCTCATCCGCGACGCCGAGCAGCGCGCGCGCGGACCGCTGTTCGGCCCGGCGGTCGGCCATTTCGCACTGCTTCCCGCGCTCGGCCACGCCCTCGGCCGGGCGTTGGGGGTGGTCGGCCGTAGCCGGCTGCTGTGGGCAGGTACGGCGGTCGCATTGTTGTTCACCGTCATCGCGCTCGGTTCGCGCGGCGGCCTGCTCGGTCTCGCCGCACTCGCCCTGTTGGCCGCCCTGCGGGTTGGCGGCGGCCGTCGGCGTCTTGCCATCATGGCTGGAGTCGTGCTCGCCGGTGGACTTGGCTTCCTGGTGTGGGCACTGGCTCCGCAGGAGCGCCTGACCCAGAGCGACGATCCGTTCCGCGAGCGCATCTACGCCTCGGCCGCCGGCGCCTTCCAGGAAACCCCGGCGATCGTTCTGCGCGGGCAGGGCGCAGGGGCGGTTTGGCCGTGGTACGCCGACGATGCCGCGCGCAGCCAGTGGGAGGGCAGTGAAGCCAACAACGCGGTGTGGCGGGGCAGCGCCTGGGGCGACACCCTGATGCATCCGCACTCGCTGCCGCTGTACCTGACCATCGAATACGGCCTGCCCGGCCTGCTGGCACTGCTGTCGCTGGTGGCAGCCATCGCCCTAGCCTACCGCGATGCGGGACGTTCAGAACCGTGGCGGGCTGGTCTAGCTGCGGGGCTCGTCGCGTCGCTGGTGGCGTTGGCCTTCGACCTGCCGCTGATGAAGTCGTTCACGCTCTCGGTTCTGTGGTGGATCATGCTGCTGGGCCTGCTGGCACTACAGGGCCGAGAGGATTTCCGTGCAGCGCCCAAGTCGTATGATGACGGCCATGGTTGAATCATCGGTGTCTAACGGCCGTCCACGACGATTGCGCGTCCTCCTGGCCATCACTCATCTGCACGCCGGGGCGGCGGAGTACATGTGGCGCTTGGTGGTCGGGCTTCCCCGCGACGAGTTCGAGGTGGTGATCGCCCGCGGAACGCACGGCGGGACCCTGGAGGCACGCTTCGCTAGCCTTGGGCTACCGATGATCGAGATGGGCTGGACGCGCGGCGATGGTCTGCGCGGGGTCCTCGCCAGCGTGCCGCGGGCCCGACGCCTGCTGGAACGCGGCAAGTTTGACGTGGTGGTGACGAACAGTTCGCTCGCCGCGATGGTCATCCGCCTGGTCGCCCCCGGCACCGGCACGCCAGTGATCGAGCACGTCATCCATGGCTGGGCGTGCTATCAACTGGCGTCGCCCTTGACCCTGTCATTCTACGCCTTGGCCGAGCGTGTCCTTGGACGGCTGACCACGGTTTCGATGGCCTATGCCAAGGCAATGATCTCCTTTGGTAATGAACGCCGACTGTTCGCGCCGGGTCGTGCCATCCATCTGCCATTCCAGCTGCTGCCGGCCGAGGCCGCGCCGGTCGGGCCGGTGTCGCGCCGCGCATTGGAAGTTCCGGACGACGCCGAACTCGTGGTGTGTGCCGGGCGCCTCGCGCCACAGAAGGGCGTTGCGACGCTGGTCGACGCCTGGCCGGCGGTGACGCGAGCCAGGCCCAAAGCCTGGTTGTGTCTGGTGGGTGATGGTCCGTTGCGTGTCGCGCTGCAGGCTCGCTCGGCCAGGATGGAGCGAATCCGCTGGGCCGGCTGGCGCAGTGATGTGCGCGCCTGCATGGCGGCGGCCGATGTCGTGGCGGTGCCCTCCGCGTACGAGCCGTTCGGCATCGTCGTGCTGGAGGCGATGGCCGAGGCGCGGCCGGTCGTCGCCAGCCGAGTCGGCGGTATCGGCGAGATGCTGAACCATGGAGAGACCGGTTTGCAGGTGCCCGAAGGCGACTCCACCGCCTTGGCCTCTGCCCTGATCGAACTGCTGTCCAACCCCGCCAGAGCCGGAGCTATGGGACGTGCAGGTCGACAGCGGCTCGAGCGCGTCTTCGTCGGTGACGCGATTCCGCACAACCACACGAGACTCTGGCGAACACTACTGGCCAACCGCTAGACTAGAACGCGGCCGCCATCTCGACCGCGATGCTTGGCCTAGTGCTGGAGACACCGACCTCGCCTTCGGTGTCGTCCCAGCCAAGCATGAGACGGCCGGCGATGCCATCGCGCAGTTCGTGTTCAAGTCCGCCGCGAACCACCGTGTTCCGGCGCACCTCGACGGGCTGTCCAAGCGGTGCCCCGCTGTCGGTCCGCCGCTCGACACGTCCGGCGAAAAATGCAGCGGTACGGTCGGCAAGACGCAGTCGGCCGGTCCCGGTAAGCGCAACGATGCGAGCTGAGTTGGAGACCGCGCCAGGTGCAACGTCCTGCGACAAGGCCAGGATCAGTCGGCTGCGTTCCTCCGGTCGCCACTCCAGCCGCAGCGCTCCGACCGGCATCAGCAGGTTGGCGTCATCATTGGCGGGATTGTCTGCCGTGTCGGCATCCCACCTCCAGGCGGTGGCGCCGGCTTCCAGGGTGATCCAGCAGCGATCGCCAGGCTGATGCCGCCACCACAAGTTGCCGCGCAGCCCGCGGCCATCGGTGCGGATCTCGCCATGAGGATACACCAGAGTGTCGCCGCCGAGGCGGGTGCCGATTTCCGAGCGCGACCAAGCCACCAGCCAGGCCGCGACGTCGCCATGCAACGAGCGGACATCCTCGTCGTCGGCGATGAAACCATCAGCATCCTCCAGGTAGTTGGTCCCGTGTACGGCGATCCTGGCCGAGCAACCGGCACGTCGTCCTTCGCGGCCTGCTGACAACGACCCGTTCCAGTCGTTGCGCTCGACGGCCAGGGCGGTGGCCGCCAGCGGTTCACTGTCCCTGGTCCACGACGCTTCCGGCCGATACCACCAGGTTTGATCGCGGACGAGTAGGCCGAGCCCTAGCGACCCACCCACGCTGTTGGCACCTTCCCCTCCAGGGTACTGTCTGATATCGATCTGCCCGTTGCCATCGAGCCGCCAGCGGTCACCGCCACTGAGCCGAGCCTCGGCCCCGGCGATGCCGAGCAGGAGCAGCCCCGGCGACGGTTCTGGGGAGGCCTGGGGATTTCCATCCCAGCCGACCGAGAGCAGGCCCTTGGGGTGCAGTTCAAAGGCGTGGTCAGCGCCGCCGAGATTGCCACCCGGCAACAGTTCGAAGGCTGGTTCATCAGCCAGCGCCAGGGCGCGGGCCGGAGCGATCGAAACTGGCGCCGGATCAGGTCTGAAGGGGGCTGGCAGCCAGCGATAGTCCTCGGCTGCGGCCCAGGCTGCGAGAAGCAAGGTCGACAACCACCTGGTCAAAAGCGGCTCTCGGGCACGAAGATGGTGTCACCTGCGGACAGTGGCGGGTCGACGGCATCCTTGTCGCCTTCAAGCACGGCTCGCACGTCGATGATCACGGGATCCTGTCCCGGTCGCAGCAGGTGGACCTTGCCTTCGCGGGCGAAGCGGTCGAAGCCGCCAGCCAGCGCCACGGCCCGCGACGCGGTCAGGACTTCGCGCGAGGGCAGTGGCACGGCGCCAGGACGCAGCACTTGGCCAAGGACGAACACGCGGTCGCGGCGCGGCACCATCAGCACATCGCCATGCTGCAGGACGACGTCGTTCTCGGGCAGCAGGGCGACCGGTAGGGCGAGCGAGAGCTTGCCGCCTGGCCGGTCGGGATTGTCGCGTAGGATGCGAGCATTGAGCCGATCTGCATCCTCGGTCATGCCACCGGCCTCACCGAGGGCTTGCGACGCGGTCGACGGACGCTGCGGGTCCATCCGCACGGCCCCCGGCTTGGTCACTGCTCCCACCACCCAGGCCGAGCGGGCAGCGAACTCGACCACCATGACGTTGACATCCGGCTTGCGCAGGAAGCCGTCGGCGAGCTTGCTGGTGATTTCACTGCGCACGGTTTCGGGGCTGCGGCCGGCGAGGATCGCCAATTGGCCGATCAGCGGATAGGTCACCTGGCCTTCAGCGGGTACGCGTAGGTCGACGGACAACTCGGACTCGCCAAGCACGGTCACGCGCAGCAGGTCGCCGGCAACTAGGCGGTATCCAGCAGGGGCAACGACGGCCGGCGGGTCGGCGGCGTCCAGCCCCGCGGACAGGAGCACCAGCAACAACAGCAGGTGACGGTGGATCAGCATGGTTTCACCACGGAAGGAGGCCGCGCAGACGCAGCATGGTCAGGCGCAGGATCCCTGGTCTGGGTCCGATAACGGTGATGCGGGCTCCTTGGCCGACTTTGGGTTCGATGCCCAGCGGATCGAGCGCCACGACGACGCGTGGCCGGGGATCCAGGCCCACCGTCTGATCCGACCCTCCAGCCTGTCCAGCCGGTATCAGCCGTTGGACGGTGCCGTCCACGGTCCTGCGTTCGGAGATCAGCACGACCTCGACACGGTCGCCGACCGCGATGCGGCCGAGGGCGCCGGACGGCACCGGGGCGATGGCGGCGATCGTCCCGGGCACCGTGATGCGGAAGAGCAGATCGCCTGCCTGGACCTGTTGTCCAGGGGCGACGACCCGCGAGCTGATGGTGCCAGCGGATGGCGCAACGATGTCAGCCTTCGTGCCTGGACGATCCAATCCGGCTGCCGGTGGCGTGCCGATCTGACCGAGCACCTCGCCAGCCGCGACAGTGCTACCCTCGGTTCGCGCTGTGTCGGCTAGCGTTCCGAAGATCGGCGCATGGACCTCAACCGCCGGAGCGATCACCGAACCATTGGCGAAGGACGGGAACGAGCGAGACAGCAGGATGAGGAAGGCCAGGCCGCAGGCTGCCACAGCGCCGCCTGCGAGGGCCAGATAGCGTTGGTTCTGTCGCAGCCAGTGTTTGGTGCGTGGCGCCGTCTCCGGCGGGGGTGGCGGTGGCGGTTGAGCTGGTTTTACACCGGGCTTGCCATGCACCGACGTGAAGCTGGGAGCGACGGCGGAGGGGCTGCGCGACCGCGCAGTCAGCGCGCCTGTTTGCGGTCCCTGGCTTGCCACCGCCGGGCGCAGGCCGCTGATCTCCTCGCCGCGCGCGAAGCCGCTGTCGCTGAGCCGACGGGTGGCCGGACGGGCGGGGGGCGTATTGGCTGGATCCTCT
>JBBREK010000117.1:0-13147 GCA_038203025.1 Planctomycetota bacterium
CCGCCGTCCTGAGCTCCGTCGCGGAGGCGTGGTGGGCGCGCGAGGTCGAGCGGGGCGTCGGCGCCTGCGCGTGGCGCGGCACAGGGGCCCCTTGGCGCCCCGCGCGAGGGGTCCCCCTTGGATCCCCTGCGGGGCGGCTGGCCGCGCCCCGGCCCCCCGCTCCCTTACGGTCGCGTCCTGCGCGTCCCACATCGAATGAGGCGTGCTCGGCAGACGCCTGCGTAGCCAACCACACGCACATTCCAACCGCCTAAAACGCATGCGGCCGAGAGGGTTGCTCTCGGCCGCATGCAAATGAGGGCAGGTGTCCGGCCCAGGGGCCGCGTCGCTGCGTACACCTGCCCTCATTTAGCGTACCGACAGGATGTCCGCCCCCACTGGTTGTGGTCAAGGCTGGGGGAGGACACCTGTCCGTACACCAAAACGCATGCGGCCGAGTGGGTTGCTCTCGGCCGCATGCAAGACGACTGGAAGTTGTGTACCACTATGGCGGCGCAGGCGTCTGCCGAGCACGCCTCATTCGATGTGGGACGCGCGATACGCGAGCGCGTGAAGCGCGAGCGGGGGTCCGGGGCGCGGCCAGCTGCCCCGCAGGGGAACCAAGGGGGCGCCCTTGGTCGGGGGTCCTAGGGGGTCGAGACCCCCTAGACGCTAACTGCCGACTAGTTCAATACTTTGATGAGCTCCACGTCGAAGATAAGCACCTGGTTCGCACCAATCGGCCCCGGTCCGCGCTCGCCGTAGGCCAGCTCGCTGGGGATGGTGAAGCGGAACGTGTCACCCTCGCGCATCAGCTGCAGGCCTTCGGTCCAGCCCTTGATCACGCCGTTGAGCGGGAATTCGGCCGGCTCGCCGCGCTGCACGCTGCTGTCGAAGACGCTGCCGTCGCGCTTGGTGCCGGTGTAGTGGACGCGCACCTGGCTGGCAGCGGTCGGCTGCTTGCCGCCCTCGGGGCCCTTCTTGACGACCTTATACTGCAGGCCGCTGGCGGTGGTGGTCACGCCCTCCTTCTTGCCGTTCTCGGCGAGGAAGGCCTTGTTGTCATCGAGTTGGCCGGTGGAGCCGGCGTTGCGCGTGGTCTGGAGCTGAGCGTCGTAAGCCTCGAACAGCTTCTGCTGCGCCGCCTGGTCCGGCTCCTGCGCGGTGCCGGCCTCGGCATCCTGCAGGCCCTTGAGCAGTTCGGCGCGGTCGAGGTCGCCTTCGCCGACGGCGCGGTCGACCATGCCCTTGAGGCGCATGCCGACGAGGTAGCTGACCTGCGCGCGCAGATCCTTGGCATCGGGGGCGGGGGCTGCTGCTTCCACAGGCTTGCTTTCGGGGGCGGGGGGTGCGACGTCCTCTGCAAAGGCCGGAACGGCCATGGCGGCGAGGACGAGGGTGGCGGCGAGCGCGGAAAGGCGCATGCGGACTCCTGAATGGGTGGGGCACGTTCCGGGCTGCCCTGGCGTCTGCCAGCGGAAATCCTGCAGATGCCGGTCCGGTGAGTCAGGTCTGGCTGGCCGCGACCACGGCTGCCGCGATCGAGCGGACCACGCTCCGGCAGGACCGTGTCAGCATGCAGTTGGGCAGGCCGCCGTCCTCGCCAGGCCGCAGGTCGGTACGCAGGCCGATTACCGGGATGCCGCGGGCGCAGGCCCAACCAACCTCGAAGCAGGTGCCGCTGTCGGGATCGGCGCCGTCGAGTACGGCGACGACCAGCGTCGCCGTGCCCAGATGGTCGAGACAGGCGCGGTGGATGCCGGCGAAATCGGCCGGCGGACCGGCGAACGGCGCGCAAAAGTCCTGCGGCACGGCCACCGCATGCCCCGCGGCGCGCAGTTTTCCGGCCAGTTCGGCGTTGAAGGCCTGCTCGGCGGCGGTGAAGAGTGGGGCGGCGAGGTAGAGCATGGTTACGCCGCTCCCTATGGCGCACGCTTCGACCGGGGCAATGACCATCCCCTTGCCCCTCCCTTCCGAGTCCCCTAGAGTCCATCTGACCGGCGCCCTGCGCCATGGAGGATGCATGCTGTCGTTCGGCCAGAGCAAGTCGGTCATCGGCCTCGATGTGGGCAGCTACGGCGTCAAAGCCGTCGCCCTGCAGGCCAACAAGGATCGCATTACGCTGCAAGGCTTTGCCAGTGCGCGGATCGACAAGCAAGATGTCGGGGAGGTGGTCAAGGGGGTCTTCGCCCAGCTCGGGATCAAGTCCCGACGTGTCTGCACGGCGGTGTCTGGCCGCTCGGTGATCGTTCGCCAGGTCGAGACGCCGCGCCTGGAGGGTCCGGCTCTGCAGCAGCACATCGCGCACGAGGCCGACAAGTACATCCCCTTTGGCAGCGAAGAGGTGATCATCGACGCCCAGCCGCTGCCCGACCCGGACGGCAAGAAGCCGGACAACCTCTCGGTCATGCTGGTGGCGGTGCGCCGCTCGTTCGTCTCCGAGCACATCGCCCAGCTCAAGCTTGGC
This sequence comes from Planctomycetota bacterium, assembly GCA_038203025.1. Lineage (GTDB taxonomy): Bacteria > Planctomycetota > UBA11346 > UBA11346 > UBA11346 > UBA11346. Next base: position 2,447 of record JBBREK010000117.1, read on the forward strand.
GGGATCGAGCCCGAGATCGTTGATGTCGACGTCTTCGCCTTGGCCAACTGCTACGAGGTGCTCGGCCCGCCGGCTCCGCCCGAGGCTGAGAAGAAGGCCACCGCCCTGATCGACATCGGCGCCGCCAAGAGCAACATCGCCATCGTCCAGGGCAACCGCCTGCTGTTCACCCGCGAGGTCTACCTTGCCGGCAATGAGATCACCGAGGCGGTCGGCCGCACCCTCTCGGCCGAGCCCGACGACGTCGACCGGCTGAAGCTGGCGCCCGGCGAGATGCTCGACCAGTTGCTCGATGCCGCGCAACCCGCCTTCGAGGACCTCGCTAACGAGATCCGCCTCAGCTTCGATTACGTTGAAGGGCAGTTCGACGTCGAGGTGAACTCCGTGGTGCTGTCGGGCGGCTCGGCCCAGCTGCCCAGCGCCGCCAGCATCCTCGGCAACCTGCTCGGCCGCCCGGTGCACGTGTTCGATCCGCTCGCCGGCCTTGACCTGGTGCCCAGCCGCTACGACATCCACGGCCTCGACGCCAACAGCCCGAGCCTGTCGGTCGCTCTCGGCCTGGCCCTGCATCTGCTCGAGTTCCCGCAGAAGGGCCTGGGTGGCGGCCAGAGCCACGCTTGGCAGCCGCGCCAGGGCCGCAACGACGCCGGCGGCGTCCAGATGAGTGACGAGCCCGCATCCCCTGAGCCGGGCCCGGCCCCCGAACCGGTCGCCCCGGCGCCAGCCCCGACCTACACCCCGTCGGCCGGATCCACAGTGATCTCGCCCGGACCGATGCCGACCCCGCTGTTCATCACCCCGGCCGGCGGTACTCCAGCCGAACCGCTGCCGCCGACGATCAACGTCCCGGCGCCGCCGCCGCAGCCGGCGACGATCAGCATCGCCCCATCCGGTGCCCCGGTCGCGTCCGCCATGTCGGAGACGCCCAAGGGCGCTTCCGAGATGTTCCTCGGTGAAAGCGGCGCGACGCGCAGCGGACTACTGGTAGTGCTCGACGACGACCAGGAGATGCCGCCGCCGCTCGCCTCCGAGCGCATCGCCAAGGGCGATCCTGGTGCCTCTGGCGCCGGCAGCGGCAGCCGCAGCGCGATCAAGATCGACAGCTTCCTTGAGGAGCCGAAGGACGAGGGCAACGAGGGCGGCGCCCCCGGCCTGCCCGAACTACCGCCGATGCCGCCGAAGGTGTGATCGCCCGGACTGCTGGGCGGATATGACGCAGTCATGCCACTACCCGCCGCCTGGTCGACGCTCGCCGGAGCGGACATCTATCTGCTCGATCTCGTCCTGCGCGGCATCATCGCTGCTGACGCCACCGTCCTTGATATCGGTTGCGGCTCGGGGCGGAACCTGGCCTTCCTCGCCCAAGCGGGCGCATCGATAACTGCCGTTGACGCTGATCCGGCAGTCGTTGCGGCTTGCTCGCAACGTCTGGCCCAGGGTCCGGGCAGCCATAGCTGCAGCTGCCGGGTGGCGAGTCTGCCGCAGCTGGGGCTCGATGGCTGCTTCGACGCCGTGATCTGCATCGCCGTACTGCACTTCGCACCGGATCAGGCCAGCTTCCACGTCTGGGCCGACGCCTGCTGGCATCGGCTGAAGCCCGGCGGCGTCTTCCTCGCCCGCCTGTCGACCCGCATCGCCCTGCCGGATGTCTCGGCCCACTTCGCCTACCGCCCGACCCTCGCCGATCTCGAAGCCTGCGAACAGCGTTGGCAGGCCACACGCATCGATCCGCTGAAGACAACCTTGGTGGAAGAGAAGCGCGTCATGAGCACCTGGACGCTGCATAGACCCGGCTGAGGGCGTCGCATGCGGATCGTGGTGGTCATCCGGATCGCCACCGCCGCGTTGTGCAAAGCGGGGCCATCGGCCACAGCGGCGATCGAAGGTGAGAGGCGGACGCCTATCGTCGATCTTGCCAAGTCTGCCTTGCCCCTTGGGTACAGCGAAAAATCCACTACCAACGCAACCTGAAGGATGGTACCCGCATGACCACCGGCCGCGACGTGTCCCCCATGACCAACCCGATCCGTCTGCTGCTGCTGCTGCTTGTGCTGGTGGGCGTGCTCGCGGTCCAGGGCTGCCTGGATAACCGCAACGTGGCCGAGCCGGCGAATTGGCACCGTACTCCAGGCGGTGTGGGCGTTGCCCAGCCCGCGGTGTCCTTGCCCAGACCTGAGTCGCTTGAGGCAGGATGGTACCGGCCGCGCTCCTCCTGGTCGGTCCAACCGGTGTTCGTGGCCCGAGCGACGCTGATGATCGGGGTGCCGAACCGCATCACCGTCCACCACAGCAACTTCCCCGACGACACCAATCCCGACGCTGCGGAAGTCCTGCGCCGGATCGAGGCCGCGCACTGCCGTGGGATCGGCCAGTCTGGGCCGCCCGGGGCCTGCATCGCCTACCACTTCCTCATCGCTCCGAATGGCACGGTCTACGAGGGCCGGCCATTGAAGTACCAGGGCGCCCATGCCGGCGGCCAGAACAACGTACAGAACATCGGGGTCTGCCTGCTCGGCAACTTCGAGGACCATCCGGGGCCGGCCGCCCAGGTGCGCAGCCTGATCCAGGTCCTCGACCGCTTGCGCAGCACCTATCGCATTCCGCGCACCAAGGTCTTGGGGCATCTGGATTTCAATCCGCCGGGCAACCACCACACCGACTGCCCAGGCGTCTACCTCTACCGGATCGTCAAAGCCTACCGCTCCGGACCCTGATCCGGCTCGCTGGCGGGCGACCTACAGGTGTACCATCGGATTCCTGGCACGTGGTCGGGTCTTGGTTAGCCTGGCTGCATGCAGATCATCCTCCGCTGTCTTGCCTGCGCCCTTGTCCTTCACGCGCTGGGCGCCGGCGAGGACCGCATCGCCGGCCTGCGCTTCATGGACGGGGTGTCCCGCAGCCTGGCGGATTTCGCCGGCCAGCACGTGGTGCTCTACTACCATTGTGGTCATTGTCCGACGGCGATGGGATCGCTGAGCAAGCAGGCCAAGGCGGTGGCCGACTGGATCGAGCAGAACCACAAGCCGGCCTGGCTGATCATCATCACGCCCGACCTCGAACCGGCGGCGATTTCGTCCCTGCTTGTCAGCAAGGGGCTGGTCGGTGCCCTCGGCGCCAACGACCCGGCCAATGTCGAGAAGATCTCAGTCAACAACATCCTGCAGGTCCAGTTGATTGCGCCGGATGGGCGCATGCACCGCATCAGCTATGCGGATCCCCTGGCTGCACTGACCAAGGCCGTCGCCGATACCCCGGGAGCCTTCGCTGTTCCCGTCGACGGAATTACCGCCGAGCCGGTGGTCGCGGCATGGTGGCGCCTTGAACGCGGCGGCACCGGCGTACTCAAGGAACTGGCCGTGGTGGCGCGGCGCAAGGGCCCGATGCAGGCCGATGCCCAGCGTGTCGTGGATGCTGCGCAGACCGCCTTCTCGGCCGGACTTGCTGCTGCCGGCGACGGTTTCGTTGCCTACGAGGCGCTCGAACGCCTAACGGTGCGCTTCGACGGGTTGGATCAGAAGCCGCTGAAGACCAGGATCGGTGAACTCACTGCTGGCGGTGCGCTGAAGAGTGAACTCACGGCCCGCGACGTGTGGCGGAAGTGCCAGGCGATGCTCGCCTCGCCCAAGGCCAAGGACCAAGCTGCCGGTCATGATGGCCTCGCCGCCCTGGCAAGTCGCATGCCGGACACCACCTATGGGAAGATGGCTCAGGCTGCCGGCGGTGCCGTGAAACCCTGACGGCCCGGCCTTGAGCGATCCGGGCTTCCCCCGACACCGCGCGTCCCGCGGACGGCGGGATCTGGCATCTGCCGGCTGTTCCCGGTCATTACCCGCCAGCGGAGCGTGTGCGTGTGGCAGCAGATCGCGGGCCTGTCTGGTCTACCCTTCGATGCGGTGCCGGCGGCGTTGCGCCGGACCATCTACTGCCAGCCTTTCGTCCATCTGCATGGGGCGGCCAGTGACAACCTCTGGGTGACCAGGCTAGGCTGGCCGCTGCTGGACGCGATCCTGCCGGAACGCTGGTTTGCCAGCTCGCGCTATGCCGAGGCGGGCAACCGGTTGCCACACAGTACTGGTACGGTCTACCGTGTGCTCGGCGCCGCTTTCGATCTGGTGGTCAAGTTCAGCCGCGTCGCCCTCGATCCGCTGTTGCACCATGCCGAGGCGGTGGGCATCAGCCGGGCCGACGCCGACCACGCCGAGTTCCTCGAACCGTTCGAGGAGTTGGCCATGGTGATGGAACTGCGTCAGGGCTGGTACGGGCCGCGCGACCTGCATATCTCTGCGCCCTGGCCATTGGCGGTGTACAGCCCGGCCAAACGCTACCCCAGCTGGCGCCTTGGGCGCAGCGATTCGCGCTGGCAGTGCCACCTCATCGGGCTCGCCGTCGACCAGGCGATCGAGCCGGAGGAGCAGCAGGTATGTCTCGACGAGGACCGCGATTACATCACCCTGCACCACTGGTTGCACGGCGAGGACGCTTGGCGCTGCGTCCGCCGCGGCTGGATGCAGGCCGCCGAGGCCGAGGCCGAGGTCGCGCAAGCTACCGCCGACCTGGCGGCGAAGGGCTTCCGGGTCCTCGACATGAAGGTCCACCACCTGATCCTGCGGCCGGATGCACAGGGCAGCCTGCGCCGCCGGCGCGATGGTCGCCTGCTGCACGGGATCATCGATTTTGAGCTACTCGAACGCCTTCCTGCCTATTGCCAGGCGTTGAGCCGCGGCGAGATCAACAACCCGCCACCACGCCGCGCATGAATGCGGATCTTCCGGCCTGCTATCGCGTGACCGGCCAGGATTTTCCTTACACGGATACGCCTGTCCGGAATACTGACGAGGAACCGACCCATGGCCCACACCGCCCACACCGCCAACAGCACGCTCAACAGCACGCTCAACAGCACGCTCAACGCCTGGATCGACGAGGTTGCCCGACTGACCACGCCGGCCGCCATCGTCGTCTGCGACGGCAGCCAGGACGAGTACGAGCGCATGCAGCAGTTGCTGCTGGCCGCCGGCATCGCCATACCACTCGACCAGGTCAAGCGGCCCGGTTGCGTGCTGTTCCGCTCCGATCCATCGGACGTGGCCCGGGTCGAGGACCGCACCTACATCGCTGCGCGCAACAAGGCTGACGCCGGTCCAACCAATAACTGGGTCGACCCGGCCGAGCTGAAGAAGACCATGACCGGTCTGTACACCGGCTGCATGGCCGGCCGGACCATGTACGTCATCCCGTTCTCGATGGGCCCGCTGGGCAGCCCGATCTCCAAGATCGGCATCGAACTGACCGATTCGCCCTACGTGGTGATGAACATGCGCATCATGACGCGCATGGGTAAGGCAGTGCTCGACCGCCTCGGTGCCGATGGTGCGTTCGTGCCCTGCCTGCATTCGGTGGGCAAGCCGCTGGCCGCTGGCGAGACCGACACCGGCTGGCCGTGCGCCCCGATTGAGAAGAAGTACATCGCCCACTTCCCCGAGGAGCGGACCATCTGGAGCTACGGCTCGGGCTATGGCGGCAACGCCCTGCTCGGCAAGAAGTGCTTCGCCCTGCGCATCGCCTCGGTGCAGGCCCGCGACGAGGGCTGGCTGGCCGAGCACATGCTCATTCTCGCCCTGACCAGCCCGCAGGGACGGACCTACCACGTCGCCGCGGCCTTTCCCTCGGCCTGCGGCAAGACCAACCTGGCGATGATGCAGCCCAGCCTGCCCGGCTGGACGGTGCGCACCCTCGGCGACGACATCGCGTGGATGCGCATCGGCGCCGATGGCCGGCTCTACGCGGTGAACCCGGAGGCCGGTTTCTTCGGCGTCGCACCGGGCACCTCGGCCAAGTCCAACCCGCACGCCCTGGAGACCTGCAAGCGCAACACCATCTTCACCAACTGCGTGCTGACCGGCGACGGCGACGTGTGGTGGGAGGACATGGGCGTGCCGCCGCCGGCCACCGGCATCGACTGGGAAGGTCGTCCGTGGACGCTCGGCTGCGGCCGCAAGGGCGCGCACCCGAACGGCCGCTTCACCGCCCCGGCCAACCAGTGCCCGGTGATCGATCCGCGCTGGGAGGACCCTCAGGGCGTGCCGATCGACGCCTTCCTCTTCGGCGGTCGCCGTCCGTCGACCATCCCGCTGGTCAACGAAGCGCTGAGCTGGGAGCACGGCGTGTTCATTGGTTCATCGACCGGCTCGGAGACCACCGCCGCCAACATCGGTGCGGTCGGTGTCATCCGTCGCGATCCCTTCGCCATGCTGCCGTTCTGCGGCTACAACATGGGCGATTACTTCACCCATTGGCTGAAGATGGGCCAGAAGCTCGGCACCAAGGCGCCGAAGGTGTTCTTCGTCAACTGGTTCCGCAAGGACGCCGACGGCAAGTTCATGTGGCCGGGCTATGGCGACAACAGCCGCGTGTTGGCTTACATCGCGGCCCGCTGCGAGGGTCAGGATGTGGCAGTGCGGACCCCGATCGGCTGGCTGCCCAAGCCCGGCGCCATCGACGTCAGCGGCCTGCACCTGTCGCCCGACTCCATGGCGACCCTGACCGGCATCGACACCGCCGGCTGGAAGGCCGAAGTCGACGGCGTCGCCGACTTCTACCGCAAGTTCGGCGACCGCATGCCCCCGGCCCTGCTCACCGAGCTGGCAGCGCTGAAGCAACGTCTGGGCTAATCGCGTCTGCTGTCGGCTCTGCGTTGGCGTCCATGGAGCGAGCGACCAAGCGCGTGGCGAGCGATTGGGCCAGCGTGTGTGGTAAGTTCCACGCGCGCGCAGCGAGCCTGGAACGCTGATCCATCCCGGCCGCTCGACGCGCGTATGCGCGGCGTGTCGAGCGGGGGATCCGGGGGCCAAGGCCCCCGGCGGGGACGCGGGGCAGAGCCCCGCGATCAAACAAGCGTCGGATCGGCGCCGATGGTGCCAACCAGGCGGTCGCGCCACTGCGCGGCGCTGACCTTGTCGAGCATGCGTTGGGCGCGCTCCAGGCGCTGGGCCACGCCCAGGCGCTCGGCGTGGCTGCGGTTCTCGGGCCGATCGAGGAAGTTGTTGAGGTAGTGCACGCGGTCCTGCCAGCCCGCTATGTCGAGGCGCTGCTGGTGCTCGATGCGGGCCTTGTACCAGTCGGAGCGCAGCAGGGCCTCGCGGGTGAACTGGCAGCGGAAGTCGGGGTCGTGTTCGTCCGCACCCTGCCAGGAGCCGGTCGCCATAATGTGTAGCAGGCCCTGCAGCGGCGGGCAGGCATCCTGCCAGGAGCCGTCACTGAGATAGGTCTGGGCTACGCGCTGATGCGCCTCAACGATGTTGTCGACGCCATCGGCAAAGACGTGCAGATCCTGGGTCTCGGGGCGCAGCAGCGATTGGTCGAACACGGCGGTGCCGTTGTCGAAGATGCGGCCGAGGTAGTCGTGCAGGAACTTGGTGGTGATGCGCCAGCCGAGCCGGCCGGAGCGGATCCGGCGTCCGTCGATCTCCTGATCCTCGATCCGCTCGAGATGTCCGGCCTTGATCAGCACCTCGGCGGTGCGTTCGCCGGGCTTCAGGCGGCACCACAGCTCGGGCACGAGCAGCGAGATGTCGTGGTCCATGCGCGTCTTCGGGCCGACCCAGCCGGCGGCGGTGCTGAAGCCGTCGTGGCCGGTGAGGATCATCGACACCAGGGCGGCGTTGAGGTCGGCGGTGGCGCGCAGGGCGTTGAACGGCCCCTTGGTCAGCGCGCCCTCGCTGCCGGCGCCGGTGGTCGACGGGCTCTTGCCGGTCAGGCTGCTGATGTAATCCATGAAGAGCTCGGGCAGCTCCTGGTAATGGATCGGGTTGTAGACGCACAGCGGCCGCACGCCCTTCTCAGGCGGATTGTTGCGTCGGCCAGCCAGCACCGCGTCGACCGGCACGACCAGACCGCGCTCCTTGGGGATGCGGTGGAACAGGCGCAGACAGATCTCGCCGACGCGACGTGGCAGGGGGTCGGCACGATCCGGGCGGATCTGCAAATAGCGTGGGTTCTTCGACGGCTTGCCGTCGACGATGCGCGGCTTCGCCGTCGATACGGTGAAGGCGTAGTCGTGCTCCAGAGCGCCTTCGAGATGCGCCTTCATCGCCGGAGTGTAGAGGTCGTGGGTCGGGGCGTCCTCGACCTCGGCGCGCACCTGGTCGGCGTCCATCGGCTGCCAGTTCGAGGCGAACAGGCCCTGGCCGGCGACGTCGGCCTCGGCCTGCTTGTCGTAACCGCGGTGGATAGCGTCATCCGGCCGCTGAAACAGGCGGTTCTCGCAGTTCTGCGAGAGTTTGTAGCTGCGCGACGGGTCGAGACCGATCCACATCCCGGGCACCACCACCGAGGCGGTGATGTCGTCCTCCATCTGCACCTTTTCGGCGGGGATGAAGTCCTGGCGCAGTTTGAAGGTGCGCCAGCCACCGTCGGCCTCGAAACCGACGCGCAGGTACTCGCCGACCAGCGGTCGGCCGTCCAGCTTGAGCTGGTAGCCGGGCCGGCCGTTGATGCGGTCGACGGTGAAGTGGCTGCGCCAGTCCTCGCCCCATTCGGGGCTGTGGAAGCGCTTGACGATGTAGACCAGCGGCCAGATGTGCGGCGCGATAGACCGCAGCCAAGCGTTGTACTCGTCAGTGAAGTCCTCGCTGGGCGTGAACATCTTGATCACACTGCCCAGGCTGCGCTCGGGCGAGAGCACCCCACGGGTCTTGCGGCTGCCGTAGTCGGGCCGGAAGCGCAGTTGCAGACGGTGTTCGTAGTGGCCGTTGATGATCGAGTTGACCAGCGCCAGGTCCTGATGGATGTCGTAGACCACCATTGGGCCGTGGATCACCGCGTCGGCCAGACTCTTGCTGATCTCGCTCTTGCCGCCGCCGCTGACCGTGCTGGGTTTGTGGCAGTAGGTGCCGTAGGCCCAGGTCCCAACCAGGCGCCAGCTTGGTGCGCCGGGGTGGCGGGCGAGGCGCACCTTGTAGCCGCTGGGGTGGACGTAGACGCAATCCTTGAGCAACTTGAGGCGCTGAATCTTGCCGTCCTTGGTCCAGGTGACGCTGCGCGACTTCTGGGTGAACTCGGCGGTCTCGGGCACGAAGATGACGCGCTCATCGTCGGCCAGGGTGGCGTAGCCGTCGGCATGCTGACGGATGTCGTCGCCCAGGGTGCGCACGGTGTCGGCGAAGGTGTGGCCGCCTTCGGACACCGGACCGCTGGGCACGAAGTGGTCGCCGAGATGGTAGGAGGGGAAGGCGAGGGCGCCGCCGGCGTGCTCTTCCTCGGCCAAGCCGATGAGGTTGGCGCTGAAGGAGATCTGCGTCTTCACCTCCTTCTTGCAGTAGCCAAAATAGTTGTCGGCGATCATTGTGACGATCACGCCACTGGCGTCGCGATGGGTCAGCTTGAAGGCGTTGCCACCATTGTAGCGCTCGTCGGCATCCTGCCAGCACATGCCCTCGGCGCGCTGGCGTTCGTTGGCCTGATTGAAGGCGGGCAGGCCGAGTTCCTTCTTGGTCAGCGAGGTGAGGTGCGGCGCGAGGATGACCAGGCCAGTGGTGCCGGTCCAGTTCTCGTCCAGGCCGGCGTCGTGGTCGGGCAGGAACGGATCGCCGGCGTTGCCGAAGATCGATTCGACGAAGTCGAGGTTGGCGACCAGCGAGCCCGGAGCGAGGAAGCGCACCTCCATGCGCTGCGCATCGAACTGCCCGGGGATCGCCGGCACGACCAGCGGACGCAGCAGCAGCGAGGCGAAGAACTCGACTGGCTCCGGCCAGTTTGCCGTCCACGGCAGACGCAGGCTGTCGCGCGGTGGTTTCAGCGCCGCCGTCAACATGCGCGCGAAGGTGCCGGCCGGCACCGCGTACTTGTCCGGGGCAATGGGCAGGCCTCCCTCGGAGACGTGGAATGAACCCTGGGTGGTGCGACGGTCGCTGGCTGGGTTGTGCAGCACGCCGTTGCCCAGGCGGTAGCTCGACAGCAGCGGGGTGATGTGGGTATCGCCGTCCACCGGTAGGCTGAGCTCGCGGGCCAGGCCGTGGCGGTCGAGGACGAAGCTGGCGGCCGGCAGATGCGGCATTGGCGCGCCGCTGGACTGCAGCGTGCGCTCGAGGAAGGCCTGGACCCGGGCGTCGGCCGGGCACTGTTCTTTGACCCCGAGGCGACCGCTGGCGGCCCAGCCGGAAAGCAGTCCACCGAGGTCGCCGAGTTCGCCGATATACTGGCCGGGCAGGATGCCGTGCGCCGCCAGCTTGGCGATGATGATGCGCCGTAACTGGGCGCGGTCGGGAACGACATCGCCGCCTGTCGGGGCGAGTCCGAGTTGCAAGACGAGATCCATGGTCGGTGTCCTCGGGAGGGTGGTGTGCCGTCGCTGCCCGGCGGCGCAACCGTGCGCGCCGCAGCCTTCTGTTTCAGGCTTCAGGAGAAATGCTTGGACAGGCGCGGGCCGCTTTGATCAGCGTAGGTGTTGCCGCACACCCCGTAGAGGCGGGTGCAGGGGCGCGACAGGACCTCGTAGGCCATGGCGCAGATCGGCTGCCCATGGCGTAGGATGAGGCCGTCCTGGTGCGGCCGGACCTCGAGCACAGCCGGGGCGCCGACTGCCTTGCCATCGCGGATGCCCCAGCCCGGATCGAAGAAGCCGGCGTAGTGGGCGCGGAACTCGCCGGCGGTTGCCTCGAACGGCACCATCTCGCAGGCCAGATCGGCGGGGACGATGATGCG
>JBBREK010000118.1:0-13134 GCA_038203025.1 Planctomycetota bacterium
CCCTTGGCCGGCAGCCGGACACCCTCGACGACTTCCGTAGCATGTTCCTCATCGAGTGGTTCCATCGCCTGCTGGCAGCCGGCATCGGCCTGCTCGCCCTGGCCTGCCTGGGTACCGTCCTGGCTGACCGTGGCCTGCGCCGCCGTATCGGCGTTCCGGTGGGCATAGCGGTCGGCCTGATTGCGGTCCAGGCTGTACTCGGAGCCATGCTCATCGGCCAAGGCACCTCGACGCGCTGGCTGTTCCTGCACCAGGGCAATGCGGCGCTGATCCTGGCCTGCGTGCTGATCGCCGTGCTCCGTCTGCTCGGACCTGGGACCGACGAGTTCCAGCTCGTCGGGAAGCGCCGCTCCGACGAGCTGGAACTCGTCGGTCCCAGGAATCTCGTGATCGCTGCTGCCGTCTCTGTCTGGCTGATGCTCATGCTCGGCGGTATGCTGGCGTCCAGTCGCCACGACCTGCCATCTGGCGGCCTATTCGGCCTTGATGCCGGTCCGGTGTGGTGGCCTGCCGCATCGCTGGCGACCAACGTGCTCGACAACGCCAGCCTGCACCACATCGCGCATCGCCTTGGCGCCCTGGTCGTCGCCGGACTGGTGGTCGCGGCCCTGATTGCCACCCATCGGCGACCTGCCCCCGAACGCACCCGGCTGGCTCTGGCCGTCGCCGGCACCTTCGTCGCTCTGCAGGCGGTGCTCGGGTTGACCGCCGGGGTGATGCCGCGCGGCGAGATTGTGGTGCCGCTGGCGCATCTGTTCCTCGGCCATGTCCTGCTGCTCGTCCTGGTGTTGGCAGCCTACGACCTGCGCCATGGAAGCGACGATCTTCGTGCGGTGCCGGCATGAGACTGGCGTCCTTCCTCATGGACCTGCTGCGGCTGGCTAAGTTCCGCATCACCCTGGTCGCGGTGTTCACCGGCTATGGCGCGGTGGCGGTGCATGGCCAGCATGCCACCGACCTCGGTTACCTGTGGCCGCTGATCATCGCCCTGTTCACCACCGGTGCCTCGGCCAACGCCCTCAACCAGTTGTTCGAGCGCGACAAGGACGCGGCTATGGCGCGCACCCGGAAGCGGCGGCCGCTGCCGGCCGGGCGCATCGGCGTGGTCACCGCGGTGGCGTTCTCGGCCTGCATGCTGGGCATCGCTGCGTTTCTCGAACTGCACTTCTACGGCAGCTGGCTGGCGGTGCTGTGCTCGGTCGTCACGGTGGTCTACTACGCCTTCATCTACACTCTGTGGCTGAAGCCGCGGTATTGGATCGCCACCGTCATCGGTGGCGTGCCCGGGGCGATGGGACCGATGATCGCCTGGGCTGCGGTCGACAATGCCCTGCCACCGGCCGCCTGGGCGCTGTTCACGCTCATCTTCCTGTGGACACCGCCGCATGTCTGGGCCCTGGCCATCCGCTTGAAGGATGACTACGCCCGGGCTGGCATCCCCATGCTGCCGGTGGTCCGCGGCATCGATGCGACCACTAGGCAGATCCTCATCTATGGGGTCGTCCTGGTTGTCTTCACCGTCGCCTTGCCATTCCTGCCGGCCTTCGGCCATGGCTGGATCTACCTGGCCTCGGCCTGCATCCTCGGGTCGATCTTCCTCGTCTGGTGCATCTTGATCCACGTCCGTCGGCCGGTGCCGCAGACCATGCCGCTGTTCCGCTTCACTATCCTCCATCTCGCGCTCCTGTTCCTCGCTCTGATCGCCGACTCGTTCCTCTTCCGGGAGGCGGCATGACCGCGCTGCGTTTGTCGCGATTGAAGCTGACTGTGCTTGTCGCCGGTCTGCCGCTGACCATGGGCCTGGTGGCGTTCTTCGCCATGCCGCCGCTGTACTCGCTGTGGTGTTCGCTGACCGGGACGACGATGAACCCGAACAATGCGGCGGTCGCCAGTGCCGCGCCGGCGCCCACCGGCCGGTTCGTCGAGGTGTTCTTCGAGTCGCGTACCTACGACAAGCTGCCGGTGCGTTTCTGGTGCGACCAGATCTCGGTCCAGGTCGAGGTCGGTCGGGAGTCGTTCAACACCTATCATCTCTTGAACACCGGCGATAAGGTCTTGCATATCCGACCGGTGCATCAGGTCAGCCCCACCTCCGCCACGCCGCACTTCGGCATGCGCCTCTGCTTCTGCTTCAACGACCAGATCATCCAGCCCGGGGAGGAGAAAACCTTCCCCGTCGCCTTCACCTTCTCGCCAGAGTTGGATCCACGCACCTCGACGGTGTCGGTGTGCTACAGTCTGTTCTCCATCGATCCCGGGGCTCCCCGCTCTGAGGACCAGGAGCGTATCCAGCGCCAGATCGAGAAGGCCGGCGGGGTGGTTTCGCCAGGATTCCGCATCATGAGCGAGTCCGAGATCGAGGCGCTGCGCAAGCGCGAAGGCGAAGCTGTCAAGGAGACGCCATGAGTCGTTCCGACCGTCTCGGCCTGGCCATCGGCGCTGGCGTCGTCGCCCTGGTGGTGCTGCTGATGCTGGTGTTCAGCCGCACCGGACTCCCCAAGGATCCCAAGGAATGGCGCCGCCTCGAACAGCAGCGCAGTGCCACGGAAGCTAAATAATGAGCAAGACCAACGAACATCCGCCTGCGGCCGAGGCCCACGTCGATCCGATGAGCCACGTCCCGCCGCCCAGCTACTGGCCGCTGGTTGTGGCCGCTGGCCTGCTGGTGGCGCCGTTTGGCATTATCTCCCTGCTCGGCGGTCTCAAAGGCTGGCCGCTGTTGTCCTCCCCCGGCATGGGGCTGATGGCGCTGCTTGGCGGCTTTGCCGTCTTCCTGGTCGGCCTGATGGGCTGGGGTCATCAGATCATCGTGGAGAAGAAGCTGTCGCACGATCTGGCCGCTCAGCAGAAGGATCTGCAGCTCTTCATCCTACTCTTCCTGGTTGGCGAGTTGGCCGCCTTCGGCGCCGTCTTTGCCTACCTCTTCCATCAGAACTTCACCGATCCGAGCTTCGGCCCGCCGCACGTCGAGGGCTTCTATTTCGGCGGTCCCAAGGCGGCGATCGCCACCTTCCTGTTGCTGTCCAGTTCGGTGACCTGCGAGTTCGCACACCACGCCATCGAGCATGGCCGGCGCGGGCTCGGCCGGCTGCTGCTTATCGCCACCATCATCCTCGGCGCGGTGTTCCTCGGCTTCCAGGGCTTCGAGTGGGGCGAACTGATCCAGCGCGGCTTCTATCCGATGAACATCCCCAGCGGTGGGGCGTCGAGTTTCGCGGCGGCGTTCTACACCGGCACGGGCTTCCACGGCCTGCACGTCGCGATCGGTCTGGTCATGCTGGCGATGGCCCTGTTCCGGCTTGAGGCCGGCGGCTTCCGCGACGGTCGCTCGTTCACGCTGACCGCGGCAAGCTGGTACTGGCACTTCGTCGACATCGTCTGGGTGCTGTTGTTTATCACCGTTTACGTGCTGTCATGACACGTCCGGTCGTCTGATGCAGGAGTCAGCCATGGAGGGGGGGAAGAAGACGGGCTTGGGCTCCATCTTCCTGGTCCTGTTCGTCGATCTGATCGGGTTCAGCATCGTCTTTCCGCTGTTTCCTGAGATGATGCGCTGGTACGGCGACCAGTCGGGCAGCCTGCTGGCGCTGCTCATGCAGCCGGTGGATGCGCTGTTCCCGGGTGTCGATCCACTGCAGCGTGCAGCGCTGTTCGGGGGACTGCTCGGCGCCCTCTATGCCGGGCTGCAGTTCATTGCTGCCCCGTTTTGGGGTCGGATGTCGGATCGCTACGGTCGCCGCCCCATTCTCCTGGTATCTCTGGTCGGGTCGTTGGTCGCCAATCTCCTGTGGGTGTTCTCCGGCAGCTTCAGTGTCCTGCTGCTCTCGCGCCTGCTGGCCGGTGCGATGACCGGCAACATCGCGGTTGCCAACGCGGCGGTGGCCGACGTCACCACCTCGGCGAATCGCTCCAAAGGCATGGCCGCTGTGGGCATGGCCTTCGGTCTCGGCTTCATCCTCGGACCGGCGATGGGCGGCTGGCTGGGCCACATCCGGCTCGACCAGGCTCTGCCTGCGCTGGTCCATGGGGGCTCAATCCCTTCTCGACTCCGGCTCTGGTCGCGTTTGGCCTGGCGGTGGTCAATCTGTTGTGGGTTGCTCTGGCCTTCCGCGAGACGCTACCTGTGGAACGTCGTGGCCAGCAGAGCCACACGCGGACGATCAATCCGCTGGCCATCTTCCGCAACGACCTGCCGCCACGCGTGCATGCCGTCAACCTAGCCTTCTTCACCCATACGCTGTTGTTCGGCGGCCTGGAGATGACCCTGGGCTTCCTCGCCGCCCAGGAGCTGGGCCTGGGCATGGGCGCCATCGGCCTGCTCTTTGCCGGCATGGGTTTCGGCTCGGCGCTGATCCAGGGTGTGCTGGTGCGTCCCTACGGGGCGCGGATCGGCATGGGCAGGCTGGCCGTCGCCGGTTTCAGCCTGCATGTGGTCGGCTTCGCCATGCTGGCGCTGATACCGTCCCATCCCTCGATGGCGTTGCTGGTCGGCGCGGTGGCGGTCCAGTCGCTGGCCACGGGCCTGGTCTTCCCGTCGCTGGCCACCCTGGTCAGCCTGGCGGCTCCGCCGGAACGGCAGGGCTATGCCATGGGTACCTTCCGCTCGGCCTCCTCGCTCGGTCGGGCCTTTGGTCCGCTGTTGCTGGCGATCGCCTACTTCTCCAGTCCGGCCCTGCCTTACTGGCTCGGCGCGGTTGGCATGCTCGTGCCACTGGCACTGGTAAGACGGCTCGGGCGCGGATGATGCTGCGATGCGCCTGATCTTGGCGATCCTGGTGGTGTGCGGCTGCGCTCGTCTGGCTGCAGGCGAGGTGGTCGAAATTGATCGTCTGTACCAGTTCGATGCTGTCCGCGGACGCAACCTTGGCGTGAAGATCTACCTGCCGGCCGAGGGGACCGGTCCGCTGCCGGTGGTCCTGGTCTCGCACGGTCTTGGCGGCTCGCAGTGGGGGTACGGATATCTTGGCCGTCATCTCGCCGAACACGGCTACGTCAGCATCCACTGCACCCATCCGGGTAGCGACTGGCTGCTATGGGACGGCAAGGGCTTCGGGGCCGGCGTGGTGAACATGCGCAAGGCCAACGAGGATTCTGTCAATTGGCGCGAGCGGCCGCGCGACCTCAGCTTTCTCATTGATCACCTGCCCGATCTGGCGACCCAGGCACCGGAACTTGCAGAACGCATGGATCCCGGGCGCATTGCCGTCGTTGGTCATTCCCTCGGCGCCTACACTGCCCTGGCTCTGGCCGGCCTGCGACCCTGCCTGCCCGAAGGTCCGGTCGATCTCGCCGACGCCAGGCCCCGTGCCTTTGTCGCCATGTCGCCGCAAGGCAGCGGCGGCTTCCTGCCGCCCGGCTGCTGGGCCGGGATCATGCGCCCGGTGCTGTTGATCACTGGCACGGCAGATGAGCAGCCGTTCGACAAGACCGATCATGGATTGGCCTGGCGGCTGGAGGCCTGGGGCGGGATTCCCGATGGAGCCAAGTCGCTGCTCGTGCTCGACGGCGCGACGCACATGACCTTCGCTGGCGGCGGCCTGGGCGAAAAGGCCGATCCGGCTAGGCTCACGGCCGTCTGCACTGCGGTCACGGCGTTCCTCGATGCCAGCCTTGGCGGTAAGCCATTCGAGCCACCGGCGGTGGTGGGCGGTAAATGGGACGCGGCTCAGCCCGAGCGGGCGCGATAGGAACTGGGCGTCATGCCGGTGAGCCGCCGGAAGACCTTGGTGAAGTAGCTGGCATCGGCGAAACCGACCTCGACCGAGACGTCGATGGCGGTGCGGCCGTGCTCCAGCAGTTCCTTGGCGCGGTCGATGCGAGCCCGGTTGAGCAGGTCGTTAAAGCCGCGGCCAGCGTGTGTTTTGATCAGCCGGGTCAGGCGCTGTGGGGAGATGCCGATGGCGGACGACACGCCGTCGCGGCCGAGGTCCTCGTCGCAGTGCTCGTTGATCCAGCGCAGGCAGCGCTGGAACAGTTCTTCCTCGGGATCGCGCCGGTTGAGCGTCTCCAGGCTGTCGAAAATCGCTTCGCAGGTGCGGCGCAGCCAATGGGCAAGCTGCTCTTCATCGCGGATCGTGGACAGGGCCAGCAGGTCGACGCCGCCGCCGAGCAGCACGTCGCGCCGGCCGCCGGCCTCGACCGCTGTGCGCATGAGCAGCACGACCAGTTCCAGCAGCAGGGCCTTGGCCCGCTCGACGCTGCCCGCCGCCTGGTGGTAGATGCCGGTGAGCATGCGGTTGAGGATGGCGCGAGCCTGGCCGCGTTCGCCGCTGCGCACCGCCGCCAGTAGCGAGGCCTCTTCGCGCAGATAGGTCGCGGCGAGCCCTTCCAGGCCGCCGCGCTTGATGGCGTGCAGGAAGCCGGCCCGCTGCCGCTCGCGTTCGTGGTGTTCGCGAGTGCGTTCGAGTAGCGCGGCGTTGGTCAGGTTGGCATCTTCGGCCAGCACGCGCAGGGCGGTGCAGGCGGCGCGCATGTCGAAGGCCGGGGCGTCGATGCCACGCGGAAACAGTGTCCGCTCGCCGATCAGGGCTGCCAGACCGCCGAGCACGGCGGCATTGTGCATCAGCGGCACGGCCCAGCAGAACATCCCGGCGGCCTCGATCACCGCCGGCTCTCCCCAGCGCAACGCCTCGCTGATCGCCTGGGCAGCGGTGGCGGGGGCCACGCCATCGGGGCATCGGCCGTGCAGCGGGGTGCCGTCGGCGCGGCAGGCGACCAGTGTGGTGGTCGGCCAGGCGGCGGTCCACGTGGCGTGGAGCGGTTTGAAGCTGGTTGCGGAGAGGGTCGTCAGGATCGGCTCCGGCCCGAGAGGCGAGCCGCGGGCTGAGGCCCGCGGACCAGTCAAACCCTCATACCGCCGGGAACGCCCTTGGCCACCGCGCTGACCGCATCGTGCGGGTGCAGCGATTCGACGTGGCGGGCCTCGACCTTCCAGTCGCTGAGCCGGCGATCAGCGTTCAACGCGGCCTTCAGCCGGCGGCCCGCGTCCTCGCAGAACATCAGGTTGAGGCCGTTGAGGCGGGCGAACTCCTGCTCGTCCTCACGCTTCACCGCCGCCTGCACCGGGGTCTGCAGGGTCTGCTCGACCATGTCTATCAGCTCGACCAGGGTCGGGGCGTGGGCCGGATCGGAGACCTCCACCTCCAGGGTGGCGTAGCTGCGCTGGCTATGCGGCGTGGCGCAGATCGAGGTGTCCTTGAGTAGCCAATCGGCGACCTCGTCGGTAGCGATGGCGGCGCGGCCGTCGAAGTCCGAGCGGAAGCGCTCCTGGATGAGCTGACGGGCGAGAGCCGCCGAGCACGGGCAGGTGCTGCTGTAGGCGATCTGGGCGCCAAGTCGGAAATGGGCCTTGCCGTCGCGAAACTCGCCGGCGACGAAGACCGGATAGGTACGCCAGCTCTGGTTGGCCGAGATCAACGCCTTGCGCCGGACCAGCAGGTCGAAGTTCAGCCGCACAGCGGCACTGCGGCTGATCGCCGCGTGCGAACCGATGAAGGCGGCGAGCAGCTGGCGGATGACCAGGAGGTTGAGCTCCTCCTCGCCGAGGATGGCCTGCAGCGAGAGGAACAGCCGCGACATGTGGATGCCCTTGGCCGAGGCATCATCCAGTGAGACGTAGGCATCGGCCTTGGCCGGGACCATCATCACCTGGCCGTTGTCATCACGCAGACGGACCGGGACCTCGATGCCGGACATGCCGACCTTGTCGAGTGTTCCGGTCAACTGGGTCGGGGCCTCGTGCGCGATGTCGGGCATCGTGCCGCGTCGGGCGGTCCTGGTCGAGGCACGGTCGCTGAAGCTCATGGTTGGGATCATCGCAGATGGATAGGCGGCTCAAGCCGTCCCATAGAAACCTTATGCGCCAGTTTGCGTTTCCAAGGTCGACGGCACATTCTGGCCCATGCCCCGCCTCATCCTTGCCTCGACCTCCCGCTACCGGCGCGATCTGCTGGCCCGTCTGGGCCTGCCCTTCGACTGCCAAGCCCCTGGTGTGGATGAGGATGCGGTGAAGGACGATGCCGTACTGACGCCGCGGCAGGTGGCCGAGGAGCTGGCCGAGCGCAAAGCCCGGGCTGTCGCCCTGCTGCACCCGGACGCGGTGGTCATCGGCAGCGACCAACTCGCCCACCTCGATGGCCAGGTACTTGGCAAGCCCGGCACGGCAGCGGGGGCCTGCAGCCAACTGGCCCGCTTGTCCGGTCGCACCCACGAACTGGTGACGGCGGTCTGTGTCGTCCACCCCGCCGGTATCGAACACCATGTCGACATCGCCCGCCTGACCATGCGTGCGCTCGATGGACCGACCTTCGCCCGCTACGTCGAGGCCGACCGCCCGGTCGACTGTGCCGGTTCCTACAAACTCGAATGCCGTGGCATCGCCCTGTTCGAGTCAATCGTCTGCGCTGATCACACCGCCATCACCGGCCTGCCGCTGATGTGGACCACCGCCGTCCTCGCCCGGCTCGGCTTTGCCGTCTGACGGCCAAGACTCCGCCTGCCGCGGGGCCGCCGGCGTCACACCGGCCCGTGGCAATGAATCCCTGGGACCGCGCGGGCGAAGCTCCTGAGCGGACATACCCTCAGCAGCAGCAGGCCGCCGGACGCACTGCGGCGATGTCCATGCTGGTGATGAAGTCGCCTGGGCCGGTCCCGGCTGGCAGGCCGGACTGCATCTGTTGGTAGAGGGGGTCGCCGCCCTGGCTGAGCGTCTCGACGTAGGCCGGTTTGGGGATCATGCTGACCTGGACCAGGCCGGCCTCAGCCATCATCCGGCGCAGGTCGTCGGCCAAGGCCGCGCCGGCGATGCAGCCGACGTAGGTGTTGATCAGTTCGCTGACCGCCTGGGGCAGCGGCCGCAGCAGCACCATGTCGCTGACTGCGACCCGACCTCCCGGCTTCAGCACCCGTGCGATTTCGCGCCACACCTGCGGCTTGTCCGGCGACAGGTTGATGACGCAGTTGGAGATGACGACGTCGATTGAGGCGTCGGCGACCGGTAGGTGCTCGATCTCGCCCATGCGGAACTCGATATTTGCCAGGCCGGTGCGGGTGGTGTAGCCAGCAAGGTTGCCGCGCGCCTTGGTCAGCATGTCCGGGGTCATGTCGACGCCGATGACACGACCCGTCGCACCAACCTTCGGACCACAGAGGAAGGCGTCGAAGCCTGCACCGCTGCCAAGGTCGAGCACTGTCTCGCCTGGCTTCAGCGCGGCGATGGCGCCGGGATTGCCGCAGGACAGGCCGAGGTTGGCCCCGTCTGGCAGAATCCTGGCGAGTTCGCCGGCATCGTAGCCAATGGCCGAGGCGAGGGCGTCCGGGTCGGCGGCCGGCGCGCAGCAGCCGTTGGTCGACGGGCCGCAGCAGCGGCCGGCCTTGCCGGACACGCCGGAGCGGGCCATCTCTCCGTACTTTTCGCGGACGGTGGTGCGGATGTCGATCTGGCTCATGGCAGGCTTTCCGGTAGGTGGTTGATGAAGGTGCGGATCTGGTCGCGGACGCGACGGTAGTGGTCGAGGGCCTCCTCGGGCGAGGCGGCATCGCGCTCAAGCTCCGGCGGATCTTCGAAGCCAACGTGGACGACCCGGGTGCGCCCGCCGGGGAATACCGGACAGTTCTCGTGTGCGTGGCCGCAGACGGTGACGACGAGGTCGAGCTGCACGCCGGCGGCCAGCACGCTGGTCAGGGTCTTGGAGGTCTGGTGGATGGTCGGATCGAGGCCCAGTTCACGCATCACCTGCACCATCTTCTGGTTCAGGCCTTTGGCGATGGTGCCCGCCGAATACGCCACATAGCGGTCGGACTGTAGCGCCCGGCACCAGGCCTCGGCCATCTGCGAGCGGCAAGAGTTCCCGGTACAAAGGAAGAGTATGTGCTGCCTGTCCATGGTATCCATTCGGTATTTGACGATTTTGGATCCGATCAGAGTCCGGCGATCAGTACCTTGAGTCGCTTCAGTGCGCGTTGATTGACGCAATAGCACACGCGCGGTCCGTCGATCTCGCCCTGGATCAGACCGGCCTCCTGCAACTGCTTCAGGTGCTGCGAGACGGTCGATTGGGCCAGCGGCAATTCATCGACGATATCACCACAGACGCAGGCGTTGCGCTCGATCAGGAGGCGAAGGATGCGGACCCGGGCCGGATGGCCGACGGCCTTGGCCAGTTCGGCCAGGGACTGGTCATCGTCGGTCGCGCGGGGGACTTCGCCTGGGGGGCAGCACTGGGCTTCGCTCATCGTATTTCTACGATAAGGAACCAGGCGTCCTGTCAACCCTGGATCAGCCGAAGGTTCGCTCCATATGGCGCATGACCGCGTCGTAGACGGCTTGTCGATCGGCGGAGAGCTCGATCATCGGGTTCGGATGCGTCGGCTTGACGCCGGGCAACTCGCCACCGAGGTGGTAAGCGGCCTTGCTGTCAGTGAACTTCAGGCCGTGCGCGGTGCTGACCACGACGACGCGCTCACTGCGCTTGATCTCGCCACGGGCGATGAACTTCAGCAGGCAGGCCAGGGCGACCCCGGTGTGCGGGCAGTTGAACAGGCCGGTGCGGTCGGCGCGCGCGCTGGCGTCGGCCAGTTCCTGCTCGCTGGCCTGTTCGACGCGGCCGTCGTGGGCCTGCAGGGCCTTCATCGCCTTCGGCCGGCTGACCGGATCGCCGATGCGGATGGCGCTGGCCTGCGTGTGGGTGGCGGTGATCGGCTGGAACTCCTTCCAGCCGGTCTTGAACGAGCGGTAGAGCGGGTTAGCCGCCTCTGCCTGGCAGCAGACGATGCGCGGGATGCGCGAGATGATGCCCAGGTCGCGGATCTCTTCGAAGCCCTTGTACAGCGCGCTGACGTTGCCGAGGTTGCCGCCAGGGATGAAGATCCAGTCGGGGATCTCCCAGTCGAACTGCTGGCAGATCTCGATGCCCACCGTTTTCTGACCCTCGACGCGCAGCGAGTTCATCGAGTTGGCGAGGTAGAGCTTCTTGTCCTCGGTCAGCTGCTGCACCAGGCGCATGCAACCGTCGAAGTCGGTATCGAGAGCCAGGGTCAGGGCGTTGTTGGCGATCGGCTGGATCAACTGCGCGGCGCTGATCTTGCCACGTGGCAGCAGCACGACAGCTGGCAGTCCGGCGGCGGCGGCGTAGGCGGCGAGGGCAGCGCTGGTGTCGCCGGTCGAGGCGCAGGCGACGCCGAGGATGCGGCGCTTGCCGCTGCGCACCATGTGGTTGACCTGGCTGACCAGCACGGTCATGCCGAGGTCCTTGAATGACCCGGTGTGCGATACGCCACACTGCTTCACCCACAGGTCGGGCAGGCCGATCTCGCGGCCGAAGCGCTCGGCCCAGAACAGGTTGGTGCCGCCTTCGTCGAGCGAGACGACGTGCTCGTCCGGGATGTTGGGCAGGACCAGCTCTTTCTTACCCCAGACGCCGGAGCCGTACGGCCATTGCGTGCGCTTGTAGCGCGAGTCCCACAGTTTCATCCACGCCGCCGCCGAGCGTGCCTGCAGCAGCGGCAGGTCGTGGGCGACCTCCAGCAGGCCACCTGACGGGCTGCGGTAGATGATCTCGTCGAGCTCCCAGCGTCCGCTGCCGGTCTCGGCGTCGCGGAACCATGCGTCGTAGGCCATCCGTCCTCCTGCGGGACGGCACGCTATCGAGTCAGGGCGCCCAGGGAACCTGCCACTGGCAGCGGGGGACTCGGTCGGCATCATGTCTATCTACATGCGGCTGGTGATGCGTTCCAACGATGGCTCTACCCGGGCCTTCGACCTCGATTCCGCAACTCTCCCCCTGGTCATCGGCCGGGACGGGGATCTCGCCAAGATCGCCATTGTCGACGGCCAGATCAGCCGGGCCCACTGTCGCCTGCTGCGAGTCGGCGAAGACTGGGTGATTGAGGACCTGAGCAGCCGCAACGGCACCTTCCTCAACGGCCGGCGCGTCACCAAGGCCGAGATGTTGCTGGGCGATCGCCTGCGCGTCGGCGGCTGCATGTTCCACCTCGAGGACGAGAGCGTCGGCCCCGACCCGCTGCTTGGGGCCCGCATCGGCGGTTTCGCGCTGGAGGAACCACTTGGCCGCGGCCGCTACGGCGCCGTCTACAAGGGCAACCAGATCGCCCTTCACCGCCCGGTGGCGGTGAAGGTTTTGGCCGCCGAGTACGCGCAAGATCCCGAGCGGGTGAAGGCCTTCCTCACCGAGGCGCGCCGGGCTGGTGCCCTCAACCATCCGAACCTGGTGCAGGTGCACGATGTGGTCTCGGCGGGCGGGCATTACTTCCTGGTCATGGAACTGATGACCGGATCGCTCGGCGATCTCATCGACCAGGACGGGGCCATGGCTGAACCGGGCGTACGCAAGGTTCTTGGCGACATCAGCGCCGCCCTGGCCTTCGCCGAGAGCAACCGCTTGGTCCACCGCGACGTCAAGCCGGATAACATCCTCTTCGGCGAGGAGGGGACCTACAAGCTGGCCGATCTCGGCATCGCCGCCCCGATCGCCGACGACGGCATGGCGCGTCAGGATCGCATCTTCGGCAGTCCGCACTACGTTGCCCCCGAACAGGCTCGTGGCGGCGTGATCGACGGACGTGCCGACCTCTACGCTCTCGGCGCCACCGCTTTCCACCTGCTCGCCGGCCGACCGGTCTTCGAAGGCCCGACCCGCGATGTCATCCAGTCGCATTTGAACAAGGCGCCACCGGACCTGCGCAAACTCGCTCCGGACGTCAGCCCGGCGTTGGCCCAACTGGTCGGCCGCCTGCTGCGCAAGAATCCGAACGACCGCCCGAAGTCCGCCACCGAGGTCGGCAAGATGGTCGAGCGCATGACCGAGGGTAAGGCGATCGTGCGACCGGCCATCCGCCGTCGCCGCTACCGCCGGCGCTAGAGTCCTTGAGGGCGGCGACTTTGACCTGCCGAGTCAAAGTCGGCAAAGTCACCGCCCGAAAGGACTCGGGGTGCGGGGACGAAGCCCCTGCAGCAACAGCCAGCTAGCGGGGCGACGCCCAAATTTAGCCCTGGGCTGGGGCAGAACCCCGCTAGGCCTTACCAGGCGTCGACTGGACCTGCTTTGGCCAGCATCGTTGCATTATCCCGGTCGCTGATCTCGTACGCACCGAACCGCTGCATGTGCGCGGTCTGCT
>JBBREK010000119.1:0-13067 GCA_038203025.1 Planctomycetota bacterium
CCCCGTGCCCCCCCCCCCCCGGGCCGCGGCGCCCCCGCCGCCCCGGGCATTCGTTCATGACACCCGCCCCCCCCCCCTGGCCCCCGCCCGGGGGGGGGCCCCGGCGCTCCTCAAGCATCCGCCGCTCCCTGTCAGTCTCCACCAATAGTGAAACCGTCGAGCCGCAGGCCTCGCAATGCGGCTAATGATTTCCGGCCTGGCCCGTAGGGTAACCCAAGGAGTCTCCCATGCCGTCCTATGCCAAGCTCCTCACTGCCCTGCTGCTGGCCAGTTCCATCGCCTGGGCGGCTGATCCCATCTTGACCCCCGGAGTCGAATACCACGTGATCGAGATGAACGGGCGGAAGATCGCCCCAGCCGATGACTTCAGGGTCCCCACCATCCTGATCGACGTCGACGAGGCGCGGATCTCCGGCACCTCGGGGGTCAACAATTACGGCGGTTCGTACAAACTGGAGAAGGGCAAGGTGCAGTTCGGGCAGCTGATATCGACCATGATGGCGGCGCCGGAGCCGGCGATGACGGCGGAACAGGAGTTCCTCAAGGTGGTCGCCGTTCCGCTGACGCTGACTGAAAAAGACGGGAAACTGATGTTGAGCGGGAAGAAGGGGAATGTCGTGCTGGAGAAGAAGTCGCCATCGAAGTAACCGCCTTCAGGGCGCCTCTTCGTCAGCGCCCCACGACAGGCGCGGATGACGGTAGGGACGGCTCTTTCAGTCTGTCCAGCCTTGCAGCAACAGTCGAACAGCCCGGCGAAGCCGAAAATGTATCTCTTGGTTCCGGCTTCGCCGGGCTGTGCGTACGATATCGCTGAATCGGCGCTCCTCAGCCTGTCGGCCGTGCATTCCGCAGCGCGACGATAACCTGCCCACCATGCCCCGCGTCTGCACCCGCCGCATGCTGATCAACGACATCGATGCCGCCGGCATCGCCTACACCGGCCGCCTGGTCGACATCGGCCTGGAGGCACTGGAGGAAGGTTTGGCCGCGGTGGGCATGGACTTCGCCACCATGATCCGCGAGGGCCACCTGGGCACGCCGCTGGTCCGCGTCGAGGCCGACTTCAAGCGACCGTTCCGCCACGGCGAGCGCGTCGATGTCGACCTATGGTGCGACGAGGTCGGCGAACGCAGCTACACCTGCCGGGTCGAGCTGCTGCCGTCCGGCGGCACGGTGGTCGCCGCCAGCCTGCGCTTCACCGCTGCGGTCATCGACATGGCCTCGTTCACCCCGGTGGCGGTACCGGCGGCGTTCCGCGCCGCCCTGGGCAAGCTCAGTCAGCGCTGACCGGCTCGACATTGCCGCGCTCGGCGCTGCGGAAGGCGGCGGCGATCACCGCCATGGCCGGACGGACCGAAGCCAACGGCACCGGGTTCGGGGCCTCGCCGCGCAGGTGATCGCGCAGCCCTTCGTAGAAGCCACGCCAGCTGCCCGGAACCGTGGGTACACGAGTGCGGGTATGGCCATCGGACAGCCAGCCGTAGTGGTCCGGGTCCTCGCGCGCGGTGTCGACATCGCCGGCCTTCAGCGCCGCCTCCTGCGGATCGAGACCGTGCTTCTCGAAGCAGGCCAGACTGCCAAGCACGCGGTAGCGCGGCTTCGGTAACGCGGAGATGTAACCGGTCTCAATCACGCCGGTAGCGCCGTCGGCGAAACCGATGACGAGATGGGCGTGACTTTCAACCTCGTCGCCGGGCAGCGGCACGTGCAGGCGGGCATGCACGGTGCGCGGAGCCGACGGCATCAGCTGGCACAGTTGATCGGCCATGTGCGTGCCCAGGTCGTAGACCCGACCGCCACCGCCGGCAATGGTCGCGCGCCAGCCGTGCGGCCGACCGTGTGCGCCCCAGGCCAGCTCGATGGCCAGCGGACGACCGAGCACCCCGGCATCGAGCAGTCGCCGCACAGTGCGGAAATCGCCGTCCCAGCGCCGATTGTGGAACACCGCCAAGGTCCGGCCGGCGGCGCACTCGGCTGCGGCCAGCTGATCGAGTTCAGCGAGTTCCAGACACACCGGCTTGTCGACCACGACGTGCTTGCCGGCGGCCAGGGCGGCCAGCGCCTGCCCGACGTGGGCCGCGGTCGGCGTCGCCAGCACCACGACGTCGATCGCTGGATCGGCGAGCACCGTCTGATAGTCCGCCCAGGCACGGCAGCCGAGGGCCGCCGCGACCTCGGTGCGCCGAGACTCATCGCGCGCACAGACCCCGGCCAACCGCAGGCCTGGCGTGGTGGCGATCAGCGGCGCGTGGATGAAACGGCCAGCGGCACCGACACCGATGACGGCGATCTGGAACATGCTCAGGTTCCACGCCCGCCGCGACGTTCGCGCAGCTCTATGATCAGGGCGATGAGGTCGTGGATGCGCAGCAGATCGTCGAGTTCCTGCTGATCGCGGGCGTTCGGGGGGTCGGCCATGGGTGCGATGATGGCCCCTGGTGCGTCCAGGGGCAAGGCCTGGCCTACGTCTGCAATCTAACGGCTCTTGCCCGATTACATTCCACCCCACGTTGGCGCTTCCCAAACCACCATGTCGACTGACGCCCCACTGATCGTGCAGAGCGACCGTACCGTGCTGGTCGAGGTCGACAGTCCGCGCTTCCACGAGGTCCGGCCGCTGCTCGCCCGCTTCGCCGAGCTGGTCAAGACGCCAGAACACGTCCACACCTACCGGCTGACGCCGCTGTCGCTGTGGAATGCCCGCTCTGGCGGGATGGAGGCAGAGGCCATCGTCGCGGTGCTACAGGACTTCGCCAAGTTCCCACTGCCCACGGTGATGCCAGGGTGGATCCGCGAGACCGCCGGTCGCTACGGCCGCCTGGCGCTGCGCCGCGCCCCCGGCAGCGATCTGCTGCTGGTCGCCGATGAGGCCGGCCTGGCCGACGAGTTGGCCGGCCACGACCGGCTGCGCGCCGTGCTCGGCCAGCGCCTGTCGTCGACCTCGTTCGTCATCCCGGTGGAGTTGCGAGGCCGGCTGAAGGTGCTGCTGGTCGAGACCGGTCATCCGGTCGAGGACGTGGCTGGCTACACCCCGGGCGAGCCGCTGACCATCGCCCTGCGCCGTCGCACTGCCGCCGGCCAGCCGTTCGCGCTGCGCGACTATCAGGTAGCGGCGGTCGAGGCCTTCCATGCCGGCGGATCCGACCGCGGCGGATCAGGCGTCCTGGTGCTGCCCTGTGGCGCAGGCAAGACCATCATCGGCCTGGGCGCCATGGCCGCGGTCGGCGCCTCGACCCTGATCCTGGCGACCAGCGTCACCGCCGTGCGGCAGTGGATCGCCGAACTACTCGACAAGACGGAACTGACCGCCGAGCAGATCGGCGAGTACGATGGCAGCAGCAAGGACGTGCGCCCGGTGACGGTGGCGACCTATCAGGTGCTGACCTGGCGCGACCGCCGCGCCGGTGGCATGCTGCATCTGGAGTTGTTCAGCCGACGCGACTGGGGTCTGGTGCTCTACGACGAGGTCCACCTGCTGCCGGCGCCGGTCTTCCAGGCCACCGCCGGCATCCAGGCGCGTCGGCGCCTTGGCCTGACCGCCACGCTGGTCCGCGAGGACGGCCAGGAGCGCAGCGTGTTCGCGCTGATCGGTCCGAAGAAGACCGACGTGCCATGGAAGGCACTAGAGGCCACCGGCTGGATCGCCCGCGCCTGCTGTAGCGAGGTGCGCCTGCCGCTGCCGCCTGACCTGCGCGTGCCCTACCTCACCGCCGAACGGGCGATGCAGCACCGTCTGGCGGCAGAGAACCCGGCCAAGCTTGAGGCCGTGCGCGCCCTGCTCGCCCGCCACCCGGATGAACCGGCGCTGATCATCGGCCTGTACGTCGACCAGGTGGTGGCGATCAGCGCGGCGCTGGGCATCCCGCATCTGGTCGGCAGCACGGCCCAGCGGCAGCGCGAACAGTTGTTCGCCGACTTCCGCAGTGGACGCATCCGCGCCCTTGCCGTCTCCAAGGTCGCCAACAGCTCGGTGGATCTGCCTGATGCCAGCGTCGCAATCCAGGTCAGCGGCAGCTTTGGCAGCCGCCAGGAGGAGGCGCAGCGCCTGGGCCGCATCCTCCGGCCCAAGGCCGGCGCCAACCAGGCCTGGTTCTATTCGCTGGTCTCGGCCGATACGGTCGAGCAGGACTTCGCCCTGCACCGCCAACTGTTCCTGTGCGAGCAGGGCTACGAATACGCGATCCTTGACGGCGTGCCGACATGAACCTGGCGACCCTGACCTGGGAGCTGTTGGACAACGACCACCAACGCATGATGCGACTACCGCCCGCCAAGCGGGCCAGCCTCGCGCTGTGGCAAGCTGCCGGCGAACCGATGGCGACGTTTCTGCGCAGCGCCGCCAGTCTTCACGATGCCCACCGAACCACGATCACTGATCTCTTTGGCCTGCTGGTCGATCTCGGCCTTGATGTGGACTCGCTGCAACACCGCCTGCAGAAGATCCTGCCGGACAGGCCCCAAGGCGCCGAGGCGATGCTGGAGGCGATTGCCGACGGCACGATCGAAGCCGCTGCCGCCGCAGATCAGTGGGATTGGGTGGGGATCCGCGGCGTCGATCTCAACCTGATCAGCACCAACGACCTGCTGAGCACAAACCGGTCCGGTCAGCAACTCCTGCGCTGGATCGCAGTCCAGGATGAGGCCCCCTCCCTGACCGAGGTGCTGTCGCGGCTGCAACACCTGCGCGGCAGCGGCCTGATCCTGCGTTGGGCGACCCAGACCTTCGCCCTGGTTCCCGGGTACTGCCCTCGCCGGAATCTGCCGACCCTCGGCCAACCGGCCAGCGCCCTGACGCAGCGCCATCGGGATCCTCCGGTGCGGCCGACCGCCCAGCCACCAGCCGCTGGAGTCCGATCCACTACCTTGGTGGAAGACCTCACCGCCGTGCTTGCCGAGATCGCCCTGCAACCGGTGCGGCACCGCCAGGACTGGGTCTGGCGGGTGGCGGATGCCAAGCGGGTCGCCGCCCGGCTGCCGGGGGGAGAGCACGATATGGCACGGCTGGCTCTGACCTTCGAGGTCTGTCAGTTCCTCGGC
This sequence comes from Planctomycetota bacterium, assembly GCA_038203025.1. GTDB lineage: Bacteria > Planctomycetota > UBA11346 > UBA11346 > UBA11346 > UBA11346. Next base: position 5,038 of record JBBREK010000119.1, read on the forward strand.
CTGACGCACCAGATCGCGATGGAGACGCGGGTCAGCGACGCCGGCAAGGGCTGGCTGCCGCTGTCCACCGGGCAGCGCCAGCACCGCACGCTGGAACAGCTGCGCCCGTTCCTGTATCCGCAGCCGGACGGGCCCCGACGTGACGACCACCACGGCGCGCGGTTGCTTGAGCGGATCATGCGCCGACATCTGGCCACGGCTGAGTGTCTGCTGCTGTGGACCCGGCTTGCCGCGGCCTGGCGCGAACTGGCGGACGAGACCTGGCTGCTCTCCCAGGCGCTGACCTGGTGGCGACGGCATCCACCCCAAGGGATCGGGCTCCACGCCGAGAGCGCCTGGGCGGAGGGTCTCGATCTGGCCACGCGGCAGCTCGCAATCCCACTGGGGATGCTTTCCCTGCAGGGCGAGAGGGCGAAAACGACCATCAGCCTGAGCCCGGCCGGCCGCTGGGCCGTGGGGTTGGAGACCGCCTGGACGCCGCCAACCGAGTCCGTCCTGGCCAAGCCGGTCATCGTCCAGGCCGACCACACCATCATCTTCCTGGCGCCGGACGCCCCGACCGAGATCGCCTTCGGGGCATTTTGCGATCGCCTGCCTGGGGCGCATGGCACCGGCGCCTTGTTCAAGCTCAGCAAGACAGCGTGTCGACGGGCGGCCATTGCCGGTCTCGATGCGGCGCAAGTCGTAGCGGTGCTATCCGCGGCGTCGGCCAAACCGCTGCCGGCGAACGTCCTGCGCGAACTGGATGGCTGGTTCAGCCGCCTACGCCGGGCGGTAGCGCAGACCGCGCTGCTCATCACCACCACCGATGCCGAGACCGCCACCACCCTGGTCGCCATGCTGGGCGCCACCCGGGTGGGACCGCAGGCCGTCTCGCTGCCGCTGGGCACCCGGCCGGGCGAACTGGAGCGTCGGCTGGCCAAGGACGGCATCCTGCTCGATACCTCATCCATCGTTCGTCGACGCTGATCGTCAGGCGCCGCCAAGCACCTCGTCGAAGCCGCGCCGCAGCAGGCCACGCGCCCGGGCGACCTCGGCGTCAAGCGCAGCGACGTCGGCGAAGCCGCAGCGGCGGGCCATGCGCGCCCGCGCCATGGGATCGGCGGGCAGGGCGCTGACCGGTCGGCCGTCGGCGAGGCGCAGGCGGTTCTCGATCCGCCGCAACACGGTCAGGCCGTCGCATAATTCGACGGCGACGGTCGCGGGGAAGGCGCCACGGTCGGCGAGGCGGCGCAGGCAGGCCGTGGTCGCCGGCGGGGACGGCAGGTCGCTGGTTGGCCGGCCGAGCATCAGCGCCTGGGCGATGAACTCGGCGTCGACGTAGCCACCCGCGCCGCGCTTGAGGTTGTCCTCGCCGGCGACGCTGGCCTCCAGCCGGTGGCGCATGGTGCGGGCCTGGGCCAGGCCGTCGGCCGGCATCGGTGCCGATAGCGCCCGGGCGCGCAACAGGGCCAGCGCCTCCTCGCCCAGGGTCGGATCACCGGCCAGATGCGCGGCACGCACGTGCGCCATGCGCTCCCACACCTCGCGCGGCTGCTGCCAGTAGTCGCGCAGCGCCGGCACGGTGGCGACTAGCGGGCCCTGTTCGCCCCACGGCCGCAGTCGGGCGTCGACCTCGCCCAGGCCAGCCTCCTGCATGTTGCGGCTGAGGTCCTGCGCCACCCGCTCCCAAAAGGTGTCGCCGTCGCGATCGTTCCGCGGACAGCTGCCGCCCGGGTCGGCGACGAACAGCACATCGCAGTCGCTGCCCCAGCTCATCTCGCGACCGCCGAGCTTGCCCAGGGCGATGACGCAGAAGCGCGTCGGCCGACCGGCAGATTCGGGGATGCCCCAGGTCTTGGCGCGATCCGAGATGGCGCGGCCGAGCAGCGCCGTCACCAGCACCTCGGCGAGCAGCGACAGGCGCTCGGCGATGTCGACGCCGGCGTCGCCCTGCAAGTCACGCGCCGCCGCCACCGCCAGCTCGCGCGCGCGCAGGAAGCCGAGCGGCGCGCCCGGCTCGTCGATGCCGCGGATCAGTGCCCGAGCCTCGGCATGCAGGGCGACGCCACGCGGCGCCGGCCGGGCGAGTGCGTCGGCGATCTCGTCGGGCAGGCCGGAATGGCGCTCGATCAGATCGGTGATCAGGTCGGAGAGGCCGGCAAACTGCACGTACAGCTGCAACACCGCCGGCCGCGACGCCAGCAGTTCGTAGAACACCGCCCGGCCACCCACCGCGCCGACGATACGCGCCAGGTTGGCGAGGGTCCGGTCCGGATCCGGCGTCTCCGCCACCAGGCGCAGCAGGCCGGGGAGTATGGCGAGCAGGGCGCGCTCGGTGCGAGCCCGCGAGAGGATGAAGAAGGGTTCGGCCGCCAGTTCGCGCAAACTGCGGGCGGCGGCAGCGTGGTCAGCGAAGCCTTGTCCGGCGAGGACGCGGTCGGCCAGGCCCTCGCTGGCCTCGCCCTGGATAAGCAGGGCCAGCGCCGCGTCCTCGTCCGGCGTGCGCTGCAGGTAGTGCCGCGCGGCCAGTATACGCACCCGGCCACGCACCGCAGCCAGGCGGGTGTCGAACAGGGCCAGGGCCTCGCGGCCGGTGAAGCCGCAGCGCAGCGCCAGGGCGGTGCGCGCGACCTCGTCGACTGGCACGGCGTGCTCCTGGCGATCCTCCCAGCTTTGCAGGCGATGCTCGATGGTACGCAGGATGACCAGATGGCTCTCCAACTCGACCGCATCGGCGCGTGGTAGGATACCACGGTCGGCGAGAGCACGCAGCGCCGGGATGGTGGCGCGTAGACGCAGTTCGGGCATGCGCCCGCCGTGCAGCAGTTGGAAGTGCTGGGCAAGAAACTCAATGTCGCGAATACCGCCGGCGCCGGTCTTGATGTCGGCCTCGTTGGCGCGCTCCTCGATGCGCCGGCGCATCAGCCGCGATTCCTGCATGTCCTCCCACGGCGACTCGGCCGGGAAGATCCACGGCTGCAATTCTTTGACCAAGGCGTCGCCCAAGGCCAGATCACCGGCGATGGTCCGTGCCTTGAGCATGGCCTGGCGCTCCCACGGCCGACCGACGCTCCAGTAGTAGTCGATGGTCTCGCGCAGCGACAGGGCGAGTTCGCCGCGCTCGCCCTCGGGCCGCAGGCGCATGTCGACGCGGAACAGGCGCTCGCCGCCCTCGCCATCCAGCCAGCGGATCACCGCCTCGCCCAGCCGCCGGGCCAGCAGGTGTGAGGCATCGCGGTCCTCGTCCGGCCGGTAGACGAAGATCAGATCGATGTCACTGCTGTAGTTCAGCTCGCGCGCCCCGAGCTTGCCCATGCCGAGGATGGCGAAGGCCGGTACTGGGCCGCGGGCGGCGATCGCACCGGCGGCCAGGGTCAACGCGGCCGAGGCCAGCACATCAGTGGTGTCAGACAACTCACCGACAATGGCCTCGAAACGCAACAGGCCGCAAGCCTCGCCAAGCAGGATGCGCAGCCAGTGGTAGTGTTTGAAGCGGGCCAGGGCCAGGCGGCGCGTCTCGTCATCGTGCGCTCCGGCCAGCTCGCCGGCCAAGCCGGCGGCGAGGGTGCGACGGCCCCACACCTGGGCGTGCTGCCCCTCCTCGACGATCTGCCAGAACACGCCGGGCACGCGCCGGGCGACCTCGAAGGCGTAGCGGCTGAGGCCGGCCAGGCGCATAAGCAACAGGGCGAGGTCGGGATTGTCGCTGAGGGTGCGCAGGCTGGCGCCGCCAGCCGGATCGCTGCAGATGAAGTCGGCAAGATCGCCCAGCCGGTCCTCAGGTTCGGGCAGCCGCGCGGCCAGCGGCGTCACCGCCTCGATCAACCGTACAGCCGCCACGCCATGGGCGTCGAGCAGGCTCTGTTCCCAGGCGGCGGGCGCGCTCATGCGATGCGGAAACGGCTGGCCGCGACGCGCTCCAGCCAGTCAGCCCGGCTGCGCACGGCGCGCAGCGTGCCATCGAGGTCGCCACGTCCGCCGGGCGCCGTCAGTTCGGCCTCGGGAGCGCCGGGCAGCTGGGTCAGCTCGGCGCAGACGCCGTCCAGCTGCTGCACCGCCAGGCGCAGCAGCTGTTCCTCGGCCAGCAGCTTGGCGTCGGGGGCGGGCAGGCGGAAGTCGGCGGCGACCGCCTCGGAGAAGGCGGCTTCAAGCTGGCCCGCGAGGTCGGCAAGCTCGCCAGCCAGCCGGCTGGCGGCGCCCTTGGGCGTCTCGCGCTTGCCCGCCTCGCTACGCGGCGGCGCCGAGCCGCGCGCGTCGGCCAGGGTGCGATGCAGCAGGGCGGCGCAGGGTTCCAGCACGCTGGCGAGTTCAGAAGCCGCCTTCTCGCCGGTGCCACGCCGCTTGAGCAGGGCCTCGACGTCGGCGGCCGCCACTGCCGGCAGAGCGCACACCGAATCGGCGGCGCGGATCGCCATGGTCGCGGAGACTGGCGGCGGATCGCCCAGCTTCGAGCGCCACGCCGCGATCAGGCGGACCAGCTCCTGGAAGACGCTGCCCAGGCGCGCGGCTGCTTTGCCCAGACGGGTGACGCCCAGGGCCCAACGGGCGCGGTCGGCATAGGCCAGCAGGTCGCGGGCGGCATCGCGCAGAGCGGCAGCCTGACCGGGCAGGGTCTTCAGCTCGTAATCGGCGCCGAACATGCGCGGCCGGTAGCGGCGCGGGTCATCGCTGAGCGGCACGATGGCGCGCAGCTCGGCGAGGTGACGGACCAGCTGGTCGAGGTGGCGGTCGCAGGCGCGCAGCACGGCGGTGGCGGTGGCAGCGTCGAGTTCGAACTCGGCCGGGATGCCGGCCTCGTGCCGGGCGAGGGTGGTGTCGCGGGCCTTGATCTCCTCCAGCAGTTCGCGGCGTTCGCCGGACAGCTGGGTGACCTGGGTGCGCAGCTCGGCGACCTGCTGGGTGAGTTCGGCCCGCGCCTCGCCAACCCGGCGTACCGCCTCGACCACGGCCTCGGCGCGGCCCGGCATCGGCTTGCTCGGCCGCCCCTCGACGGCGGCGCCGATGGCGGCGAGGAAGGCGGCGAAGGCCTCTACCGTGGCGCGGCTGTCGGATTCCGCCCGTTCCCGGCGGACGCGCTCCTGGGTCAGGGCCGAGGACAGCTCCTGGGTTGCCCGGGCGCCATTGCTTTCGGCGAGGCGGACCAGCTGCTCACTGATCTGGGCGTGATGGGCGCGCCAGAAGTCGTCGAGGGTCTCCAGCACATCGGCGGCCAGGGCCGGATCGGGGCCCTCGCCCGACACCGCCTTGGACAGACGTTTGTTGAGCGCGTCGGCTTCGGTGCGGAAGCGCGTCACCCCCCCGCCGCCTGACGGATCCAGGCAGCCGAAGAAGGTCAGCCACAACTCGCCAACGCTGAGGGCCAGGCGCCGGGACGCCGGATCGTGCGAGCACAGCGACTGCAGGGCGAGGTAGGGATCGTCGCCGGCGAAGCCGCGCCGCCGCGCCGCCACAACCAATTCGCCGGCCAGCCGTTCCCACTCCAGGCGAGTGGCTTCCAGCGCGCGCAGGTGCTCCTCGCGGATCTGACGTTCGAGGCGCAGCACCGTGGTCTTGACCGGCATGGTCGGCAGTGTCATGGGCCGACCGATTCCTCAAGCCTCGTGGTTCCCAGCGGTTGGCGGTTCCGTGCTCGGCGCCAGGCCGTACATCGGCGGCCATGCCGACGCTGTACCTCGACATGCCCAGCGGAGTCGCCGGGGACATGCTGCTCGCCGCCCTGCTCGCCTGCGGCGGCGACCGCGAACGGCTGGAGCGCGACCTGCTGGCCCTGGACTGCGGCCCCATCCGCATCCACGTCAAACCGGTCATGGCCGGCCCGCTCTCGGCCTTTCAGGTCGACGTCGACGCTGAACAGGAACCCCGCTGGATCCAGCCCCCAGCCTCAATGCGTTCGAAACCCGAAACCCGAAACCCGAAACCCGAAACCCATCACCAGCACCGACCCTACGCCGCCATCCGCGACCGCCTCGCCCGCGCCCCCCTGCCGCCGCTGGTGATCGAACGCGCCCAACGCTGCTTCCGCCTGCTTGCCGAGGCCGAGGCAGCGGTGCACGGGGTCGATCCCGAGACGGTCGAGTTCCACGAGGTCGGTTCCATCGACGCCATCGCCGATGTCATCGGCACCTGTCTGCTGCTCGACCAGCTGGGCATCGACCGCGTCGTCGCCGGTCCGATCGTGCCAGGCCACGGCACGGTGCAGTGCGCGCATGGCCGCATGCCAGTGCCGGTGCCGGCAGTGGCCGAGATGCTCAAGCGCAGCGGGGCGCCGGTGCGGCTGCTCGGCAGCGATACTGGTGAGCTGACCACGCCCACCGGCTGCGCCCTGGTCTGCGGTCTGGCCGACGCGTTCATTGGCTCGGCCGACCCGGCCTCTGGCCGCGTCATCGCCAGCGGTAGCGGGGCCGGACACAAGACCATCCCTGGCCTAGTCAACGCAGTGCGCTGCCTGATCCTCGACACGATCGAGGCGGCACCGACTGCCGTCGTCATCGAGGCGAACCTCGACGACATGACCGGCGAGGATCTGGCCATCGCCGCGCAACGCCTGCTGGAACTGGGCGCCCTGGACGTCTGGCTGACGCCGGTGCTGATGAAGAAGGGCCGGCCCGGCCACGTCCTCAGCGTACTGGCGTGCCCCGAGGACCGCAGCCGCCTGGCCGAGGCCATGCTGTTGCACACCAGCACCCTGGGCGTGCGCTGGCATGAGACCGGCCGCCGCATCCTGCCGCGGACGACCGGGGAGACGATGGTTCAGGGCGAGCGCATCCGCCTAAAGACCGCCACCCTGCCGGATGGCAGCCTGCGTAGCAAGCCGGAGTCGGACGATATTGCCAGCGCCGCCGCCAAGTTAGGGCTGTCGACCGCACAGGTGCGCGTGGCCATGGACCTGGGCTGAGTCCGACTACCCTGACGGCATGCGCCTCGTCCCCCTGGTCTGCCTCTCAGCCCTGCTTGCCGCCGGCGATCCCGTCCCGCCGGCCGGCCCCGTGCAACTGACCGCCACGCCCAGCCACGTCGATCGCAGCACCAACCTGTGGTTCGAAAATGGGCGTCAGCACGGTGGCGGATCCAGCCTGACCATCGGCCTGTTGGCCATCATGCCCGAGCGCTTGCGGGTCATTGAGCTGATCGACGTCGCGGTGGTCGAGGCGGTCGCTGACGACGGCAGCCCCGTGCACGAGCACGCGGATGGCGGATCCGGTGGCGGTGGCGGTGGCGATGCCGGGCATATCGACGTCGGGGTGATACTCGACAATCCACCGCCGACCGTGCGCCGCCTGCGCACCCTGGTCCTCGCGGTGCATTGCCGCGTCGCCGCTGAGACCCTGCGCCGCACCACGTTGCAGCCGGCCAACCGCTGCATCGCCAAGCGCATGCGCATCGACGGCATCCCCGGCGGCGAGATCGAGCTGGAGAACCTCGGCGCCGACAGCCTGACCCTGGGCATGACCCCGGCCCTCGAACAGGCGATCGAGAACCTGACCTTCCGCACCGCCGACGGGACGGAGATCGACGCGCACGGCTGGAACGACAGCCACGAGCCAGGCTGGCTCGCCCGCGTCGTCGAAGTCAGCCTGCCCGCCGACGGGATCATCGCCATCGACCTGCGTCAGGGCCTGGGCGAGCGCCGTTTCGTGCTGCGGGCCACGGATGTGCCGATCAGTCTGCCCGACCGCAGCAAAGAGCCGGTTGGCGTGCTGACCACCGAAGAGGTGCCATCCGGCGAAGCGCCGGAGGTGGCGCCGGCGCCGGTGCCGCTGCCCAAGCCAGGATTCTGAGTTTAGAAATCGTAGTTCGCTGTTCACGGTTTGCAGTTCGTAGTTCGCGGTTCACGGTAGTAGCGACACGTGTTATGTGTGTTGATCCTAGGAATCGCAGTTCGTCGTTCGTCGTTCGTCGTTGCTGCCATGCTGGTTGCGATCAGGGACGCCCATCACCATCCAGGTGATACTGATGTGGTCCGTTTTCTCGTCGTATGTCTATGCGGAATAACGAACGACGAACATAACAGCTGGTATGGGTGAATCCGTCGCCACTACCGGTCAGCC
>JBBREK010000120.1:0-13040 GCA_038203025.1 Planctomycetota bacterium
GACGCTGACCGTCAGGCTCCATCATTTCCCCAGCCCCCAGACCTCGCGCATCGTCGAACGCCTGTTCGAGCACCTCAACCAAGCCGACGTCGAATATCCCGGCACTGGACTGCGGCTCAGGTATGCCCTGGTATCACCGACTGTTCCGGGGGATCCGGGGCCCTGAATATGGTGCGAATTCGATGGTCCGACCGCGAACCGCGAACCCACTGCGGCATTTAGGGTTACCAGACCTTCCCGGCCGCCGCCGCCACGTCGTCCGCAATCTGCGCCAGCAGGGCCTCCAGGGAGGGAAAGCGTCGCTCATCCCGGATCCGGCCGAGTAGGTCGAGACCCAACTCGGCGCCATAGCAGTCCCCGGTGTAGCCGACCAAGTGGGCCTCGACGGTCATGGGACGCCCCGCCCCGACCGTCGGCAGTACGCCAAGGTTCACCGCCGCCGGCCAGGTACCCCCGGCCAGATGGGCAGTGGCAGCGTACACACCTGGGGCCGGGGCCAGGTTGCGCGCCGTCCCGAGGTTGGCGGTGGGGAAGCCAAGCCCACGTCCGCGACCATCGCCACGCTGAACCACACCCAACAGACGATGCGGACGGCCAAGACACGCGGCTGCTGCAACGACATCACCGTTGACGAGGGCCTCGCGAACGCGGCTGCTGCTGACCGGGAGGCTGGCCACCTGCACCGGTTCGACCACAGCGAGGCCGAGACCACGGGCGGCGCACAGCGGAACCAGTTCAGCGACGCCGGCCGATCGCCCCCGGCCGCAGCGGAAGTCAGCTCCGACGACCAGGGCGGTGGCAGCATGCACCGAGGTCAACCAGGCCAGGAAGCCATCGGCATCGAGCCCGCGCAAGACGGCAAAGTCGGCAGTGAGTTCACGCGGATAGCCCGGCCAACCAGTCAGAACACGCGCCCGATCGCACTCGGCGACGAGCGGTGCGCGTGGCTCCCAGCCGAAGGCCTCGGCCAGGCCGATGAGACGCAGCAGGTGCGGGTCGCCGAAAGCGGCAGCCCGCTCGGCCAAGGCGCGATGCCCGAGATGCAGGGCATCGAACTTGCCGACCGCGATGGCCCTATTCATCGAGCCAGTGGATGCGCCCTTCCATCCCGGCGGTGCGCTTCCAGCCGGGCTGGACGAGCAGTCGTCGGGCCGCATCCCAGCGCCGGGCGAGGATGGCGTCGGAGACGGCGGTGCCGCTGGCCGCATCGGGCGCCAGCATCAGCGCCATATCGGCGGCCTTGCGTCGCACTCGGCCTTCGCTGCGGGTCAGCACCTCGATGGTCGAGTTGCGAGACCGTTTGTCGGCCTCGTTGAGCGGCGGGGAGTCCATCCACGCCTGCACCCGCTGCCATTCTTCGCCGGCAGCGATCCACTGGCCGATGGCGGCGAGATGGTCGCCCTGGTTGCGCAGACGGTTGCCGTCGGCATCGAGGGTGTGCGCCGCCATGCGCCGAACGAACGCGGGCGGATGGCCGAGGTGGTTGCGCTGGTCGTACTCACCAAGTGCAACCGAGGCCGTGTAGAGGCGATTGGCGATGGCGAAGTTGGAGTTGCCGGGTCCGTCGGGCAGGGCGGCGGCGCGCTGCGTGTCGCCGGTGCGCTCGCGTACCACCGCCAGCAGCGGATTGATCACGCTGGCCCAGTCCTGCGCCTCGATACGGCTGTGAAAGAGATCGCCCTTGTGATGGAACATCCAGGCCAGGTGGCGGACCAGACGTTCGACCCCGGGATTCCGCTCGACGCCCCGGGCGTTGGCGTGCACGCCAGCGACAAACCAGCTGTAGCGCTGGTCTGGGCCATCGGCCTCGAACGAGATGTTGTAGGCGAGATCGTGCGCCAGATGCATCCACACATCAGCGAAGCGTGGCTGCACCTGAGTGATCGCCTCGGCCAGGGCCACCGACTCGTAGAAGCGACCCGCCTCCTTCGCCGACACGGCGCGCAGCCACAGCAGGTCGCAGGCCAGACCGCGGAAGCCGCCGAGCATCAGCGTGCCGGCGAACTCGCCCGGTGGCAGCCCGCCAATCCCGGCCACATCGCGCTTCGGCGCCGCAACGGTGGCCAGGGCCTGCGCCGCGACCAGCAGGACGGCGGCCAATCCCAGCAGCTTCCACGGACGACCGGACGATCCGCTCACAGCTGCCTCCTGGCCAGGGCCCACCAGCCCAGCGCGAGCAGCACGACGAGATGCGGCGTCACGCCCAACCAGGCATGCCCGACCTGACCCCAGGTCACGGCCTCGCTGGCAGCCAGGCGCACCCCCTGCCCAGAGGCGGAGAGATCAGGCAGCGCGGCCAACAGCAGTTCCAGCAGACGGGCCAGGGCGCGGCCAGCATCGCCCCAGGTCAGCGTCTCGCGCACCGCCCACAGCGCATGGCCGGCGAAGGCCAGGGTCAGCGACGCCAGTAGCGCCACCGGCAGCGAAGCGATGGCGGCGACGGCAAGGGCGGCGGCGGCGATCACAGCCGGCGCCGCCAACTCGGCGAGGACGGCCCGGGCGGCATGCCACGGCTGCGTCCCGGCCGGCACCGCAACCACGCAGCTGGCCAGGCCAAGTTGCAGGGTGGTCGCCGGATCGAGACGGGTCAGCTGGATGACTAGGCGGCCGTCGCTACTGATGGTCCCGGCCGGCAGCTGCAGCCGGGCCCAGTCTGCCGCCAGACTGCGGCGGTCGTCCTTGCGGTCAGCAAGCCAGCAGTTGGCACCCGGCATGGCCGAGTCAGGCGGCTGACGGCCGTACGGGCTGGCTGGATCGAGGGTCAACGGCAACACCGCGCCATCGGGGGCGACGACGGCGACGCGGGCCGGGGCGCTCTCGACGATGCCGCCACCGGCAGCGCCGACCCGCGCCTGCACCAGCAGTTCGTAACCACGCGCAGCGGGATCGAGGCCGGTGAAACTCCAGCGCACGCCGTCGCCGGCCGGGCCGGCCAGACGGGTGGCGGCCTGCGGCAGGGCTACCGCCTCGCCCAGGCCGGTGAGACGTTCAACCGCGGCGGCAGGGCGCGCCTCGCGCATCTGCGGCACGCCACCGGAGCGCCAGGTCACCGCCAATGAGCCGGCCAGGGCGATGAGCAGTCCGGCCGCGCCGGCCAGCAGCACGGCTCCGCCCCAGCGGCCAAGCAGCCAGCCGAGGCGCGGCAGCGGCTTGGGGAAGACGGTCAGGGCGATGCGGCTCTCCAGATCGCGGGTCAGCTGTGCGGCCGGAACCAGCGCGGCGATGAGGATGCCGCAGAAGCCGGCGGCAGCACTGGCGGCGGCGGCGATCAGACGCACCGCGCCGCCGGGATCGGCGGCATCGGCGCGTGGCGCGAGCAGGGCGATCAGCGCCGCGGCCGCCAGCGGCACCAGCCACAGGCGTCCGCGCCACGCCTCGCGCCAGCTGAGCGCCGAGACGGCGAGCGTACCACCAATCATCGTGGCGCGTCCCCGCTGTTCTTCGCGACGATGCGGCGGAAGCGCTGTTCCAGCCGTTCGCGCGGCGGGGCGACGCCGACCAGGCTGGCGCCGGCAGCAGCCTTCACCGCCTCGATGGTGGCGGCGTCGGGCGACTGCAGCTCGACCATCAGACGCTTGTCGTCGGAGAGCAGATCGCTGACCCGGCCCTGCTCGGCCAGGCGGCCGCGGTGCAGGATGGCGATGCGGTCGCAGACATCCTCGACGTCGGCGAGCAGATGGCTTGAGAGCAGCACGGTCTTACCGGCCTGCTTGAGCGAGAGGATGAGATCCTTGACCTCAGCCGAGCCGACTGGATCGAGGCCGCTGGTCGGCTCGTCGAGGATGACCAGCTCGGGATCGTTGATCAGGGCCTGAGCCAGGCCGAGGCGGCGGGCCATACCCTTGCTGTATTCGCCGAGGCGGCGGCCGCGGGCATGGCCGAGGCCAACCTGGGCGAGCAGCCGGTCGCTACGCTTGGCGATCTCAGCGGCGGACAGGCCGAACAGCCGGCCGATGAAGGCCATGGTCTCGTCAGCCGTGAGGAACTTCCACAGGTAGGTCTCCTCGGGCAGATAGCCCACCCGGGCCCGCACCGCTAGGTCGCCGGGATCGCGGCCGAGGACGAAGGCGTCGCCGCGGGTGGCGCGGATCAGCCCGAGCAGCAGCTTGATGGTGGTGGTCTTGCCCGAGCCGTTGGGCCCAAGCAGACCGAAGACCTCGCCCTTGTTGATGGCGAGATCCAGGCCTTCCAGCGCGGATACGCGCGGGCGACCCCAGAAATCGGCATAGACCTTGGCCAGGCCGGTGGTGCGGACTACCTCGTCGGACATGGCGAGGTCTTACGCGACGATCCAGGCCGCGAAAGGGTCTTGCCCCGGCGTCTGACTCGCCTGGAGACACCGCTCCCCTTGCTCCTTGGCCGCAGCCCACGGCCGGGTGGGATCACGCCCATGCGCCGTCTCTTGCCCGTCGCCATTGTCGCCCTGGCCCTTGCCGGTTGCGATCCCGCTGTGCAGGCGCGCTATCAGCCGACCTCGGTCGACGAGGTCTTCGGCATGTTCTCGCATGTCTCTGGCGTCGACGACGAAGTGCACCAGCTGCCGGCGTCGCCACCGGCCCTTGATGTCGCCGATCTGCCGCCGCGCGCCTGCCGGCCGCCGGGCGTGGTGATGAAGCCCACCGACCTGCTCGGGCTGCGCGAAGACCGCGAGCGTCGGACCACGGTCGAACCGATCCCCCTGGTCGCGATGTACGAACCGCCGCTGCCCTCGCCGCCGCCCGGCCCGGCGCACCGCATCGCCAGCTGGAACCAGCACTACGAGGTCGGTGCCAAGGAGCCGATCGCCACCCCGATCGAGCGCGTCAACCTCGACCCGGGCCACTCGATCTACCGCAACGAGCCGATTCGCTACGGGGCGTATCGCCGCGATGTGTACGCTTGGTGCAATGACGCAGCGAATAAGCGGTAGGTAGCGCCGTCGTACGTAGCGCCGGCTTTAGCCGGCACGGTCGGCAGGCTTCAGCCTGCCACGGGGCAATGCGGGTGGCAAACCAGGGCGAACTGAAGCCCACCCACTGGGGATTGGCCATTCCTGTTCGAGCGGTCCGGAGGGCCGCGCTCCGTGGGGACAACCCAGAGGGCCGCGCTCCGTGGGGACAACCCAGAGGGCCGCGCTCCGTGGGGACAACCCAGAGGGCCGCGCTCCGTGGGGACAACCCGGAGGGCGGCCCTCCGGGCCGCCTGAGAATTGTGCCTTTTCTTCAAGCTCTTGTCCGGCAACGGTTGTCCAGGGATGGCCAATCCCCAGAGGGCGGACTGAAGTCCGCCCACCGTGCCGGCTAAAGCCGGCGCTACGGAGCGAGCTACGGCACGCTACCTGAAGAACGTCCGTAGCGTGTTGAAGACGTCCTGTTCGGTCTCCGCGGTCATTAGCCCGGCGAGGGCCTCTTCGTCCTTGACCAGCTGCGCGAACTCGCGGTAGACCTGCAGGTAGGTGCGGTCATCCCACGGTGGGCTGGTCAGGATCACGAACAAGCGGGTCGGATCACCATCAAGGCTATCGAAGTCGACGCCCGGCTCATCGGCGCGGGCCAGGCCGATGATGAAGCTCTTGGCCTGGTAGGTGCGCACGTGCGGGATGGCGATGCCCGGGGCGATGGCGGTGGTCGCCTTGCGCTCACGATGCAGCAGGTCCTTGGTGAACTTGGGCAGGTTGGCGATGTCGCCGGATCGGGCCATCAGCTCGGCCACCTCGCCAATCAGTGACTCCTTCTCGCGTCGGTGGCGGGCGGCGATCGTCGCAGCGCTCTCGCCCTCCTCGCCTTCGGCGGGAACGAAGTCCAGACGCAGCTTGATGCACTGCGGGCGGAGGAAGCGGAGGATGTTCACTTGCCCAGGGAAGGAACGCTGGTCGGCTCGCGCTGCATGATGGCCCCTTCGCCATCGCGTTCCTGGTAGTCGCCACGCAGGCCTTCCTGACTGCCAGTCAGGCGTCCGTTGTCGTCGAACTGCAGGCTCAACCAGTCGTTCGATTTGCGCACGCCCCAGTTCTGGCCTTCCCACTGCTGCGCGATGTCGGCCGCGGCTTCGGGGACCGCTACGCGGATGGTAAGGAAGCGCATCAGGCGCTCGGGGGTGCCATAGAGATGCATCGCCATCAGATGCATGCGCCCGAGACCGAAGGCGCCTGCGCCGGCCTCCAGCGGCGCCGTCAGATCGAGGACCACGGTCTCGGCATCAGCCACCAGCTGGCGCGGTCCGCGCGGTGTGTCGATCATGCCGTGGAAGCCGCCGACCTGCTTGATCTCGACGCGATAGCGCACCACCACCTTGCCCTCCTCGGGATCCTGGCGCTTGAAGGTGATGCGGGCCGGCCGCAGCAGACCACGGAAGGCGAGGCCCTCCATGTGCGAATTGCTGGTGTCCAGCTCAAGCGGCAGCTCTGGCGTCGCATCAAGCTGCCCATCGAGCAGCAGTGGCCGCGAGGCGCCAGGGTAGTCGGACATGCGGTAGGTCAGACGACCAGCCTGGAGCCGGATGTCATCGTACTGCACCTGCACTCCGAGAGCCTCGCTCGGCCGATCCGGCGAGAAGCTGTAGGACGCCCCGCCGCTCTGCGTGTAGGAGAACCGCGGCAGCGGCGGCGGTATCGGTTTGCCCGACGGATCGGTCGCGACCTCGCCGCCGACGAGGCCGGCGACGCACACCAGCACGAGCCAGCAGCTGCGGCGCATGTCAGCCCTTGGGTGCGTCGGCCGTACCGGGCAGCGGGTTGCCTTCGGCATCGACTTCAAGGTCCTTGACCTTGGCCTTGAGCAGTCGGCCGGCACGGAACTTCACCACCGTGCGGCGCTGCACCGGCACCTTCTCCAGGGTCTTCGGGTTCAGCGCTGTACGCGGCTTGCGCGAGACCAGCTCGAAGACACCGAAGTCACGGAATTCCAGGCGGTTGCCGCGTCCCAGTTCCTCGACGATGTCGTCGAGGAAGGCCTGGATGACCTGCAACGTCTGACCCTGCGGGAGGTTGAGCTTGGCCGCGATGCGGTCGGCGAGGACGCGCTTGGCGATCGTCTGTTCGGACATGGGCATGTCTCCGGTGGTTGTCCTGTCTGGAGTTATAGCGCACCAGGGGACGACAGGCAAGCGCTATGACGATGCAAGTCACTGGGCTAACTGGGGTTCGGGTGTGGTCGACGGGGATGTCCTCAGCCCCGCGGTTTGCTGGCGCTGTTGGAGCCTTTGCCTACCTTCACAACATGCCAGAAGCCGCCTCCGCCCAGGCAATCGTCGACGCGATCGCCACCGTCTTCCGCGGCGGTCGCCGCGCTGCGGAACTGACCGTCACCGGCTGGCTGGCGCGGGGCCACCTGCTGATCGAGGACGTGCCTGGCGTCGGCAAGACCACCCTCGCCCGCGCCCTCGCCGGTGCCACCGGCGGCAGCTTCAAGCGCGTGCAGTGCGTCCCCGACCTGATGCCGGCCGACATCACCGGCAACTCGGTGTGGGACGAGCGCGAGCACCGCTTCGTCTTCCATCCCGGCCCGGTGTTCTGCGACGTGCTGCTCGCCGACGAGCTCAACCGCACCCCGCCGCGCACGCAGTCGGCCCTGCTGGAGGCTCTGGCCGAGGGCCAGGTGACGGCCGACGGCGAGGCCCGCCCGCTCGCCGCCCGCTTCTGCTGCATCGCGACCCAGAATCCCACCGACCACGCCGGCACCTATCCGCTGCCCGACAGCCAGCACGACCGCTTCCTGCTGCGCTTCGCCTTGGGCTATCCGGACGAGGCCGCCGAGCTGGAACTGCTGCGCCGGGACGGCGCCGCCTCCGACCTCTCACGCCTCACCGCCGTGGTCGACGCCGCTGGCGCCGAGCGTCTGCGCAGCGCCGCCGCCGCCGTCACCGTGTCCGACGAGGTGCGCGCCTACGCCCTCGCCCTGGTGCGCGCCACGCGCGCAGCCAAGGGTTTGGCCCTGGGGGCCAGCCCACGTGCCGCCCTCGGCCTGCAACGCCTGGCCCAGGCCCGGGCCCTACTCGCCGGCCGCACCTTCGCCACGCCGGACGACGTCCAGGGCATCGCCGTCGAGGCCCTCGCGCATCGCGTCGTCGCACGCGGCGCCGGCGATCCCGAGCAGGCAGTGCGCGATGCCGTGGCAAGCGTGGCGGTGCCGAGGTGAGTTTCGGGTTTCGGGTTTCGGGATCTTTGATCCGGGGCCGGTCTGGTCATCGGGATGCGGATCCCGAAACCCGAAACCCATGATCAGACTCACCCCGCTCGGCTGGATCACCGGCGCCGAAGGCGTGATCCTGTGCCTGGTGCCGGTGTGGCAGAGCGCGCCGCTCGCCGCTGCCGGCGGGGTGGCGATGCTCGCCGCGTTGGCCGGGGCACGGCTGCTGGCACCACGGTCGCTGAACGGGGCCGAAGCGTCGTGGTTGCCGCCGCGCCTGGTGCACGCCGGCGTCGAGACGACCTTGGCGGCCCGACTGACCGGTCGACGCGTATTGCCCCCGCTGGTGGTGCGGGCCTGGGATCCACGCAGCCGCGCGCTGCGCCAGGTCGCGCGCCTGGCCGGCATCGGACCGGATGGCGTGGCGACGCGCTGGACGGTTCGCTTCCCCAACCGCGGCGCGGTCACCCTGCCACCGTTGGAGATCTCCGCCCAGCAGCCGTTCGGCCTGATCGTCTGCACCCGCGAGGTCGGACCACCCAGCCAACTGGTCGTCCTGCCCGCCATCGGCCGGGTGCGGGCCGGACTGCGCGCGCGTCTCGCCGAATGGTTCGCCGGCGTGGCGGTGGCGCATGAACCGGGCAACGATGAACTCGGCCGGCTGCGCGACTGGGCGCCAGGCGATCCGCGCAACCGCATCCACTGGCGCGCCAGCGCCCGCCATCGCCGCCTGCTGGTGGCCGAACGCCACGCCCCGGCGGCGCGCCGCCTCACCGTGGTCATCGATCCGGCGGCGCCAACGGCAGTGTTCGAACGTCTGGTGGCCGCTGCCGCCACGCTGATCGACGACCTCGGCCGGCGCGGCTGGGAGCTGGCGGTACATCACGGCCAGGCACCACGCGGGGCGGTGGGCACCCGCGACCGGCTGCTCGAATCCCTGGCCATGTGCCGGCCCGGCGGCGAACCACTCAGCGAACTGGTGCCGCGTGGCCACCCCTGCCTCGCCTTCCTCGCCGACGACAGCCGCGCCCCGGAGAGCCAACCGCCACCCCTGATCGTACGCGACAGTGATCTGCCACGCCTGATCCATCTGCCGCGCCGGCTGGGGCGGGCGGGATGAGTCTACATGCCGCAGTGGGTTCGCGGTTCGCGGTTCGAGGTTCGCAGTTGGACCATCGATTACGGACCATATTGGGTTTACACGTGGTCACCCGTTTGGTGAACACCCTCAACACACACAACACGTGTCGCTACAACCGCGAACCGCGAACCGCGATTTTAAAGATCACACGAGACCTGCTGGCCAAGCGCCGAACCCCGCCAGCATGCCGGCATGCGCCTGCATCAGCTGCCCGGCATCAGCACGCCTTGCTCGGCCATCGCCCTTGGCACCGGTGGCTTCGGCTCGTCAGTGCCGCGCGACGAGGCCTTCGCCATGCTCGACGACTTCGTGGCGGCGGGCGGGACCTTCCTCGACACCGCGCACATCTATGCCGCCTGGCTGCCCGGCGGGACCGGCGCCAGCGAGCGCACCATCGGCGCCTGGTTGGCCAGCCGCGGCCTGCGCGAGCGCATGGTCGTTGGCACCAAGGGCGGGCATCCGCCGCTCGACAGCGGCAGCAGCAGCAGCAGCAGCAGCCGGCTGTGCCTGGATCTGATCGCAGCGCATCTGGCCGAGAGCCTGGAACGCCTGCGGCAGCCGCTCATCGACCTGTACTGGTTGCATCGCGACGATGAGTCGATCCCGGTCGACGAGATCCTTGGAGCGTTGCAGCCGCACCTGCGCGCCGGGACGATCCGCGCCATCGGCGCCTCCAACTGGTCGTGGCAGCGCCTCGACGAGGCCGAGACCTGCGCCAGGCAGCGCGGCTGGATCGGCTTCGTCGCCAGCCAGATCAGCTGGAGCCTCGCCTCCTTCGCGCCCAGCCACCGCTTCGGCGGCGGCATGCGCGGCATGGACGCCGATACCCTGCTCTGGCACGTGCACAGCGGTCTCCCCCAGATCCCCTACAGCAGCCAGGCCAACGGCTATTTCGCCAAGCCCCTGGCGCAGGCGTTGGAGCGCCTGCCGCAATACGCCGATCCGGCGAACCCACGGCGTTGGCTGCTGGCCCGCACCGCGTCGGCACGGCTCGGCGTCAGCGCCAATGCCCTCGCCCTGGCCTGGCTGCTGCAGCACCCGCAGGGCGGCTGGGGCATCATCGGACCGAAGGACCGGGCGCAGCTGACCGACAGCCTGGCAGCAGCCGACCTGATCCTGGATGATGACACCTTCGTCGCTCTCGGCGCTGCGCTGGCTTGATCTCGCACGACTGACGACGGCGGCGCATCCGGCGACGCCAACGACGCATCCCAGGTGGCCCAGGAACCTGCCAGGCATGATGGCGCCATGGAACTCAGCCATCCTGCCCATCAGATGACCCTTGCTGGCGGAGTCGTCGTCGAATCCCCGAGGAACACCCCGGTTCTTGCAGACGTCGACGTGCTGGTCTGCGGCGGCGGACCGGCCGGAATCGGCGCCGCCATGGCGGCGGCCTCCTGCGGAGCGCGTACCATGCTGCTGGAGCGGCACGGGATGCTCGGTGGCGTGTGGACGGCAGGGTTGCTCAATCCGTTCTTCGAGGCCGGGACCCAGGGCTGGCTGGTCGACGAACTGGTAGGACGTCTGCGCGGGGCCGGGGCTTGGCATGAGTGGAAGTCGTGGGCCCCGACCTTCAGCACCGAGACGATGAAGCTGCTGCTGGAGGAGCGCTTCACCGCGCTCGGCATCCGCTGGCTCTACCAGGTGCAGATCGCTGACACGGTGGTCGAGGACGGCCGCGTGCGTGGCGTCATCGCCGAAGGCAAGGGCGGACGGTTCGCCGTGCTGGCGACACCACCATCGACGCCACCGGAGATGGCGACATCGCGGCCCGAGCTGGGGCGCGCTTCAGTCTCGGCCGGCCGGGTGATGGCCGACAGCAACCGATGACGCTGATGTTCCGCATTGCGGGCGCCGCCGGCTTCCGCATGGAGCGCAGCTCCGAGCTGTTCGACCTGCTTGATCGGGCGGTGGCGGGCACGGGCCTCCGGTTGCCCTTCACCCGTGGCGACAAGGCTCCTTGGATCATCCATACGCCCGAGGCCGACGTCTCGGATGTGCAGGCGACCCATGTCTATGCCGTCGATCCGCTCGATCCGGCGGCCATCACCCGGGCGACGGTGGAGGCACGACGCCAGTCGGCCGACCTGGTCGCCGCTCTGAGGCGCATCCCTGGACTGGAGCGCGTCCGCCTCCTGCAGACCGCCCCGGCCATCGGCGTGCGCGAGGGGCGACGCATCCGCGGCGGATATGTGCTCGACGCCGAGGACCTGCGCTGTGGGCGCAGCTTCCCCGATGGCATCGCTAGCTGCCGCTTCAACGTCGACATCCATGAGTTGGCGCCCGGGGAACACGATCCCGAGATGGCCCGCACGCCGGTGCGTCCCTACGAAATTCCCTTCCGCTGTCTCCAGCCCGAAGGCCTCGGCCACCTGCTGACGGCGGGACGCTGCATCAGCGGCAGCCACGTCGCGCATGCCAGCTATCGCGTCACCGGGACGTGCATGGCCACCGGCCAGGCGGCCGGTCTCGCCGCGGCGCTGGCTGCCGCCGAGCGCAGCGACGCACGATGGCTGGATGGCGCCCGGGTGCGTCGTGAGCTGGTGCAGCGTGGAGCGCGGCTTGGCACCTGAGGGTTGCCCAGCGCACTCCGCCGACGCACACTCCGGCTATGCCTGCCGCGAGGAGGGCCACGCACCAGTTCGATGCCTTGCGCTGCCGGCTGCACTGGGCCGTGCGCGGCGAGATCGATCCCGCGCTGGTCAACCGGCGCATCTCCGAGGTGCGCCTGACCTGCTGGTGCGTGGAGTCGGGAAGCCTGCATGTCGAGGTGGGTGACTGGAGCGGTCCGCTGCCTCGGCGCCGCTGGTTCCTCCTGCCGATCGCGTCGCGGGAGCAACGAGCCGCGCCCCGGACGGTGCTTGCGTCGCTGCACATCGAGGCGTCGTGGTGCGACGGTACGCCGCTGCTGGGTCCGGCGCGGCCCTGCGATCTGGGTCCCGCTGCCGGCTGCTTCGGCCGGCGTGCCGCCGCGCTGATCGAGGCTGCCGCGGGCGCCGCTCCTGGCAGCGGGCGGGCCTGGCGCTCCGGCGGGCTCGGTCTTGCGGCCTGGTTGACGGTCGAGGCGCGCCTGCGCGACTGCTTGGCGGAGCTGGTGCGGATGGAAGACGCCAACGTGCGTGCCCCCGCCGACGGCGACGAACTGGTGCGCCGCGCCCTCGCCCGCATTGCTACCGAGGACGGTCGCAGGGTCACCCCAGGATCACTCGACGAGGCCGCCGGCCTGTCACGCAGCCAACTCGCCCGCCGGTTCCGCAGCGCGCTCGGCCGCTCGCCGCGCCAGGTGATCGCAGATGCCAGGCTGGCCGCCGCCCAGGCCGCGCTGGTGGCCGGCCGCCCGGTGGCCGCCATCGCCCGTGCTGCGGGGTTCAGGCATCCGACCCACTTCGCAGCCTGGTTCCGCCACGGCACCGGCATGTCGCCTTCGGCCTGGGCCCAGGGCGCGCACGTCTGAGTTTCGCACCCGTACGGTTCAGCATTTCACGGCAGGTCAGGCACCAGTCGCGGCGGATGCAGCTGAACAATTGGTTCGCCAGCACCGCGCTCGATCCGAGTCGCCAGGACCTCGACCATCGCCACGCCAATGCCGTGACTGTCGCGGTCGACGCTCGCCGCCGGCACGAATGGCTCCCAGGCGGATTCGCGGCAGGCTAGGGCGGTGGCGTCATAACCGCACACCGGCACTTCGCGACGCGGATCAACGCCCAATCGACGCAGGGCGACAGCGACCGCGAAGGCATTGCGATCAGATGGCACGAGGATGGCATCTGGAGGTTCCTGGCCGGCCAGCTGGG
>JBBREK010000121.1:0-12929 GCA_038203025.1 Planctomycetota bacterium
GGGCGGACTGAAGTCCGCCCACCGGGCCGGCTGAAGCCGGCGCTACGGGGCGACTACGGCTTCTTCTTGCTCAGGTCGTCGTCCAGCGCGCGCAGGAAAGCGCTGAACTTGGCACGGTTTTCGGCATTGAGCGAGGCGAGATGCTGGTGCGCCTGGCGGACCAGGTCGGTGCGCGCCTTCATGTCGACACTGTTGTCGCCCGACAGGTCGACGTATTCGGCGCTCGGCACCTCGGCGTCCGGCACCACCGTGACCACCTCATCGACACCGAGCTGGCGCAGCAGGCGCAGGCACAGTTCGTTGGGCTTGACCACGGCCAGGCGACCGCCCTGATCGGAGAAGGCCTGGGCCTGGCCGACCAGCAGGCCCATGAAGGTTGAATCCATGCCCACGCAGGCTGACAGTTCAATGTAGGCGCTGCGCGTGCCTTCGCCACGGGCGTCGGTGAGGAAGGAGTGCAGCACCGGGGCTGACTTCATGTTGCCCAGGCCCTCGACCAGGACGTAGACCATGGTGGCGCTACGGGCGATACGAAAGCGGGTCTGCGGCCCGGGCTTGGGCGTGCGGACGATGCGGCCGGTGGTCGGCTCGGTCACGCGCGGGCTCCGGCGAGCAGGGCCTTGGCCTGGGCCTTGGCAGGGGCGCCGCCACCGAGCATCTCGGCCAGCTCGCCGACCCGGGCGGCGTCGCTGAGGCGATCGACCTCGACCGAGGTGCTGTCGACGCCCTGACGCTTGCGCACCACGTAGTGGGCGTTGGCGGCAGCGGCGACCTGGGGCGTATGCGTCACGACAAGGACGCTACGACCGTCGGCAAGCCGGGCAAGTTTTCCGCCGATGGCGGCACCGAGCCGGCCACCAACGCCGGTGTCGACTTCGTCGAACACCACCAGCGGTGTGCCCGAGCGGCCGGCCAGGGCGGCGGCGAGCGCGAGGAGCAGGCGCGAGGTTTCGCCGCCGGAGGCCACCGCCGACACCGGACCACCGGGCATGCCCGGATTGGTGCGCACGTGCAGTTCCATGCCGACCGTCCCCAGCGTGGTGGCGGCAGCTGGCGATTCGTGCAGCTCGACCTTGGCCTTGGGCATGCCGAGCTCGGCGAGGTGGCGATGGATCTCCTTGGCCAACGGCGCAAAGGCGCGGCGGCGGGCCTCGGCCAGGGCGGCGCCGAGCCGGTCGCGCAGTGCGGTGGCCTCGGCCAACTCGGCGGCGATGGCTGCGCGCCGTCCGTCCAGGCCATCGAGTTCGCCGATGCGGGTATCGATCTGCGTCAGGGCGGCGAACAGGCCCGCCTCGTCGCCACCATGCTTGCGCATCAGAGTGTGGTAGGCATCGAGGCGTTCGCCGATGGTGGCGAGTTCGCCGGGGTCGGCGCTGATCGACTCGGCCGCCGAAGAACAGGCCGCTGCTGCGCCCTGCAACAATTCCACCGCCGTACCCAGTTGGGCTCCAGCCTCACGCAGTGCCGGACTGGGGGCGTCGGCCAGACGACGGGCCAGGCGGCCGACGGTGCGGGTGGCCGAGCGCTCGTCGTCGGTCAGGGCCTCGGTCGCCTCGGCGCACAGGTTGCGCCAGCTCTCCGCCTCGCTGAGCAGCTGGTGCCGGGACTCCAGCTCGGCGAACTCGCCGGCCACCGGCGCCAACTCGTCGAACTCGCGACGTTGGAAGCGCAGGAACTCCAGTTCGCGGGCGCTGCCACGGTCGCCCTCGGTGAGCCGCTTGGCCTCGCCTTCGCGGTCGAGGACCTGGCGGTGCGCGGCAGCGTAGGTCTCGGCCTGGGGGTCGAGGCGGCCGTGCGCATCGATGGCGGCCAGCTGCTCGCCGGGATCGGCCAGCTGGCGCGCCCGATCCTGGGCATGGATCTCGATGAGATGGGTGGCGGCGGCACGCAGCGCGGTGACGGTTACTGGCGTGTCGTTGATCCACGCTTGGCTGCGGCCGTCGCTGCGCAAGTGGCGGCGCAGGATGAAGGCCCCGTCGCTGTCGGCGATGCCGCAGGACTCGTGGATCTGGGCGGCGCGCTTGGAGGCAACGTTGAAGTCGGCGCAGACCTCGCAGGCGTCACTGCGCGGGCCGACCAGTTCGGCCGAGCCGCGTCCGCCGGCGATCAGGTCGAGGGCGTCGAGCAGCAGCGACTTGCCGGCGCCGGTCTCGCCGGTGATGGCGGTCAGACCCTCGCTGGGGACCAGGCGGGCGCGTTCGACGATGACGAGATTGGTGATGGTGAGTTCGCGCAGCATGCAATAAAGCGCCCCGGTGCATGGGCACCGGGGCGGATTCTGCATCGCGGCTGGCATGCGCCAGCCCCTGTGCGGCCTGGCCTGGTCAGGGGGCCGGGGCGGGGACGGTCTCAGGAGCCGGCGCCGCTTCGGGCGTGGTTTCCGGGGCCGCCTCTGGTGCGGCTTCAGGAACGGGATTGGCCCCTGCCGCTGCCGCTGCCGCCGCCGCAGCGCTGGCCTTGGCGTCCTCTTCCGCCTTGGCCTGAGCTTCAGCCTCGGCCTTGACCCTGGCTTCCGCATCGTTTTTGGCCTGGGCCTTGGCTTCCTGTACGGCGGCCAGCTTGGCGTCCTCGGCCGCCTTCTCGGCCGCCTCGGCGCTCAGGATCGCCTGCAGTGCAGCAGTGGCATGTGCGTTGTTGGCGTCGATGGCGAGTGCGGCCTGGTAGCGCGCCTTGGCATCGTCGCGGGTCGGCACGGCCTTGCCGCTGGCCAGGGGTAGTTCGGCGCTGCGGGCGGTCGCGACCTCCAGCACCTGTCCGGCCAGATAATGGGCTTCGGCATCCTGCGGCGCGAGGCGCAGGGTGATATCGCACTCCTTGAAGGCGATGGGCAGGTCAGAGACGTCCCCTTCGCGACCGCGATTGAGATAGGCCGCGGCGACGGCGCGATGCACGCGGGCATCCTTCGGCGTCAGGTCGATGGCGTGCTTGAGGGCGTCGATCGCCTCGTCGTGGTGTCCCTGCTGGTCGAGGATGCGACCGAGCGCGAGGCGCACGGCGGCGTCATCGGGACGCATGCGCACGGCGCGGTCGCACTGCATGCGCGCCTCGTCGAAGCGACCGAGGCCGGCCAGGCTGACGCCGAGCACGGCGTAGGCCTCGGACATGGTCGGGTCGAGGGCAACTGCCGCTTGGGCTTCGGCAACCGCTTCGGTGTTGCGGGCGGCATCGTCGCCGGCCGATTCGCTGAGGCTGCGGGCCAGGGCGGCGTGCAGGCTGGCTTTGGTGGTGTTGCTCAGTCCTTTGTCGGCGAGGGCGGCCGGTAGGATCGAACGCAGGACGATGATGGCCTCCGCCCAGCGGTTGGCGGCCATCAGCGAGCGGGCGCGCAGGTTGCCGACGCTGACCCGGGCCGTGGCCGGCAGGTCGGCGGACAGGGCGGCGGCGAAGTGCTCCTCGGCAAGATCACGGGCGTCCTGGTCGGCAAAGGTGACGGCCTGTTCGAGCTGGGCGATGGCCGCTTCGTTGTAGGCGCCGCGCTGCTCAAGCGGGCTGATGGCGAGGACCTCGATCCACGGCTGACCGTCCATCACGGCGACGATGCGGCCTTCGATCTCGACGGCCTGGTAGCGCTTGAGCAGCGACGGGCGGTCGGCACCCGGCTGGTCCTTGCTCATGTACAGCGAGACCAGCGGCTTGGCCCGGGTGGCTGGTTCCCACAGGTTGGCTCGGGCGGGCCACACCGACATGTTGATGTAGCGCTCGGGATGGAAGTGGCTGCGCTGGGTGTCGTAGACGCCGGTGATGCCGATCCAGGTCGCGGGGAAGCGCACGGTGATGGCCTGGAAGGAGGCCGGGATCTCAAGCAGGCGCTCGATGGTCACCGACTGGACCTTGCGCGTCTCGATCGCCTCAGAAGAGGTTGCGGCTGACAGCACCGGAACACAGCAGGCAATGGCGAGCAGCAGTTTGACTGGGCGCACGTGGACTCCTTCGGCGGGACGCCGGGGGGCGATGAGGTGCCGACGTTATAGAGGGCCTGGACGGCCGTCTCAAGCACTCGTTCATCGCCCCCGAGCAGCTGTTATCCCCGCGGGTGGGTACCGCCGAAATCGAGTCGCGACAAAGGCCGGGGGGGGGCAGGCCCGCAGGGCCGTGGGTGCGCGGTGCGCCATAGAGGAGCGTAGCGACGACGGCCGCCGAGCGGCGGTGGGCGGATACAATGGGCGTAGCCCATCCGCCCACGATTTCTGGGCGTAGCGCCGAAATCGAGTCGCGACAAAGGCCGGGGGGCAGGCCCGTAGGGCCGTGGGGGCGCGGGCCCCCAAGCATCAGCGCTTAGCGCGGATGATCAGATCTTCGATGAAGCCGTCGAGGTCGGGGTCCTGGCCGCGCAGTTTGCGCACCTTGTCGCAGCCGTGCAGGACGCTGGTGTGGTTCTTGATGCCGAAGAGCTGGCCGATCGCCCCGTAGGTGCCGCCGGTGACGTAGCGGAGGACGTACATGGCGACGAAGCGGGCGTCGGCCCGCGGCTGGGTCTTGGAGCGGCCGTCGAGGTCGCCGGGCTTGAGGCCGAAGCGGACGGCGACTTCACGCCGGACCATGGCCACGGCATCTTCGCCACGGTCGCGTCCGATCAGGTCAGCGAGGCACTGCCGGGCGGCGGCGATGTCGATGCGGCGTTGGAAGCTGTGGGCGAACTGCACCAGCCGGTTTACCGCGCCCTCAAGCATGCGCACGTTGTCGGTGACGTGGCCGGCGACGTATTCCAGCACCTCGTCGGGCAACTCGGTGCCCTGGTCGCGGGCCCGGCGGGCGACGATCTCGCGACGGACGACCGGGTCCGGCCGGTCGAGCGGCACGACCAGGCCGCCGGCGAAGCGCTGCACGAAGCGCTCCTCGAGGTACTGGATGTCGCGCGGGCCGGCGTCGGAGGTGATCACCACCTTCTTGCCGTGGTTGGCGAGATGCTCGAAGGTCGCGAACAGCTCGTCCTTGGTCCGCTCTTTCTGGCCCTTGCTGAGGAAGTGGATGTCGTCGATCAGCAGCAGGTCGGGATGGCGCATGCGTACGCGAAAGGCGTTGATCGCCGCGCCGCCGCCTTCGCACGACTCGATGAAGTCGTTGGTGAACTGCTCGCAGCGGATGTACAGGACCTTGCTCTTGGGGTAGCGCTCGCGGAAGGCCAGCGACAGCCCCTGTTCGAGGTGGGTCTTGCCGACGCCCGAGGGGCCGTGGATGAACACCGGGTTGATCGGGTTGTCCGGCGACTCCAGCACCCGGCGCACCGCATCGTAGGCCAGGCGGTTGCACGCTCCGACCACGAAGTCGGCGAGCAGCTTGGCCGAGGCGCGGCCGGGCTGGCGCGTCGGCTCGTTGGCGGGCTGCGCGGAGCGGGCCAGTTCACGCTCGTGGGCGCGGGCGGCGGCGCCGGGGATGCGGCAGCGCAGGCCGTTGGCCTCCTGGCCGGTGACCTCGGTCAGGGCGGAACGGATGGCGCCGCCGAACTTGCTGGTCAGCTGGTGCGACCAGGTCGGGGTCGGGCACTCCAGCACCAGCACGCCATCCTCGATGCCGATCAGATGCACGCGCGGAGAATCCAGCCACAACCGCACGCCCGGCTCGTTGCCGGTCTGGGTGCGCACCAGGGCCACGATCTGTGGCCAGGCGGTGGCAAGCTGGGTCGTGGTGGTGGGGCGGGTGGTCACGGTCGGGGGAGCGGATCTGTAGGAACGGGAGTGGGGATGGCAAGGTTGGGTCGGTGCGTGTCAGCACCGACCCCTTGACGCGGGTCCGTGTGGTGCGGATTGGCGCGTTAGCCGCGTGCCGCAGCCTGACCGGCCGAACGCAGGAACGCGACCACCTGGGCCCGGGTCGGCGAGTCGCCGGTGCGCACGTAGTGGCCGCTGGTCGCGCCGCCGATCTGCAGGCAGTGCGCCGGCGCCATGCTGGCGAGGATGGCGGCGAAAAAGCCAGCGTTGTAGTGGTCGCCGGCGCCGGTGGTGATCTTCGGCTTCGGTTCCCAGAAGCCGTCGGCGGCGGTGCTGCCGCCATCCCAGGCCACCGCCGAGCTCTTGACCATGTGGCACATCACGCGCGAGAAGCCGAAGTGCTTGCGCAGGTTGACGCAGGCCTCGCGCGCCGCCTCCCATTCCGGCTCGGCCTTGGGGTAGGGTACGCCGAACACGCTGCACATCTGCCGGCATTCGTTTTCGTTGAGGCCGAGCACCACGTCGACGTGCCGCTGCAGTTCCTGCAGGGCGGCGAGACCCTCGGTGATCTGGGAGTCCGGGCAGCGGTGCGGATCGGCCAAGTCAACGAAGAACAGCGGCCGGTCGGAGCGCAGTCCGGGCAGGACCTCCTTGGCCAGGCGCCGCCACATGTCGGTCATGCCGGGGGTCTGCGACCAGTTGACCGAGGCGATGCCAGCCGAGCGCTTGAACAACTCCTTGAGGCCGCCGAGGCCGCCGCAGCGCGCCGCCACGTGGTCGAAGGTGATGGTCGCCATCGGATCGCTGAAGTTCAGCATCACCTTGCCGTCCTCGAATTCGAGGGCGCTGGTGACGGCGGCGTTGCCCAGCGAGATGGTCTGCTTGGCCCGTGCTGCAAGCGGCTGGAACACCGGATGGAGGGCCGGCTCGCCGAGGATGCCGATAGCAGTGACGGCGGCGTCCTGCGCGCACAGCGCGTTCGCCATGATCGGGCCGTTACCACCAAGCTTGGTCACTCTGGTGACGGCCCCGATCCCGGCGCTCTTGCCGGCCGCTGCCAGCACCTTGTTGCCGAAATCAGTGATCGTCCTGACCTTGGTGTACTCGGTGGGCGACTGCCGCTTGTCGACCAGGTCAATGATGTCGTCGATGAAACCGTCGAAGCCGACCAGGATCTCGGGCTTGTGCGCATCGGGCACGGCGGCCAACGCAGTGGCGGCGGCGGTGCAGAGGTCGGCGTGGGCACGGTCGGGCATGACGTCTCCAGGGGAACCTGAAGCTAAGTCCGCGAACGTCGTGGCAAGACACGGCACCTCCTGTGGAGTGCATGCGACCCTGGCACTGGCCCGTGTGCAGCGGCTTGGGCCACCAGGCATCGTGGCGATGGACCAGGGACCGGGTGGAAGATGGATCCGGATTCGTGTGTCGCGCACGACCATGCGACCTCATCCCGTTGGCGGGAATTGCTGCGCAAAACGCACAAATCACAATTCGTGCCAAAGACCCGCGTGGTCCTTCTACAATGCCCGAGTTATATCCGGACATCTGTATCGGTTTATTGATCTGCAAGGGGTTGCATCGCGAGGAAACCTGTACAATCGACTTAGGTTTCTGCCCCACTACCGGCACCGCCCCATTCCTCACAATCATCCCGAGGTATCCCATGAGCGTTATCGAAGCTCCGACCGTCCCGAACACCCCCGTCCAGACCGGCTTGCCGCAGGCCCTCAACATCAACGATGCATCGAAGGCCTGCAGCCTCTCGCCCAGCGTGCTGCGCATCTGGGAACTGCGCTACGGCTGGCCCAACCCGCGTCGCCGAGCCAACGGTTACCGCGCCTACACCGCCCATCAGGTGCAGGAGCTGAAGCGCGTGGCCCAGCTGGTGAAGACCGGCACCCCAATCAGCCAGCTGATCGTCGACGGCCTGCCGCGCTTCCCCGCCGACAACTCGGTGCCGCAGCCGCCGCGCGGCCTGCCCCGCACCCGCGACCTGCCGCGCTCGCGCGATGCGCGCATCCGCGAGACCCAGGATGCCGTGATCGAGGCCCTCGACACGCGCAACGCGCCCGCTGCCCAGGAGCGCATGCAGCGCGCGGTGTGGACCCTGCGTCCAGCCGATGAGCCGACCGCCGCGCTGGTGCCGGTGCTGGTCGGCGTGACCGAGGCGCAGCTCAACGGCCGTCCCTTCGCCGAGGAGGCAGCCCTGATCACCGCGGTGCGTACCCGCACCCAGCAGATCCTGCGCATGATGCGCCAGGGCAACGGCAGCCTGCCGGTGGTGGCGGTCGGCGACGAGTCGTCGCACGTCGCAGCCCAGCTGGTCGCCCTGATCCTCAACCAGCGCTGCCAGCTTGCTACCTACGTCCCGGCAAAGCCGGCCTCCGGCAAGTGGCTGGCGGTCGGCGACGGCGCGGCGCCTGGCGCCGTCGGCCACATCACCGTGCTCGGCGGCGACGGCCAGATGGCAATCGCTGAACTGCTCGACGCGACCAAGCTGCTGCCCTGGTCCAAGTAGGGCCTGGGACCGACGAGCTCTAGCTCGTCGGAATGCATGGAAAAAGCCAGAGGCCGGCCCGGATTATCCGGACCGGCCTCTGGCTTGGGGTGTCGCGACGAGCTGGAACTCGTCGCTCCCAGGTCACTTGTATAAATTATAGAACGACTTCAGCCCGCAGTACGCCGCCTGGGCGCCGAGCTCCTCCTCGATGCGGATGAGCTGGTTGTACTTGGCGATGCGGTCGGTGCGCGAGGCCGAGCCGGTCTTGATCTGGCCGCAGTTGGTGGCCACCGCGATGTCGGCGATGGTGGCGTCCTCGGTCTCGCCGGAACGGTGCGAAAGCACGGCGGTGTAGCCGGCCTTCTGCGCCATCTGCACGGCGTCCAGCGTCTCGGTCAGCGTCCCGATCTGATTGACCTTGACCAGGATCGAGTTGCAGGCGTTCTTGGTGATGCCTTCGGCGAGTCGCTTGGGGTTGGTGACGAAGAAGTCGTCGCCGACGATCTGCACCGTCTTGCCCAACTGGCTGGTGAACTTGGTGTAGCCGGCCCAGTCATCCTGGTCGAGGGCGTCCTCGATCGAGATGATTGGGTACTTCGGGCTCCAGCCTTCGAACAGGTCGATCATCTCGTCGGCCGAGAACAGCTTGCCCGGGTTCGACTTCCAGAACTTGTAGCCCTTCTTGCCGCCCTCGTCGAAGAGTTCCGAGCTGGCGCAGTCCATGGCGATGGCGAAGTCGGCGTCGCGGCCGGCCTTGTAGCCTGCCTTGCTGATCGCCTCCATGATGAACTTCAGCGCGTCCTCGTTGTCGATGTTGGGGGCGAAGCCACCCTCGTCGCCGACCGCGGTGTTGTGCCCGGCCTTCTTCAGCACGCTCTTGAGGGAGTGGAATACTTCGCAAACTTGGCGGATGCCCTCCGAGAAGGTCTTGGCGCCCACCGGCATGACCATGAACTCCTGGAAGTCGACCTTGTTGTCGGCGTGCTTGCCGCCGTTGATGATGTTGGCCATCGGCACCGGCAGTTGGCGGGCGTTGGTACCGCCGATGTAGCGGTACAGTGGCAGGCCGATCGACTCGGCAGCGGCCTTGGCGGTGGCCAGCGAGACGCCGAGGATGGCGTTGGCGCCCATGTTGCCCTTGTTCTCGGTGCCGTCGATTTCGATCATCTTGGCGTCGATGGCGCGCTGCTCGCGGGCATCGAAGCCGACCAGCTCGGGTCCGAGCTTCTCGTTGACGTTGGCGACGGCCTTCAGCACGCCCTTGCCCAGGTACTTGGTCTTGTCGCCGTCGCGCAGCTCGACCGCCTCGTAGATGCCGGTGCTGGCGCCCGAGGGCACCGCGGCGCGGCCGAGGGAGCCGTCCTCCAGGGTGACATCGACCTCGATGGTCGGGTTGCCCCGGGAGTCGATGATCTGGCGGGCTTTGACGTCGTCGATGTACATGGGGTTCCTTGACTGGGCTGTGTCGCCGGTGGGACGGGCAAACTAGAGGACAGGACGGTCGTGGGAAGGGGTTGTCCCTGCAGCGGTGGATGTCGGGCCCTCGCCAGACCTGCGTAGCGCGCTATGCTGCCAGCGGAGGTGAAGCCCGGATGAACTACGGCTGCCCGCACCTCGATCCCGACACCGGCGCCTGTCGGCGACGCGGCTTGCCGCAGTGCCGTCCGGCCGAGGCCGGCTGCGTGCTGCATGGCAAGGTGGTGCTGGCGAGCGATGCACTGCGTCGCAAGCCCCGGGCGCGGCGCGTCAGCCACCCGGAGGGCACGTCCCCATAGGTACCGCTGTTTCCCATCGCACGCAGAATGCCGGGACTATTCTGGTATTATGCGGTACCTTATTATTGGTCTCCTGGCCGGCTCCATGACGGCTGCCGAATTCGTGTATCCGACAGGATTTTTCCGCACAGATGGCGGCGGAATTCCGACCCAGGTGGGCGAGGTCGGGTGCGTCAGCGTCACGGCCTATGGCGCGGTTGGCGACGGAATCGCCGATGACACAGCGGCGATCAACGCGGCCCTGGTCGGGACGCGCAGCAATTCCGGCCGGCCGCCGGATTACTACTCGGCCCGGCCGCGCACCGTCTACCTGCCGCCGGGAACCTATCGGGTGACCGGTATGCTGACCTGGGTTGGCATCAATCTCACCCTGCGCGGCGCTGGACGCGCTGATACCGTGATCCGGCTCGATGACAGCTGCCCCGGGTTCACCAGCGCTGGCACGCCCACCCCGGTGATCCGCTGCTATCGCACGCAGAACTATGGATTCTCGCAGAACATCCGCGATCTCACCGTCGACACCGGCAGCGGCAACGCCGGTGCGGTGGGCATCGAGTACAACGCCAGCAACACCGGGGCGCTGCAGAACGTGCTGGTGAAGGGGGGCGGGGTCTGTGGCGTCGATCTGACCCAGGACTGGCCGGGGCCATGCCTGATCAAGCGGGTCGAGGTGCAGGGCTTCGCGGTCGGCATCGATGTCGCCACGCCGGAATACGGGCCGACCTTCGAGGACTTGGTGTTTAGCGGCCAGAGCGTGGCCGGGCTACGCAACAACAACAACACGATCGCAGTACGGCACCTGACCAGCAGCAACAGCGTGCCAGCGGTGCTTTCGACCGGCAGCAAGGGGCATCTCATTCTGCTCGACGCGACCTGCACCGGTGGTGCTGGTGGACGCGCTGCGGTCGAACTGGGTAGCGGTGACACCGCTTACCTGCGAAATATCACCGCGGCCGGGTACGGTGCGGCGCTGAAGCAGGCGTCCAGCATCCTGGCGTCCACGCCGATCGCCGAACGCGTCGTTGGCACCGTGCGCAGCCTGTTCGGCACTGATGCGGCGACGCGCCTGTCATTGAAGCTGCCAGTCGAAGAGACGCCAACCTTCCATGACAACAACCCGACGCACTGGGGCAGGCTCTGGCGCAGCTATGAATACAACACCTGGGATACGAACGCGAACAGTGACATCACCGCCGGTATGACTGGGATCAACCAAGCCATCTTCGACAACACAGCGTACACCACGGTATGGATTAACACCGGGGCGACCCTGTCCGGCATCGGCAGTCAGTCACTGGAGCAGGCCGGATTCCGCGTGCCGGCGCACATCCGGCGATTCACCGGCTTCGCCAACAACTTCAACCGCTGGGACGCCACCGGCCTGGTCCTGCGCGTCGAGGACGACTCGCCGGACCCGCTGATCATCGATGACGTGCGCGGTTCGGTGCTGATCTACCACCGCTGCGCCCGCACTGTCGTCCTGCGCAACGGGCAGTTCGCCTATCGTGCTTCGCCCGGCGCTGGCAAGGTCTTCTGCGAAGATGCCGGGATGGATAACCTTAGCACCGTGCCCGGCCAGCACGTGTGGGCCCGGCAGCTCAATATCGAGGGTGCGCAACTGCACCTCGACAACAATGGCGGTGATCTGTGGGTGTTCGGTCTGAAGACCGAGAACGGCGGCATGGTCGCGTCGACCCACAACGGCGGTCGCACCGAGTTCCTTGGCACGTTGCTGTACGCGCTGCGTCCGTCGGGGACCGCATTCCGGACCGTCGATGCGCACTGCTCGATGAGCTATGTGACCAGCAATTACTCTGGCGACTATGCCGTCCAGGCTGCTGAGACCCGCCTCGGCGATGTGCGCAGCCTGGCCACCGGCGCGGCCGGGCAGCGCTACGCCATGCCGATGTACGTCGGCTGGACCAGCGACCGGGCGGCTGCCTGCGCAACTGGGACACTCAGCGGATCGACCATCGATCTGTCCGCCCGGGCCGATGGAGCTGGCGGGGCGGTCACCTGGACCAGCGTGCCGGCCGGGGTGGAATTCACCCCTAATGGCACGATCGGGGCCGCCACCGCCACGGCCACCTTCCCGGGTCCCGGGACGTGGACGCTGACGGCCACGTTCGCCGACGGTTCGCACTCGACCACTCTGGTGACCGTACCTACCGCATCCGCAGGCGGCGGTGGCGATGGTGGCGGCGGTTGTGGCGGCGGCCTGCTCGGCCTGCTGCTGCTGCTGCTGCCAGGACTCAGTGTGCTGGCGCTGCGTCGAGGAGCTGCACGGCGTCGATGACCACGGTGTCGTGGTCGGCGCCGGGGACGAGGGTGCGGTGCACCCATTCCGGGTAGCGGGCCGCGAGGCGCTCGGACATGGCCGGCGGGATCATCAGGTCCTCGGCGCCGTGCACGATCTCGACCGCCGGATGCGGCGAGCGCTGGGCGATCTCGGCCAGGCGGACGAGGTTGTCGAAGCGATGCCAGACCAGCCAGCCGCAGGGCCAGAAGAGCATGTGGTGGCCCATCTCGACCATGGTGGTGAAGGGGGCGGCGAGGATGAGGCGCTGCACCGGATGGCGGGCCGCGTACTGCAGCCCGGCCGCGCCGCCGAGCGAGTGGCCGAGCACCGACATGCGCGCGTCCAGCTCCGCGCGCTCCAGGCCGAGATGCATGCGCAGCGCCTCGACCGCTGCTTCGCTGGCGGCGAGGATGCGCTGCGGTGTGCACGAGCCCTCGCTGAAGCCGTAGCCCGGATATTCGAAGAGCAGGTAGCCGGCCTCGCGGTCGGTGGTCATGGCCAGCAGGTCGGGCCAGGCCAGGGCGTAGCCGCCGTTGCCGTTGCAGATCAGCCAGATGCGCTTGGCCTCGCCGCCACCGATCGGCTTGCGCCAGAACGACACCTGCTTGCCCTGGTCGGTCTCGTAGCGCAGCGGTTCCAGGGTCGGCGGGATCTTCTCCCACATCACCTGGGCGTAGCGCTGGCCGGGGTAGATCAGCCGCGACTGG
>JBBREK010000122.1:0-12923 GCA_038203025.1 Planctomycetota bacterium
CCGGCCAGGGCGATCACCGGATGGGCGCTGGGCGACGCCGGCGCGGAGACGATGGCCGGGAACGAGCCCTGCGCGGGCGCAGGACGGGCACCGGCCAAGTGCAGGCAACGCGCCTGATCACGGCGCAAGGACAGGCGGTAGCCGCGCACCCCGACTTCGAGCGGATCGCCGAGCGGCGCGATGCGGTGCACCGTGGCGACGACGCCAGGCACCAGGCCCATCTCGGCGAGACGGCGGCGGATCGGCACCGGACCAGTCAGCCTGGCGATGATCCCCTGTTCGCCGGGATGCAAGGCATCGAGGGTGGCTGTGACCTGGGACTCCGAACCGACACCAACGGCGTTGGCCATACTGCCCTCGTACGGCGGCGATCATCCTTATTGAGAATGATTGTCAACTGCGTCCAGCACGGATCCGCCCGCCATGCGGCCAATGGCGGGCGGCTCATGCGTCGCCTGACGACCCGTTCAGCTCCCGAGCTGCTTGCGCACCAGGCTGGGACTGAACACCACCGCCTGCGTCCCGTCCGCTTTTCGGACTACGTAGGTCATGGTCATTTCAAGCTTTACATTCAGGGCTGCGGCTGTCGCACGGGCCCCATCGACGAGCAACGGTATGCCGTCCGTGCGGTACAGGGCGGCGGCGGCCGTGGCCTGTTCGGAGGTGGCTCCGGCGGTGACATCGATGGCCACCAAGCAGACATCGCTGCGCCCCTGCAGCGAGGTACGCAAGTTGCCCAGACCGGCCAGGGCGGCGGCCGGACCGCCGCAGCAGGTGCCGTTGCGGTCGTACATCGCCAGGACGACGGTGGCGCCGGCTGGCGGCGTGACGGCCGGGCCGGCCCAGGTACCGGTCAAGGTCAGGTCGGCAGCGGTGAGGGCGGCGACCAGGAGCAGCGGCAGGATGGTGCGGATCATGCCCGGCAGCATGCCAGCGCGGGGCGCGCGACCAGTGCGGTCTTGCCGTAGGCTGTCACAGGCGAGCATGCCGCCATGACCGACATCACCCCGGCCGGTTCGCCCGGCGAGATCGACCGCCTGCTGCAGTGGAACGAGCAGGGCCTGGTGACCGCCGTGGCTCAGGACCGCAGCACCGGCGACGTGCTGATGGTGGCCTGGGCCAACCGCGAGGCCCTGGCCCGCACCCTGGTCAGCGGCAAGGCGACCTACTACAGCCGCAGCCGGCGGAAGCTGTGGACCAAGGGCGAGGAGAGCGGCTACGTCCAGACGGTGTTCGAGGTGCGCACCGATTGCGATGGCGACGCGCTGCTCTACCTCGTCGAGGCGCCCGGCCCGGCCTGCCACCAGCTGCGTCGCTCATGCTTCTCGCACCGCGTCGATCGCGACGGCTCGGTACACACCGATCGGCCGGTCATCGGCTGACGGTCAGCCGCGCAGTGCCGGCAGGACGGACGATCCGATGACGGCGTTCGGCAGGTCGATGGTGAATTCTGCCCCCTCTCCAGGCCGATTGTCGAGTCCGATCCGGCCACCGAGGGCGCGGAGGTTCGCCAACACCACCGCCAGGCCGAGGCCAAGGCCCACACTGCCCGGCAACACCTCGCCACGGACGCAGGCGTCGGCGATGCGGTCGGCCAGCTCTGGCTCGATGCCCACCCCGTCATCGGCGACCCTCCACCACGAACCGTCGTTTGTCACCCGCCCTTCGATCGACACGCACACTCCGCGGCCGGCGCGCAAGGCGTTCGCCACCAGGTTGATCAGGATCGGGGTCAGCAGCTCGGGACGCAGCATCGCCCGTCCAGCGCCGCTGCAGACCACGCTGCCGCCTCGGCTGGCGGCAAGCGAGCGCATCAGGTCGGCAATCCCGCCGAGGTAGGATTCGATGTCACGCACACCCGGTTCGGATCGGATGGCACCCGATTCGAAACCCACCAGGCCGAGGGCCTCCTGCAGACGCGATTCCAGCTCCAACGCCCGTTCGACTGCGGCGGCGACCTCCTCTGGCGGCAAGCGTCCGCCCTCGGCTGCAAGCCGCTGTAACGTCGCCACGATCGCATGCAGGGGATCGCCGATCTCATGGCCGAGCTGGGTGAGAAAACGCTGATGCACGGCATTCACCGTCCGTTCCCTGTCCAAGGCATCGCCGATCCGTCGGGCATTGGTGCGCTCAGCGGCAGACAGGCGTTCCAGCGCGTCGCGCAGGACCTCCGCCTCCTGGATTCCACCCGAGGTGGGCAGGGGCACACCGGGGTCCTCGACGCGTCGACGGCAGGCCTCGGCCAGGGCGGTGAATGGCCGCATCCACGTCCAGCCGACAACCACGCCGATGAGGATGGCGGCGGCGGCACTGGCGACACCGCCGGCGATCACGGCGATCACCGCCCGCCACACCAGATCCCCGTCGCCAGTCGCCAGCTCGACGACGGTGATGGCCAGACCATGCCCGTCATGCGTCGGCACGGAGACGGTGGCGGCGACCCGTCCCTCGCGCCAGGCGGCCTGGACGCCTGAGGCGGGCCGCGGAATCGGCGCCATTTCGAGATCGTAGCCTTCCTGGACCAGATCGGGCTGCAGGGATGCCGTCAGATAGGTGAGGCTGAGCAGCGAACAGCGTGGTCCGGCCCGGCCATCATTCCATGCCACCGGATTGCAGGCGAAGAGGACGGGGAACCCGCCGGGCACGGCGAGGCCGGCCTGGGCATCCGGCAGTGCCAGACTGGCCAGATCTGTTGGTGGGGCCGGGTCGTCTGGGCTAGCCTCCGGCCCGAAGGAAGAGCTGCGGCGGAAGCGCGCCGTGACCGCGCCATCGGTGATCAGGATGACGACATGGACCAGTCTGCCTGGCGAAGAGCCGGGCATCAGGTTGGCCCGCGCCCAGGCCTCCGGCGGATGCGGCATGCGCTGGGTCAGTTCTCCTGACGCAGCTCGTCCGGCATTCTCCATGGCAAGCCGCTGAACCAGCCAGTTGAGGCGGCTGCGGCCCTGCTGAGCAACCGCCATGACCGCCTGTTCACGCTGCCCGTGCAGGCCCTTCACCAGTGCCTGCGCGGCCAGCGCCGCACAGGCGGCGGTTGCAAGCAGGGCGATCAATGCGGCGAGGGCGGCGACGCGTCCACGCACGCCGCCGAGCATGTTAGCAGTGGTCACGACGGCGACGCCTCGCGCAGGCCAAGCGTGAACCGGCTGCCTGACCCAGGCGCGGATTCGACGGTCAACGTGCCGCCCATGCGTTCCGCACTGGCCTTGGCCAAGCTGAGACCGATGCCACGTCCAACCCCCTTGGACGAGCGGAACGGGTCGAACAGATCGCGCATCAGTTCAGGGGCTATGCCCGGGCCGCTGTCGTGCACCGCCAGCGAGGCGCCGGGCCCGATCGACACCCGCACCAGACGACGTTCGATCGACTGCCCCTCCACCGCCTCGACGGCGTTACGCAGGAGATTGGTCAGGATCAGCCGCACGCCGGCCGGGTCGGCCAGGGCCAGCACCGGCAATCCGGGAGGACACCACTCGATGCGGGTGTCGCGAAAACGTAGCCATTGGTCGCGTTCGGCGATCAGGCCCGTAACCAGGTCGGCCAGGTCGAGGCTGGCCAGAGGCGGCGCCACATCGCCCCGCGCCAGGGTGCGCAGGTGCTCGATCGTCTGCGTCATCGCCAACAGACTCATGCCGACGCGCGACAAGGTGCGCGAAAGATGCTCGGAACTCGGCTCACGGCCGATCTGGCGCAGATAGTGGATGCCTTCGATGCCGACCCGTGCCGCCGACAGTGGCTGCCCGAGTTCATGCGCCACCCCGGCGGCCAGGCCAGCAAGCAGATCGGCACGGCGATCGGCATTGACCTCATCGGACGGCGCGGGGGGTACGACCTGCGACGATCGACTCGGGGTCTGGATGACAGCCGTGGCCGCCAGCGTCGTGGCTACGGCCACGGCATAGGCTAACCACCGCCACGGCCCCGGCGTCAGTACGCCGAGGGTGAGGGCAGCCCCGGCACAGGCGGCGCAGGCGGCGCCAAGCACCGCCTGGCGACTCATTCCTCGTCCTTCTCGTCGGCCTCGAAGATGCCGTAGCGCTTGCGCAGCGTATAGAGCACCTTGCGCGACACCCCAAGGAACGCACTGGCCCTGACCGGCGATCCGTGATTCACGCGCAAGGCGGCGATGACCATGGCCCGCTGCCAGGCGTCGAGATCGCAGCCCAAGTCGTCCAGTTCGAGCCGCTCGGGCGGGACTCTGGGCAATGCCAGGGGTTTCGGCGCGACGACTACTGGCGGAGTCAGCGTCACCTGCGGCACCACCGTCTCCTTGACGCCCACCTGATCCGCCACCAGGCCCGAGAACATCTCGGCAGAGATCTCGTCGCCGTCGCAGAGCAGACAGGCCTGCTCCAAGGCATGCACCAGCTGCCGCACATTGCCGGGCCAGCGATGCTGGGCGATCACCGTCTCGGCGCCGGGGGACAGCCGAATGTGCGGACGGTTCCGCCGACGGGCGGCCTGTTCCAGCAGCTTCAGCGCCAGAGGCATGACCCCACCAGACCGCTCGCGCAGGGGCGGAAGCCGCAGATGGCAGACCTTCAGCCGATAGAACAGATCCTCGCGGAAACGACCATCGCGGATGCGTTCGATGAGGCCGGCATTGGTCGCGCAGATGATGCGCGCCTGCAAGCGGCGCAGCCGGTTGTCGCCTACCGGATACCAGGTGCGGTCCTCAAGCAGGCGCAGGAGCTTGGCCTGCAAATCGCCCTGCAGGTCGCCGATCTCATCGAGGAACAGCGTCCCACCGGCAGCCAACGCCAGCTTGCCCTCGGCGCCACGCGGATTGGCGCCGGTGAAGGCCCCTGGCGCATGACCGAAGAGTTCGGACTCGAACAGCCCGGGGGCGATGGCGGTGCAATTGAGGGCCACGAACGGGCCATCCGGTTCGCCACCGCCGTGGTGCACCCGGCGGGCGAACAACTCCTTACCGGTGCCGGTCTCGCCCTCGATCAGACACGGCAGGTCGGGGGCGGCATGGATACGATCTGCCAACGCCAGCAGGCGATCGAGGTCTGAGCCGGCCACGATCAGGCCATCGGACTCGGTGCGGATGGGGGGGGTGGGGTGGCGTGGCGGGCACCAGTCCCACTTCGGTGCGTTCGACCAGGCGATGCAGTTCGCGAACGTCGATCGGCTTGCGCAAATAGTCGACGGCGCCCCGTCGCATCGCCTCAACCGCGGTGGCGGAATCACCGAATGCCGTCATCAGCGCCACCGGCGGTCCATCGCGATCGGCGCGAATGGTGCTGAGCAACTCAAGGCCGCTCATACCGCTCATGCGCAGATCGGTGATGACCAGATCCGGACGTCGTTCGTGCACCCGGGCAATGGCTGCGGTGCCACTGTCGGCCTGTTCTGTCTCATGCCCGATCTGGCCGAGGAACTCGGCCAGGCTCAGACGCACATCAGGATGATCGTCGACGAGGAGGATACGCACGTCGCCAGACTAGTGGAGACGGCACGACAGTGGTAGTCCCCATTCCGCAGGGACCGAGGGGGTCAGTTCGCCCAGGTGATGCGGGCCTTGCCGTTGGACGCCGGCGCATCAACCGGCTTGCCAGCGACGCCGCGACGACGCAACGCCAGCCAGGCCCCTCCGGCGAGCAGCCCGATGACCGTAAGCCAGACGATCCAGGCCGACGATTTGGAGGCCGTCGGCGCCGCCGCCGCGACGGCAGGTGCAGCCGGGGTCGATGCGGACGGACGCGCTGCAGCCACCATGGGGGCGTCAGAGTCGGCTAGCGGACGGACGCCAGCCAGCGCCGATCCGGCATCGCCCATTTCCGCATCGCGACGCGCGCGCCAAGCCGCCGCAGCCGGGGCATCGCAGGTCGTAAGGATCGAGGCCGCCATGCGTCGCACGGTCACATCCGGGTGTTCGGTCGCCGCCAGCAGCACCCGAGCCCCACGCGAACCAGCGGGACGCATACCAGCAATCAGGGTTATGGCCCCCATGGCGTCTTCAGCACTTCCCGCGACCAGACGCTCGGCGCTGGATAGCGCCGCCTCGGTCTTGGCCGCCCGGCTGTCCACCAGCGCCATCCAGCCATCGGGTCCGCAACCGGACGGCATGTTCAGCAGCCGGCGCAAGGCCGCCTCGGCATCGGGATCACCGGGCAGTCGGAAGATCCGATCGGCCAGGGCGGAGAGGGCCTCGTCGTCCCCGACCTGGGCGGCGTAGCGGCAGGCGGCAGCGCCGACCGTGCCGTCGCGGGCGATCAGCGGCCGGATGGCCTCGACATCGGCCATGGCGGTCGGCCAGCGCTTGGCGAGCGCATCGACAGCCAGGACGGCGCAGGCCGGATCGTCGTCGAGGATCAGTCGGTGGAGGATGCCATAAGCATCCTCGCGGCCGCTGGCGATGATGCGTTCGACGGTGACGGCGCGCTGTCCGCGCGGTGCCAGCATCAACGCCTCCTGCATGCGATCCGGGGCGAAGGCATCACCGTCCGGCAGAGCCAGGGCGGCCTTCAACGGGTCGGCATCGGCGGCGCCGAGGACGGCAGTCATCAGCAGGACGGCGCAAAGCTGGATCTTCATGGTCCACCCACGACCGGGTTGGTCGTAAACCACCCGACGACACCGATGCGCGCCGGGAGCGGCAATTTCAGATTGGCCAGGTTCTCGTCGTAATGGAAGGAGAAGGTGCCATTGACCTTGCCTTGTTCATCGGCCCCGGTCAGCGGCTTGCTAGCGAAGGTGTCGGCAATGACCGAACCGTAGAAGTCGAAGGTGCCATTGAACTTCATCGTCGCGTTGGGCATGTAGAGGACGCCACCGAAGAGGCCGTTGCCGTTGAAGGTCAACTCGCCCTTGTACGCGGAGATATAGACGAACTTGGAGGGATCAGCCGGATTGCCGATCGCCTCGTGGCCGTTGACCGTGTCCAGACTGTTGTCGATACCCGACCATTCCGGATGATCGGCGGGGATGTAGTCGTTCTGAATAATGGTCAGTTTGGCGGAGGTGTTGCCGTAGACGATGGGGTTGGCGTTCTTCCCACCCGAGATGGCCACGGGGCCATCAACATAGATGGTCACGGCGCCAGTGAGGGTCAGCTGATCGGGTTCTTGCAGATTGACCGCCTCGTAGCGGTAGGTGCCCCCGGCGAGTGTGACGTTGCCGCTGAGGATGCTCGGCGTCTCATGAGCCAGCGATGCGTCGAACTCGACCGGCGGCAGCGGGAAGTTGATGAAATCGTTGATGTTCTGCTCGCCACCGATGTTATCCGGCTTCTGCACGTAGATGTCGCCCTCCGAGCCAATCTTGCCGTTGCTGTTGTGGACCACGGGATCGTAGGGGCCGATCTTCGAGTCCCAACTGTCGGTCTTGGCGTTGCCCTGGAAGTCGAAGCCGTTGTGGGCGAACATGGCGCGCACGAAGACGTCCTGCGGATAGGGCACGAAGAGCAGTTCGACCCGGCGGGTACGCCAGGTGTTGACGTCGGCTTCCGACCCCTGCGTCGCCCAGGCGCGGATGTAGTAGACGTCCTGGGTCATGCTGTCCGGCGTGCCGATCGGCACCACTTCCAGACGCGGCAGGCCGTCGACATAGGTCTTGATCACAGCGCGTTGTCCGACGTAGCACCAGCGGGCACCGACCGGCAAGCCGTGCACGAGGCTGATCCCCATGGTCGAACTGATGTCACAGTTGGGCCTGGCCGCATCGACGTCGTCGCGTGTCGGCAGTTCGGCCACCTTGTCGGTGGTGCCGAGATCTGTCCTCAGCAGACCAGCATTGCGCTGCAAGTGGTCGAGCGCGATGTTGGCTGCGGATTCCGCCGCCATCGCCAGCGCAAGGTCATTGGTCCGGCGCTGCTCTCCCTTCAGGCCGCCGACCGTCGTTTCGGTCAGCGAGATGGCCAGGCCGCCGAGGATCACCACCATCATAGTGGCGATGACCAGGGCGGTGCCGCTGCGACTCTGGCTGCTCATGGCATGCCCCTTTCAGTAGGTCCGGGTGGCGAGACCGTCGGCCCCACCAAGGGATGAGACCGCTGTCGTCACGGTCAGCGATCCCCTGACCCAGCCCTCGATGGCGAACTCGTTGCTATTCAGCGCGTTGTTCTTGTTCTCGCCGCTGATCCAGCCGCGACGGAGGCTGACCAGGGCATCGACGCCGTCCGAGGGCTTGTTCATACGCAGGTCGAAGGTGTTGAAGTTGATGGTATCGGTGGCCCCGGCCGGCATCTGCACGCTGCCGGTGATCAGCAGGGCGTTGACGTT
The DNA here is from genome assembly GCA_038203025.1 of Planctomycetota bacterium. Taxonomy (GTDB): domain Bacteria; phylum Planctomycetota; class UBA11346; order UBA11346; family UBA11346; genus UBA11346. The sequence continues at coordinate 8,229 of JBBREK010000122.1, forward strand.
CTTGACGCTGCCGACCTTGGTGGCCGTGTTGCTATCGTCGCCCAGCAGGATCACCGGGGCGGCGGCAGAATCGGCCGGAGCATCGGGATCAGCGGGCAGCTCGCTGTTGGGGGTGCTCGTGGTGGTGAGATTGGTGTTCGCGTAGATCGTCGAGCGCAGGAAGATGGTCGTCGAGGCCTCGCGGGTGACCTCGGTGCCATCGGCGAGATGTCCGGTACGCGCCATGGCCAATTGCAGCTGGTTACCCTTGACCAGCACCTCGGTGCCGAGCTGGTTGACGCGGAAACCGTCCGGGATGCGAAGATCGCGGGCAATCTCCTGGCTGATCAACCGACCGGTGCTCTGCTCGGCCAGGGTGGCGGTAAGAACGCCGGCGACGCTGTCGAAGGCGATGGTGTAGGTGTTGTCGAACTGCGGTCCGATCTCGCCGGCGGGGTTGACGCCCAGGCCGGTGCAGACCTTGAAGGTGTAGGTCGAAACCTCGCCCTGGTTCATGTAGATCCAGCTGTAGTCGGCCGAGCGCAACTGGGTGGCGACGCGATGGAGGACCCGGTTGGTGTCGTCGTTCACCGACGTCGAGACCGCGATCTCTTCCGACATGCGGGTGCCGGAGATCAGACTCTCGCCGGCGATGCTGGCGATGGTGCCGAAGATGGCGATGGCGATCGAGATCTCGATCAGGCTGAGACCGGCCCTGGCCCTGATGGTGTTGCGCATGGCTCAGCCCCCCCGGTTGATGTGATGATAGTGGATAACAACGGATGCCGGCCCGGCGGCATCGACCCAATCGACGGTGAAGCGCAGATGCAGCCTGGTCGCAGTCGAATCGGCCTCGCGCTGGACCTTGCCGGCATCGATCTGGCCAACTGGCGGCGTGAGTCCAGAGACGTCGAAGGCGAGGAACGACGAACCCGCCGACGCGTTGAGCGGCGGGACCATCTTGTCGACGTTGCTGAAGCTCTGCGATTGGAGGTACTCGACCTCGGTCTGGATGGCCTCGACCGCCCGTCCTTGGTCATTGGCGCGTTGACGCACCTGGCTGGAGGTGCCCATGGCGCCGAAAACCGAGAAGATGCCGGTGGCCAGTGTCGCCGACGCCACCATCACCTCCAACAGCGAAAGACCGGCTGAACTGCGCATGGGACCCCCCTTCTTCAGGAGGATCTATGCACATCCCGTGCCAGCAGTTCTGCTGCGTAATGGGGCACATCGGCCCCGTCCAGGGGGGGTGGCGGGCAACTCGGCACCAACGGCCCAGGTCGGGGCGCAAGCGCCCCGGGTACGCCCACCCTGCGCGATTCAACGAACGGCGAGCTTGCCGATGCACCCGAGCACCTTGGCGTGCGACCAGCGGCCGGTCATCGGCTGCCTCCGCGCAACTGTTCAGGGGCCTCGCCCCCGCGGCCCTGACTGGCCTGCCCCCACGGCTTTTGTCGCAGCTCGATGTTGTCACTCGCGCTCCAAAACCGTGGGCGGATGGGCTTCGCCCATGGTATCCGCCCACCGCTGCTCGGCAGCCGCCCCCTCGCTGCGCGACGGGGCCCCAGGGCTGCGTAGTTACGAATCTCCATCACTCCTCGTGCTGCTCGTCGCCCGCGAACAAACCGTAGCGCTTGCGCAGGGTGTAGAGCACCTTGCGCGAAATGCCAAGAAAGGCGCTGGCGCGCACCGGTGAGCCGCGGCTGAGCTTCACGGCGTTGATCACCAAGGCGCGCTGCCAGGCATCGAGGTCGCAACCGGCGGGATCCAGGCGCAGATGCTCGGGCGGCAGCCTGGACAGCTCCAGCGGGGCCAGGGCGGCCTCGATCCGTTCGGTCAGGGCGTACACCTCGTCCGCGTCGATCGGCTTGCGCAGGCAGTCGACTGCGCCACGACGCAAGGCCCCGATCGCGGTCTGCGCATCGCTGGCTGCGCTCAGCAGAGCCACCGGCGGGGCAGCCGGGGAGTCGCGCAGGGCCAACAGCAGGTCGAGTCCGCCGAGACCGGGCAGGTCGGCCGCCGCGATCACCAGATCGAGGCGCCGACCGCGCACGCTGGCCAGCGCCTCGGCCGCGTTGTCGGCGTGGTCAAGGTCGTGACCAACCCGACCGAGCAGTTCGGCGAGTTCCTGGCGGATGACCGGATCGGCGTCGACGAGGAGGATGTGCACGCGGCCAATACTAGCCGCTGCGGAGCCGTCGTGGTAGTCCCCAGTCCGGCGTCCCCAGCCTTAGCGGGCGACGAGTTTGCCGAGCAGCCCAAGCACCTCGGCGTGCCGGTCAGCGACGCCGCTGCCCTCGCCGTGCGACACCAGGACGAAGACCTGGTTGCCGATGGCGAAGATGGTCACTTCGGCGCTGCCCGGATCGCCGTCATCGGCCTCGACGCCGGTGCCGCTGAGTTGGCGGGCCGGGTGACCGGCGACGGTCAGGTCGGTACGGGTGGCGGGCGCGAACTCGGTGACCTCGGAAACGATCAACGCACCGATCCCGGCCTCGGCGGTGGCGACATCAGCTGCGGCCACCGACCAGACCTGGATGTGCGGACGCTTCTGGGCCGGGATGATGACGGTCTTCTCGCCTGCCGGCACGGCGCTCCAGCCCTCGGGCAGCGGGGCCGAGGCAAGGGACTTGCCCGCGGCGGACAGACTCACGATAGCAGGCTCTGCGGCGCACACCGTGCAGATGAGGACAAGGGAAAGCGGCAGGAGACGAAGCATAGGATCCTTTCGGGATACCCGATCATGCACCTGCCCGGGTCGCCGCGCGAGATACGCAGATTGTCCGCGACGTCGTCAACTCGGGCAATACCTGCCGAGCTGGTAGACAGACGGCAGGGCCCGAACGACCCCGTCGCCGACGCTTGGCTCGGCCGCCGGACGCGGCACAAGACCGGCATGGCCAAATCCAAGACCCGCTGCATCGGCCTGCTCACCTCGGGCGGCGACTGCCCCGGCCTCAACGCCGCCATCCGCGGCGTCGCCAAGGCGGCGATCGGCCGCTGGGGCATCAAGTGCATCGGCATCCAGGACGGCTTCCGCGGCTTGGTCGAGAACCGCACCATCGTCCTCGATGACCGGGCGGTCTCCGGCATCCTCACCCAGGGCGGCACCTTCCTTGGCACCAGCCGCGACAAACCGCACAAGATGCCGATGGGCGGCAAGATCCGCGACATGACCGAAGTGGCGGTCGAGAACGCCAAACGCATGCAGCTCGACTGCCTGGTCTGCCTGGGCGGCGCCGGCACGCAGGAAAACGCCAACCGCCTGCGTGAAGCCGGCCTCAACGTCATCACCCTGCCCAAGACCATCGACAACGACATCTGGAACACCGACATCACCTTCGGCTTCGACACCGCCCTCGACATCGCCACCGAGGCGATCGACCGCCTGCACACCACCGCCACCAGCCACCAGCGCATCATCGTCGTCGAGGTCATGGGCCACAAGGCCGGCTGGCTGACCCTGGGCGCCGGCATCGCCGGTGGCGCCGACGTCATCCTCATCCCCGAGATCCCCTACGACGAGGCGAAGGTCGCCGAGCACCTGCTGGAGCGCGGCCGCCACGGCAAGCGCTTCTCCATCGTCGCCGTCGCCGAAGGCGCACTGAGCACCGACGAGGCCAAGGCGGCGCAGCGTCTAGATGAGGGAAAGAAGAAAAAAGGCCGGAAGAAGGGCCATGCGGACGATGCCGACGCCAAGGCGCGCAAGGCGGCCGAGACCGACGAGGACTACACCCCCACCGAGACGGTGATCATCAAGCGCGGGGCCGGCGCGCCGGTCGAGGCGACGTTCCATTCGGTGCAGGAGCCCAAGGCCAGCCGCCTGGCCCGCGCCCTGCAGCGCCTGACCGGCACCGAGGCGCGCGTCACCACCCTGGGGCACGTCCAGCGCGGCGGCACCCCGTCCGCTTCCGACCGCCTGCTCTGCACCCGTCTGGGCACCACCGCTGCCGAGCTGCTCGCCGCTGGCCAATATGGCTGCATGGTCTCGGTGAAGGGCGACGAGATCGTGCCGGTGCCGCTCGACGAGGTCGCCGGCAAGCTGAAGCTGGTGCCGCCAGAGCACGCCAGCGTGCGCACGGCGCGGCTGGTCGGCACCTGCATGGGCGATTGAGGTGGCACGTCCGGTCGTCCCGGATCTAGGAATCGGTCGCGAGAGCGCCGGCTTCGTCAGCCGCGGACATCCATGGATCCGGCCGGATCGCTTCACCAAAGGGCTGGATCGACTGCGACCCGGCGACCTGGTACGTCTGGTCGATGAGCACGGTCGCGGCGTGGCCACGGCGCTGGCTGATCCCGGAGCGGCGGTGTGCGCCCGGGTCGTGCCGGACGGCTGGGATCCAGCGACAGCCGCACGCCGGGCCTGGCAACGCCGGGCGGCGCTGCACGCCGAGGTGCTGACCGACTGCTACCGCGTCGTGCACGGCGAAGCCGATGCCCTGCCCGGCCTGCGCGTCGAACGCCTGGGCAACTGCCTTAACGCCATCGTCACCGCCGCCTGCATCCTGCCGCATCTCGACGCCGCCCTCGCCGCACTGGCCGCCGAGCTGCCCGACTGCCAAGTCATCGTCCACGAGCACCTCGCCGACCTCCGCCGATCCGGCGTCAGCACCCGCGCCTGGCCCCTGGGACCGCGCGGCCCCCGGGGGGCCAGAAGCGCCACGCGCGCGCCCCGGCCGCGCCGGCGGGGCCCCGCCCCCCCCCCCGGCGCCCGCC
>JBBREK010000123.1:0-12913 GCA_038203025.1 Planctomycetota bacterium
TTCCAACTCGGCCAGGCCGGCGCTACCCAGTGGCGCAGGCGCAGCTGGATTCACCGCCTCGATGCGACCGGCCAGTCGATGCAGCGGCAGCAGCAGCCGCGGCACCAGCACGGCCATGCCGGCGGCGGCCAGCACCGCGCCGATGGCGCTGGCCGCCGCCAGCACCCAGGCGAGGCGCTCCAGGCGGTGCTGCAGGTGCCCGGTGTCGCGCGCCACCGACACGGTCACTGGCGGCACATCGGTCCGTCCGCCCGGGGCCACCCGGCGGTCGAGCCGACGGCCGGGCCGATCGCCGGGCAGATCAACCTCGCGGATGCGGCCGTCGCCCGCGGGACGTCGTTTCCACACCCCGGCGGCGGCCGGCGACACCGCCAACAGGGTGCCGTCGGCATCCCACACCGCCGCCAGGTCGGGACGCTCGGTGCGCATCAGTTCGGGGAAATCAGTGATACTGAATTCGATGCGCACACTGCCGGCGTGATGCTCGATCTCGCCGGCCACCGCCCCAAGCTGCAGGGCCAGACCGGCATCGAACTCGTCGATCAGGGCGCTGCGCGCCATGAGCCAGCCGGCCCCACCGGCGCCAGCCGTGACCAGGCCGGCGAACAAGGCGGTGCCGACCACCAGGCGGGTACGCAAGGCGGGCATCAGCCGACCTCCAGCACGTAGCCGGCGCCCCGCACCGTGCGGATCGCCTCGCCCAGCCCGGCGCGATCGAGCTTTTTGCGCAGGTAGCCGACGTAGACATCGATGACGTTGCTGTTCGGTTCGGCGGCGGCGTCGTAGCAGCGCTCCCACAGGTCGCTGCGCGCCACCACTTCACCGGCCCGGCAGGCCAATACTTCAAGCAGGGCGAACTCACGCACCGTCAGCACCAGCGGTTTGCCGTCGACGGCGGCGGCACGGGCGGTGGTGTCGACACTGAGCCGACCGAGGGTCAGCACGCTCTGCCGGCGACCCACGCCGCGGCGCGCCAGGGCCCGCACCCGCGCCAGCAGCTCGGGCATGGCAAAGGGTTTGGCCAGATAGTCATCCGAGCCCGCGTCCAGGCCGGCAACGCGGTCCTCGACCGCATCGCGGGCGGTAAGCAGCAGTACGGGTGCCTGACTGCCTCCGGCGCGCAACCGACGCAGTACGGTCAGTCCGTCGAGCTTGGGCAGCTGGATATCGAGCACGATGGCGTCGTAAACGAACGAGGTGGCGTGCCACAGCCCATCCTCGCCATCGCCCGACGCGTCAACAGCGAAGCCAGCCTCACGCACGGCCATAGCGACCGCCTGGCGCAGGGTGGCGTTGTCCTCGACGATCAATGCGCGCATGGGCCTCCGACCGCGATCGCCGCGGCACCGACCAGTGTCGGCACCACGGCGACCGGGCCAAGCGGCTCAGTTGGCAGCCGGATCCGTCGCGGGCAGGGCCTCCTTATCAGCCTTCTTGCCTTCTTTCTTTCCTTCCTTCTTGCCATCTGCGCCCTTGGCCTTCTTCACCTCAGCGGGCTTGGTCTCATCCTTGGTGATGGTGCCGTCGGCCGAGACCTGCAGGGTCAGCATGTCGGTGCCCTTGGCGATCTCGACATTGTAGACCATCTTGCCATCGTCGACCTCCTGCTCGACCTCGGCAACCTTGCCGTCGCCGACGCGCGCGGCGACCACCGTACGCACCGCTTCGGGCAGATTGTCGAGGGCCACACTGGCCTCGGTGCTCTTGCGCTCGGCCTTCATCTTCAGGAGGCGGCCATCGGCGCCCACCTGCACCTCGCTGCGTACATCGCCCTTGGTGAAGCGGGCGGTGTAGGACTTCTCGCCGCCGGACTCGTTCGCCTTGATGCGTTCGAGGGTGGCTCCGTCAGCCTGCTTCTCCATGGCGGTCTTCACCGCTGCGGGCAGGTCGGCGACGGTCAGCGGCGCCGGCTTGGCCGCCTTGGCGCCGTCCTTGGGTGGCGTGGCGGGCTCGGCAGCGGTCAGACCGCCGGCGGCGCAGAGGATGAGGAGGGCGGGGATGAGCGTACGCATGGAGGGACGTCCTGGGGTTGTGCGGCGGAGTCTAGCGAGCGATCATGAGACCAGCGTGAGAGACGGGAAAGACGGAAGACCGGCTCGCTCACGGCTTCAGCAGGCGCTCCATGAAAGCCAGTTCCTCGGTGAAAGAGGGGTCGGCGGCGAAGCGGCTGGCGGCCAGGCGCGCTGTGGCCAGGGCCTGGTCCGGGGCCCCGGCGACCACGGCCGTCCAGGCGATCGAGAACCACTTCGGCTTGTAGTCGACCTCGTCAGCCCACGCCTGCAGCACCACCTGCCAGGCCCGCTGGTCGCAGGCAGGCGCCAGGCTGCCAAGGGTGATGGCGGTGGCATCGGTGAGCCGCTTGTCGCCCTGACGCCGGACATAGCGCAACCGCTCGCGCAGGGCCTTGTCATCACCGCCGATCACCGCGGCGATCAGGCCGGCGAAGTGCGCCGGCTGATCGACCGCCAGTCCGGTCAGCCCGAGCTTGCGGCAGGCCTGCACGGCGGCCGCGGCACCGGCAGCCGCAGTGGCGACGCGTGGTCGGTCGATGCGCGACGGGTCGAGACGGGCGACGAGGTCCTCCTCCTCCGACGTCTCGCCGCCGCTGCGCAGGGCCTTCTGCACCTCACCGAGCCACCACTGCGAGGAAATGCGGATCCATGGCAGGTCTGCGGCCAGGGAGGCGGGGCCGGTCTTGCGCTGGAGATGATCCGGCTTCGCGTCCGTTGGCCGCGGGGCGGCGGCCACGGCGGCGACCAACGTGTCGGCCGGCATGTCGAGGGCATGGATGCGGGCGGCGGTGGCATAGATCGCCAGATTGTCGACCGGGGCATCGGCCTCGAGGAAGGCGATGTGGGCCAGCCAGGCATCAACCAGCTGCCGCGCCTGTACCAGCGTCGGATCCCGGGCCGCCTCGGCCCCGGCCTTATCGAGGTGCGCGATGAGGCAGCCGATGAACGACTGCAGCAGGGCACGCACCGCGGCGAAGCGCCCGTCGCCCGACCAGTTCGACCGGTCGAAGCCCGGCCGCGAGACCAGCTGCAGGATCTGGCCGGTCATCGCCGCGAGCGGGCCATAGGCAGTACGCATCAGCGTCGTCCGCGCCGCCGCCCCATCGCCGAGTGCGAGCTGCGCCAGGCTGAGTCCCATGCCGATGCGCGCCATCCCGTTGCCCAGCTTCTGGGCCAGCGGCGGCAACGAGTCGGCGACCTCGGCGAGCACGGTGCGCGCCTCCGCCGCCTGACCGGCCCGCCGCAGGACCATGGCCAGTTCCATCTGCACCTCGATCCGCGACACCGGGTCGTCGAGCGCCGCGAGATTGCCGCGGAACTCCCTGACCGCCGCCGCCCATTGGCCGGTGATCTGGTACAGCGCCGCCAGTTCGTGCAGGTTGGCCGGGTCGCGGTCACCAGAGCCGATCAGCCGTTCCATCTTGGCAATGGCGCGGGCGTAGGTCTGATACTGCCAGTCGCGCTGCACATCGATCATGGTGCCGGCGTAGACCGGGTCGGCGAAGATGCGCCAGCCCAGGCCGAAGACGCCGCGCTGGTTCTCGCCGGAGAAGCGCAGCAACAGGCCGAGGTGGTCGGGCGAGAAGGGGGCGGCAGGATCGAAGTTGGCGTGCGCCGCGCGCAGCGCCTCGGGCAGGGTGGCAGCGCGGAAGGCCATGGTCGGCCCGGTCTGCATCACCTCCACGGCCCAGCCGCCCCCCTCCTTGTGCGCCGACGCGAAGGCGGTGTGCGACGGGAGGATGAGCAGGTGTCCGAGGCGTCCCTGACGCTCGGCGATGGTCTGGTAGAGTTCGGCGAGGTCGTCACAGTCGCCACGGAACTGGCCGCCGGTGGTCGCTGCCAGGGTCTGCACCGCGGTCTGATGCACCTCGCCCTTCAGCTCGAGGTTACCGATGACCAGGGGGAAGCGTGGATCCGGACTGTCGTAGACGTAGCGGAAAAGGTGCTCGCCGATCAGATCGAGGCGCGCCGTGTCGGACAGGATGCTGGCCGCCTCGGCGAGGAAGCGTTGCCCCTCGGCCGGCTTGGCCGACTGTGGCGGCACCACCGAACCGTCGAGGGTGGCCAGACGGATGGGGTCGCCCGCAAGGTCGGTCAGCACCAGGTGCGGTGGCAGCAGCCCCTTGGCCACACCGCGCCCGCGCGGCGCCGGCACCGCGCGGCGCCACACCGCCGGATCGGCAGACAGCTTCCCGTCCTTGGCCGTCCACACCGCCACCACCGCGCCGGCAGGGTCGTGGAGGGCCGCGGACAGGGCCCGTCCGGCATCCGTGGCCGGATCCGCCCGGACGGGCAACTCGACGGTCAGGATCAGCCGCGGCATGTCGACGAACTGGGCCACGCTGTGCTCGACAGCATAGGCGTTGCGCGACCCGCTGAGCACCCAGCCGCCGGCACCGAAGGCGTCGCGCCGCTCTTCGAGTCGGGCGCCGTGCGGACCACTCAGAACGACGGTGGGCAGGCAGCGTGCCGAGGCGAGCACCGCCTGCTCGACCTCGCCGGCGGCGGTATCGGCACCGAGACCACGCAGCGCGCCGCCGCGCACGGCGCGCCGGGCGAACACCGGGTCAAGGGCGTCCGGCCGGGTCGGACGCACGTCCGAGGCCAGCGCCCCGACCACGGCGGCGACGGCCTGCTGGGCCGGTTCGGAGGGTCCGTCCTTGGCCGCAGACAGCGCAGCGAGGAAGGCCTTGCCGGCAGCAACGATGCGGTCGCGCTCGGCGCCGCGGTCGGCCGGCTTGGCCGGCTGTTCGCTCCATGCCCCGGTTTGGGGAGCAAGCGCGGCGACCAGCGGAGACCGGGATACGACCGTCGATGGCGCGGGTTCCGCTGCGGGCAACAGGAGGAGGGAGGCGAGGACGACCAGGCTGGCACGGAGCATGGTGGGACCGTGCGAACGGCCGCGAATCGGACAATCGGCGGCCGGTCGATCGGCCACCGGCGTGACCCACGCCCGCCATTGCCCATCGCCGCCATTCGCTGATCATCCCCCGCGATGTCCGCCACCCTGGCCCTTGCCCGCCTCACCGCCGTCGACCTGCTGCGCCAGCCGGCGACCTGGCTGGCCCTGCTTATCGGCGCGGCGCTGCTCGGACTGTCGCTGGTGTTCGGCATGTTCAGTTTCGCCGAGGCTGACCGCATGCGCATGCTGTGCTCGGCGGGCATCGCCGTGCACGCCCTGGTGGCGCTGTTCGTCGGGGTCACCGGGGCGACCATTGCGGTGCACCGCGAACTGGCCGACCGCACCGCCCTGACCCTGCTGGCCAAGCCGCTCAGCCGGGCCTCGTTCTTGGTCGGCAAGGCCGGTGGGGTACTGGCGGCAGTGGCCCTGTGCGGCGTGCTGCTGACCCTGCTGCATGTCGCCTTTGTCCACCTCGGCAGCATCACCGGCTTCGAGTTCGACCGCATCGGCCACAGCCATCGCAACCAAGAGGACATCGTCCCCATCCCCTGGCTGTCGCTGCTCGGCGGCCACGCCCTGGCCCTGGCCCAGGCCGCCTGCCTGACCTGCCTGGGTGTGGTTCTGGCCCTACGCCTGGGTCTGGCCGGCAATATTATCGCCTGTTTTGGCGCCTGGATCGTCGCCCACCTGCTGCCGCAGCTGGGCCTGCATGGCGCCCTCGTCCTGCCCGCGCTCGACCTGCTCGCCGCCGATGATGCGGCCCAGGTCGAGGGTGGGCTACCCTTGTCCGCCGTCGCCGTCGGCCTGGCCTACGCCGTGCTGTGGTGTGGTGGGCTGCTGACCCTGGGACTGGCGCTCTTCGAGCGACAGGATATCCCATAATCTCGGAGCCCTCAGTGCGCTACGCCTTCCTCGGTGACATCCACGGCAACACCGACGCGCTCGGCAAGGTGCTGGCGTCCATTCGTGAAAACTCGATCGACCGCGTGGTCTGTCTTGGTGACATCGTCGGCTATGGTGCCGAACCGGTGCAATGCCTGGAGATGATCCGCGAACTGAAGTGTGACGTGATCGCCGGCAACCACGACTGGGCGGCGGTCGGCAAGATCTCGATCGACGCGTTCAACGCCTACGCCAAGGCAGCCGCGCTGTGGACCCGCGAGCAGCTGTCGCAGGAGCAGAAGGACTGGTTGGCCAACCTGCCCTTGGTGCTGACCTACGACCACTGCGCCGTCGCCCATGGCACCTTCCACCAGCCAGAAGCTTTCAACTACATCCAGACGGTGTTCGACGCCGAACAGAGCTTCGAGGCCCTGCGCCGCCTCGGCTCGGCGCTCGGCTTCCTCGGCCACAGCCACGTCCCGGTCGGCTTCTTCGACACCGACCCGATCACCTACACGCTGGAAAACACCATCCCCATCGATGGCGAGACCGCGACCATCGTCAACGCCGGCTCGGTCGGCCAGCCGCGCGACGAGAACAACAAGGCCAGTTGGGCCCTCTTCGACAGCGACAAGCGCGAAGTGGCGATCAACCGCATCGATTACGACATCGAAGCCGCCGCCAACAAGATCCGCGCCGCCGGTCTACCCGAGATCCTGGCCGCCCGCCTCTACCAGGGCAAGTGAAGCCGGTCGCGATTGCCGACGCCCTGCTGCCGGGATCGGGATTGATCATCGACAGCCGGTCTGCGTGGGGCCTCCCACTGCTGGTCCCGGCGATCCTGCTGCTGTCCGCCCTGCTCTTGGCCCTGACCATCGGCGGTTTCGCCAGCGCCTGGGTCGTCCCCAGGGCCCTGCCGTCCTACGCTGCGCTGTCGGTCGCTGCCCTGCTGTTCCGCTGGCGCTTCGACCGCCGTGGCCGCCTCGACCCGATCGCCGCCCGTCAGCTGGCCCGTGCCGCCAGCCAAGCCTGGCTACGCAGCGAACCGGCCGCCGCCGACCACGCCCTCGCCCTGACCCGCGCCGCCCCCGAACTGGCCCCCGCCTGGCGTCTGCACGCGCTGATCACCGGCGACCAGCGTTCGGTGCGTCGGGCTGAGGCGATCGAGCGGCGCTAGCCGCCTTTCCCATTACCTCTAGCCGCTCTCCGCATTGCCCCTAGTCGATCGTCCGGGGAGCGAGCGACCAAGCGAGTGGCAGACGATGCTGATGAGCCTGTGTGGACGTGCCACGAGCGCGTAGCGAGCCTGGAACGAAAACCCCCGCTTAGCGACTCGATGCGCGTATGCGCAGCGTGTCGAGCGAGGGCTCCGGGGGCAAAGGCCCCCGGCGGGGCCGCGGGGCAGAGCCCCGCGAACTAAGAAGCAAAGAGGTTGGTGATCGTCGCCGCGTTCTGATCCTGCAACTCGATCAGTTCGATGACGACGAGCGTACCCGCCACCGCCAGCGCGATGCACGAGGTGATGACCAGCCAGAGATAAACCTTGTCGTTCAGCATGGGAGGTTCCGTCCGATCACAGGCGGTTGGCGGCCTGGTCACCCTGCTGGATGGTCAGACCGTTGGTGTTCCACGACGAGGGGATGACGCGGGCCGGCGCCATGTCGTTCATGATCTTCTCGATGCGGACCTTGCAAATGTACTTGTTGTCGCGGTAGATGATGAACTCCTGGCCTTCCTGCACGCCCTCCTCCTTGCCGATGGAGAGCATAACGAACTCCTGCTGGCCGGTGCTGCCGGGGCGAACCGCCGCGACCACCGCCTGGAGCATCGCCGTGGTGCCCTTCTCTCCTGCCAGGGCCTCGTAGACCTTGGGGAACTTATCGCGCACCTGGGCGACGAAGGCGTCGGATTGCTTGCGCTCTTCCGAGGTCTTCTCCAGGGTCTCAAGGCTGCGGGTGTGCTCGGTCTGCAGGTTGTTCAGGTCATCCTCGACCTCGGCCAACTTGACGTTGAGGTTGAAGGCGACGGCGCGGGCCACCGAGGCGATGTTGGTCAGCTCGCCGTTGCGCTGGCGGACCATGTCGAGCGACTTGCTCTGCGTCTGGTAGTCCTCCTTCAGCGCATTGTAGTCGGTCTGCCCCTTGGCCAGGTCGCGGTCGAGATTCTGGATCTTGGCCGCACGCTCGGTGATCTGGCCCTCCAGTTCCTTGATCTTGCCCTGGTCATTGGTGCGGTCGGTCTGCAGCGAGGCGACCTGGTTCTCGGCGCGGACACGGCCGGCTGACTCGCTGGCCAGCGTCTGCGTAGAGGTCTTCAGCTCTACCGACAGGGACTTGGTCTCCTGGTCCCAACGGCGCTTCCAGTTCTCGCGCGTGGCGAATAGCGTCATCTGGATGAACATGAACGCCAAGGTCATCACCAGGGTGAGGACGATGAAAATGCGCAGGGCGAGGCTCATGGATCAGGGACTCCGGAGAGGCTGGGGACAGAGAAAAGAAAGAGGAATCAATCCTTGCCGGCGCCGGCGGCGCGGGCATCAAGGCGCTGTTGCGCCTGCAGGGCGGCGAGCAGCTCAGGCGGGATGTTCGGCGAGGAGCCGATCGCACCGGCGGCCGCGCTGCGTACGCCGAGATCGGTGTGCACCAGGGCCTTCTTGAGGATGTCGACCGCCGCTTCGGTGGTCGGGTCGACCTTGCCGATGGCATAGACGAAGGCTGCGCGCAACTGGGGGTTCTTCTCCAGCTCGCCGTCCTGGCCGCCATAGACGTCGGTGAGACGGCTGATTAGTGGCTTGATCGCCTCGTGACCCGGGCCACTGGCGACATTGCCCAGGGCCTTGAGCGATGCGATGCGCAGGTCGTCGGCCCGTGCGTCAAGGGTGGCCGACAGTGCCTGACCGGCGGCCGCGAGGTTGAGACCAGTACGCTGGGCGTCGGGCTGCTGCAGCGCGACGGCAGCGCGCAGGGCGATGTCCTCGGCGGCGGCCTGATTGACGCTCGGCAGCTGGGACTGCTGCAGGGCGGCGTCGATCTTGTCGTGCAGTTCGACGGCGTCGAAGGGCTTGCCGACGAAGCCACCGGCGGCCGGCAGTTTGCCCTCGAAGGCGGTCTGCATGCTGGCTGCCTTTTCGGGGTCGTCAGACAGCGAGACGAAGATCGGCGCACCGGCGGCGCGGGGGTCCTTGGAGAGCATTTCGACCAGTCCGGCAGCGGTCTGCTGCGGAGCGTCGAGTAGTTCGCCGTGCTCGCCCTTGAGGCTGGGGATGAGGTCGCCGGCGACGATCACCGCGTCCTTCACCGGTGCCTCAGCCAGGCGGTTCATCGCCTCGAAGCCATCGGCGGCGGTGATGACCAGGTAGCCCTTGGCCTGCAGGGCAGCGCGGGCGGCGTTACGCGCACGGTAGTCGGGATCAACCACCAAGACGACGCGCACACCCCACTCACCCAGGGCCTCGGCCAGGATCGGCACGACCTTCTCGCAACCGGCGTAGCCGCTGATCGCGCCACCGGCGATGGTCGCCTGCAGCTTGGCGATGAGCTCGGTGCTCTTTCGCTCGGTGTCCTTCTTGATCGACTCGGCGAGCTGGTCGGCGAGCAGCTTGGCATCGGCCGCCGCGGTCCGACCGCCAGCGTCGGGGTCGAGGGTCGCCAGGGTGATGGCGGCCTGGTAGCGCACCATCTTCTCCGGGTGATCAAGCGCAGCGATCAGCACGCTGCCCGGCTTGTCCGGGCTGAGGGCGGCGCCCGGAGCAGGCAGCATGGCCTCGGGGCGGGCGATATCGCGTTCCTGAAGGATGCGCAGCAGGGCGACGGCGACGTCGAAGCGCTCGGAGGAGAGGGCCTGCTGGACGGCCCGGTAGAGGTTCTCGGCGCCGGCCATGCGCACACGATTGCGCTGTTCGGCCAGGGCGGTGACGCGCTCGGCGATGAGGTCCGCACCATCTTCGCCCGAGCCGGCCGGCATGGTCCGCTCCTTGGCCAGGCGCTCACGCTCGGTGGCCTCGCTGATCTCGGCGGCATAGACCGCGGCGAGAACCGGCTGCAGGGCGGCGTACTTCGGATAGACAGCCATGCCGTAGAAGAGGGTCTCTTCGGCGACCAGTTCGTTCCAGGCGTAGGTCGGCACGCGCACCGGGGTCAGCTTGGCAGCGCCGTCGCCGTCCGAGTTCCAGCGCCAGATCAGACTCTGGGCCCCGGCCAGTTCGTCGCGCACCTCGGGACCATCGCGGAAGTAGCGCAGCGCCTCGGAGAGGTGCAGCTCCTCGGCGGAGGGCATCTGGGTGATCTGGGCGCGGTCGGCGATCGCCTTGATTGCGCTGGCGAGGACCTCCTTGGTGACGTCCTCATGATCCTCGCGGGACTGGCAGCGCGTCAGCGCGGGCAGGGCGCGGGGGTCGCCGAGATCACCGAGGACCAGAGCGACGGAGCGGACCTGGCGCTGGTCGGTGCTGGCCAGGGCGACGCTCAGCGGCTTGACGGCGCGGCCACCCATCTTGGTCAGAACGACGCGGCAGTAGGTGCGACGCTCTTCCTGCGGGGTGTCGGACATCGCCAGGACGAGATGCGGCACGGCCCACGGGCCGACGGCCGCGAGTTCGAGCGAGGCGACGACGCGCTCTTCCTGGCTCTTCTCCAGCTTGCCGATCAGCAGGTTGATGTAGGTGGGGTCGCGACGCATCTCCTTCTGGTAGATGCGGGCCCGGCGCAGCACATCCTTGAGCACGTCTTCCAACACGTCCTTGTCCTGCATCTGCACGACCAGGGCGTCGCCGCAGGCGAGGTAGAACTCGTAGACCAGCTTGTTGTCCGGCTCCTGGTTCAGGGCGGTGCGGAAGGCGAGGGCGGCCTCCTTGATGCGGCCGGCGCGATACTGCTGGACGCCCTCGGCGAAGTAGGAGCGGGCCTGGTCGGCACCGGGGAAGTTGGGATCCGTCTTCGGCCCATCACCTTCGGCGGCTGCAGCCGACGCGCACATGGCGGCGGCGAGCAGCACGGAAGCCAGCGGGCGCAGCAGACGGGCTCGCGGGACGACCAGGTGCATCATGCTCATCATTCCTCCTCGCGCGGGTCGCAGGTTGCCACCCGTTGGTTGGGCTGGCGATGCTGGCCACGCGGGGGTATATGGACAACCCCCCGCGGAATGGCTGTGGAGGGGGTGTATGACGAGGCGTTCTCTGCTCGTGGGGCTCTGCCCCACGTCCCCGCCGGGGGAATTTGCCCCCTCCGGCTCGCGGCATAGCCGCTCACTTCGCTCGGCGCCGACTCCCCTTACGGGGAGTCGCGTCCGCTTCGCGGATGCCCTCGCTCACCCTGCTCGACACGCCGCGCCTACGCGCGTCGATTCGACTATCCACGATGCACGTTCCAGGCTCGCTACGCGCGCGTGGTCAGGACTACACAGACTCATCAACATCGTCCGCCACGCGCTTGGTCGCTCGCTCCCCAGACGTCAAACGTGGTGCCGCCCTCAAGCCGGCGCGGCGATGTGCGGCCAGCAGGCCGGACAACAGGCCGGACAACAGGCCGGACAACAGGCCGGACAGCAGGCCGGACAACAGGCGGGCTTGCAGCGACGCGCTGCGCCCGACCATGTCGACATGCCCTCGGGCGTGCATCGTTCATCGCGCCGTGTCTGGTGGATCATCGCCGCCTGCATCATAATCGCTGGCATCGGCGTTTGCCTGTTCGCCCTCGCCCTGCGCAGCTGCCGTTTCGTCCTCGAGCCCGGCGTCGCTGCAACGTGGAACCTCACCGTGCGCAGCGCGCCACTGCAGGCTGATGGCAAGCCCGGACCCGAACGGATCAGCGAACACCGCATCGTCCTGCTCGGCCTCGGACCGGAACCGACGGCGGCGGCCTGGCTGACCGGACCGCGCAATGGCGCCGCCAACTCGCTGCGCCTGGTCGAACTGCCCAGCGACGGTCGGCTGCGCACGCGTGGTCGCGATGGACGGCCGCTCGACGCCGCGCCGCAACTCGCCGGCTTCGACTTCAATCTGCTGCCACTGCCGCTCGGAGCAGAACAGGAATGGAAACCCGACGTGGTCTGGGCGGCGCTGCCTGCCGGCAAGCGCGACGTCGCCTGCACGGTCAAACGCCTGCGTTCGGGTGCCCGGCCGCAATTCCGCTGCGAATTCCCGGTCAGTGTCGAGTGGGTTGATCCAGTCACCGGACGCTACCGCCAGGTCCGTGAGCTGACCTCGACCTACCGCTTCGACACCATGCGCGGCGCGCCGCACGAGGCGCTGATCACCTTCACCCTACGCGAGGAGCTGCCTCCGCCAGGCGGCTTCAATGCCAGGTGCATCACCCTGGAGCTGGCTTGGGCCGGCAACGAGGCCGCCGGTGACCCGCGCACCCTACGCGCCAACGCCGGCCTCGCCGCCACTGCCGACGACTGGGTGGCGAATCGACGCTCGCCCCCTGCCGACCTGATCAGCCAGCTGCGCGCCGCCGACGGTCCGCTGCGCGGCCTGGCGGACGCCATGCTCGCACGACTGGGTGGTGGACGATGAGGTGGTTGCTGCTGCTGCTGTGCTGCTGCCTGGCCTTGCACGGCCTCGAACGGCAGATCATCGCCAACCCGCGGCTCGCCCTGGAGTGGATCCCCGACCGCACCTCGCAGGAATCCTGGCGGGCGCTGTTCGAGCCGTCCCCGCCGTGGCCGGAACGCGAGGTCGCAGCGCTCGCCCTGGTCCATCCCGAGCTGCTGCCGACCCTGTGGGCAGCGCGGCTACTCTACCGCGGCGAGCCCTGGACCCGACGCGACAACGAGCCGAGCAGCCTGCGCCGCTGGAACGCCACCGACCGTGCGATCAAGCTGACCATCCTGCGTGACCTGCGCTGGCGTCGCGAGGCCGCCTTCCTGCCAGTGCTGGGGACCTTCCTGCAGACAGAGGCCGACGATAGCGGTCTGATCGTCTCTGCGCTCTCGGCGCTGTGGCTGAATTCGTCGACGGAGGGACGCGTCGCCGCCCAGCGCATCGCCGACCCCCGACGCTCTGACCGCCTGCCCGGTGCCGGCCTACCTTCGGCACGGTCGTACGCCCTCAGCCTGCTGCTGGAGGATGCCGATGCCGGCGGAGCAGTCCGGCCAGCGCTGGAATGGGCCCTGCTGC
>JBBREK010000124.1:0-12889 GCA_038203025.1 Planctomycetota bacterium
TTTGTAGTGGTCGGGGGGTGGGGTGTTCGGCACTCCCTGCCGGGGGGGCCCCGCCCCCCCGGGTTGCCGCTGGCCGCCAGCGGCGTTGGCGGCATACAATCGGCGCAGCCGATGCCGCCACGATTTCAGAGCGTAGCGAGGAAATCGAGCCGCGCCCGCGGCCGGGGGGCAGGCCCGCAGGGCCGTGAGGGCGAAGCCCCCAAACTACAGCGCCAACTCGTCGATGACGTCGAAGGCACGCGATATCAGCGTGTCGAAGTCGGCGATGCGCAACTCCAGCCGGGAGAGGGTCCAGTCATCGATCGGGGCGACGAAGTGGTCGGCCCCGGTGGTGAAGCCGGCGGCTTGCGCCAGGACGTGGGCGACGTGGATGATGGCGCAGAGGTCGGCGTGTTCAGTGGACTCGGTCGGGTGGCGCCAATGCGCCATCACCGAGGTCAGGATCGGCGGCAGCGACCAGCCGGCGCTGGCCTGGCCGGACAATTGACCCAGGCCGACGCCGAGCTCGGCCTCCAGCTGGCTGGCGAAGAAGCCGTCGCCGTGGTCGCAGTGCGCTGCGGCGGCGGCGTAGGCATCGGGGAAGTGGGTCAGGGCGAGGATGTGGCCGAGGTCGTGGATCAGGCCGCTGACGCGCAGGGTCTCGTCCTCCCAGGTGCGCTTAAGATGGTAGCGCCGGTGCTCGGCGATCACCGGCGCCAGGCCGGCGACGAGATTGGCCTGGGCCCAGCAGGCGGCCAGGGCCGGGCGGTTGCGCTCGTCAACTGGCAGGGCGCAGCGCACGGTAGCCAGAACCACGCCCAGGCCGTTGTGGCGGATGGCGTCCGTTAGACTGGTGGTGTGGTGGCCCGAGGCGTTGGCCTGGCCGATGACCAGGGCGGTGATCGCCGGATCGGTGGCGATGACGTTGACGATCACCTGGGTGGGCGCGTCGCCGGTGGCAATCAGGCTCTCCAGCTTGGCCACCGTGGTCGGCAGGGTGGGCAGGCCGGCGGTCAGCATGCGGGCCGAGATGGCGGCTGCGGACAGGCCCACGCTCAGGCCCTTCTGGCCAGCTGGCGGGCTACCACGTCGCGCAGGGCGGTCATCAGGGGGATGTGTTCGACGCGCGAGAAGCGCTTCTGCAGTTCCAGCATGTGGGCGTCGAAGTCGCCGCTGCTGCGCACCACCGGCTGGCCGCGCACGACGATGCGCTTGATGCCCCGCTTAAGCATCTGCGTGATCATCACCTCGGTCAGGACCGCCCCTTCGCCCACCAGGATCATGCGGTCGGCCAGCTGGACCGGTCTGGCCAGGACCATGCCGGGGGCTGATTGGGTGACGAGGATGCGTTGGTCCACGGTGCGGAAGGATAGCAAATGATGGGCCAAGAGGGAGGGCGGATCCTGGTCGAGTCGTCTATCGCGGCCTGAAGGCCCACGGTCCTGGTTTGGCACTGTGTGCGCCATGTCGTCCCGTGGACGCTGATGCTGTCGCAATGGGCGACAGCGGGCGTCGGAGGGTGCAACATGCGGATCCTGCTCCTGGCCTGCCTGGCTGCTGCGGCCATCGCCGGCGAGGCTCCGATCTTCAGCGATCAGGAATGGGCTGCCACCCAGCCGGTGGCGGTGCAGCCGGTCGGAACGGCTCCCGGTTGGGGTACCTTGGCCGGCATGGCCTTCGGCCTACTCGCCGTGGTCGGCGTGGCCATCGCCCTCGGTTACGCCGCCAAGCGACTCAATGCTCGACGCATGCTCGGTGGTCGCGGGCGCAACCTTGAGCTGCTGGAGACCATCCAGATCGGTCCACGGCGGCAGCTGGCCCTGGTCCGCCTGGGCGCGCAATGGCTGGTGGTCGGCCTTGGCGAGAAGGAGTTGACCCACATTGCCACCATGCCGGCCCCGGCCGAACAGGCCCCGTCGGCATTCGCCAATGAACTGAACCGGCTGGTCCCAGCCGCGGTACCGGCTCCGACGGAGCCACAGCCGTGAACCTTGTCGTCGCAGTGGGTTCGCGGTTCGCGGTTCGCGGTTCGCGGTTGGACAGTCGTTTACGGACCTGGTTGGGATATCTTAGCGGGGCTCTGCCCCAGCCCAGGGCTGATTTTGGGCGTCGCCCCGCTAGCTGGCTGTTGCTGCAGGGGCTGCGCCCCCGCACCCCCGAGTCCTTTCGGGCGGCGACTTTGCCGACTTTGACTCGGCGGGTCAAAGTCGCCGCCCTCAAGGACTCTAGTGATCAGTTGTTTGGTGGACTCGATCAACATACACAGCGTGTGTCGCTACAACCGCGAACCGCGAACCGCGAACCGCGAACTGCGGTTTTTCGGGTGAGATGGCTGCTCGCCCTGCTGCTCGCCCTGGGCTGTGCCTGGACGGCCGAGGCTCCGGTCGGCGTGGTCGGCAACCCCGACGCGCCGGCGGCCGGCGTCGCCGGCACCACCGAGGGCCAGGCGCCGCCAGCCCCGGCCCGCGTCGATCCGCCCGGTGCGGTTGCACCCGTGCTGCCCAACCCCGGCCAGCTTAAGTTGACCCTGGATGCCGGCGCTGGCGCCGATGGCATGAGCAACGCCGTCACCCTGCTGCTGCTCATCACCGTCCTCGCGGTGGCCCCCGCGTTCATCATGATGATGACCTGTTTCACGCGGGTGATCATCGTGCTAGGCTTCGTCCGTCGCGCCCTGGGCACCCAAACCCTGCCACCCAACCAGGTGGTGGTCGGCCTCGCCCTGTTCCTCTCGCTGTTCATCATGGCCCCGACCATCAAGCGGGTCGAGACCGAGGCGTGGACACCACTGCAGAAGCAGGAGATCACCCAGGCCCAGGCGTTGACCAATGCCAAGCAGGCGGTGAAGGACTTCATGCTCAAGCACACGCGCAAGAATGATCTCGCGCTGTTCATCCGCCTGGCCAAGGAGCAGCGCCCGAGGAGCGCCGCCGATGTCAGCTTCCTCACCCTGATGCCGGCTTTCATCACCAGCGAGTTGAAGACCGCCTTTCAGATGGGCTTCGTCATCTTCCTGCCCTTCCTGGTCATCGACCTGGTGATCTCGGCCATCCTCATGAGCCTGGGCATGATGATGCTGCCGCCGGTGGTGGTGTCGTTGCCATTCAAGATCCTGCTCTTCGTCCTGGTCGACGGCTGGACCCTGATCGTGCAGGGACTGGCGGCATCCTATGCCTAGCTCCTTTTTTTTCTCAGGGGCTTCGCCCCCGCGGCCCTGCGGGCCTGCCCCCCGCGGCTTTGTCGAGGCTCGATTCCGTCGGCAAGCCTCCGGAATCGTGGGCGGATGGGCTTCGCCCATTGTATCCGCCCAGCGCCACTCGGCACCCGCCCCATCGCTGCGCGATGGGGCCCAGGGGGACGCGTGCTGAATGACACCATCATCGATCTCCTCCGGCAGATGCTGTGGGTCAGTCTGCTGCTCTCCGGTCCGGTGCTGGGCACAGCCCTGGTCGTCGGGCTGGTCATCGGCCTGCTCCAGGCTGTGACCTCGATCCAGGAGCAGACCCTGACCTTCGTGCCGAAGATCGTCGCCCTGGCCGCCATCCTCGCCTTGCTCGGCGGCTGGATGCTGCGCTATCTGGTCAGCTATAGCGTCGACCTGTTCAGCAACCTGCCGCGCTTCGGGGCGATGTAGCGCCGCCATGGACCTCAGCGACCAGCTCGCCCCGTTGTGGCGGTGGATGCCCGGCCTGGTCCTGGTCATGGCCCGGGTTGGGGCGCTGTTCTTCACCGCGCCGCTGATCGGCGGCCCGTTCGTGCCGAGCCGGGTCAAGACGTTGCTCACGCTCGCCATCGGTGTGCTGCTGATGCCGACCGTCGAACCGCTCCTGCCCGCCGAAATGCCGACGGATCTGCGCTACGTGCTCATGCTGGCCCAGGAGCTGGCCGTCGGCGCGAGCGTCGGCTTCGCCTGCACCTGTATCTTCGAAGGCGTGCGTGCCGGCGGCGTGCTGATCAACCGCTATGCCGGCTTCACCGCGGCGGAGAACTTCGATCCCGAATCCAGCGTCGGCGAAGGGCCGGTCGGAGACCTGATGCTCATCGGCATGGTCATGGTCTTCCTCGCCGCCGATACCCATCTCCACCTGATCGCCATCATCTCCACCAGTTTCGCCGCCGTGCCGGTCGGGGCGTGGAACATGTCGCCGCAGCTGCTGCACATGGCGGCCAGCGGCACCGACCTGTGCGTCGCCACCGCCTGCATGATCAGCTTTCCTGTCCTCGCGGTGATCATGCTGATCGTGGTCGCGGAGGGCATGATCGCCAAGGCAGTGCCGCAGATCAACATTCTGTTCATCAGCTTCTCGGTGAAGATCCTCGCCTCTATCCTGGTGTTGTACGCCGGCATGCCGGCAATGATTGGATTCATGGGCATGGCGATCAACGCCATCCATCGTCTGGTCGACGCGTCGATCGTGGCGATATAGTCGCGATGCCGCGTGGTGGCTGGACGCGGGCTGGCGGTGCTGGCATGCTTGCGCAGATGCCGGCATCATCGGTCCGACGGAGTTTAGGTGAATTCCAGGTCTGGCCAACCGGTCTGGCCGACGATCTGCCTCAGCGTCCGTGGGTGGTGGTGCACGCTAGGCCGCGGCAGGACAAGCTGCTCGCCTGCCACCTGCGCCGCCTCGGCCTGCCTGGGCTGCTCTTCCTCGAACGGCGCGAACGCACCTATCCCCGCCAGGGCGTGCAGATCAGTCTGGTGCCCCTGCTGCCGGGGTATCTCTTCATCCTCGCTGATCCTATGGATCACGACACCATCTACAGCACCGAACGTGTAGTCCGCGTGATGGCGCCGCAGGAATCGGGCGAACTGCGCAGCGATCTCCTGGATCTCATCGCGCTGACCCGGGGCAGCGATGCGCCGGTGCAGGTGCGGCCGGAACTGGTCCCAGGCCGGCCGGTGGTGTTGCGTGCTGGCAGCCTGGCTGGCCTGCAGGGCGTGGTCGTCCGCCGCCAGGGCCACTGCGAGCTGGTGGTCAACGTGCGCATGCTCGGGACCTCGGTGGCGGTCAGCTGCGACGAGGCGGATGTCGATCTCGCCTAAGTGCCGGCTGCGGAAGTCGACGCGGGCTGAAGCCCGCGGTCCTGGCGAGAAACGCAACCCCCGGCCGTAGCCGGGGGTTGCACGTTCGCCTCGGAGCGAGTCGGGGATAGACGGCCTGGCCGACCACATATCACGCTGAAACGCCGGCAAAGACTTTTCAGTTTTGGCGGTAAAATGCTACGGCTACGCGCTACGGCCGGCCCTGGCCGGCGCTGCGGTGCGCCAAGCGCACGCACGCGCGAGCAATCGAGCGCCACGCCGTAGCGGGCCGTAGCGCGCAGCCGTAGTGCGAGTGAAACGAGCCGTAGCGACATATCTCTAGAACGGCGCTTCGCCGTCGGCTGGCGGGCCGGCGGCGGGGACGGCGCGGCGCCGGGGGGCCGGTGCGGAGGCGGTCGAGGTGGACGGTGAGGGCGCCGCCTGGCGTCCGCCATCCTCGCCGGCGGGACGGGCGCCGAGGAACTGCACCGTCTCGGCCACGACCTTCATCTTGGTACGTTTCTGGCCGCTCTCCTTGTCATCCCAGGAATCGAGCCGGAGACGGCCTTCGATGTAGGCGGGGCTGCCCTTCTTGAGGTACTGGCCCATCAGTTCGGCGGTGCGGCCCCACGCCTCCAGCTCGACGAAGGTGGTGTCCTCGTGCTGTTCGCCGTTGGCGTCCTTCCACCTGCGGTTGATGGCGATGCCGGTGTTGGCGACGACGCGATCGGCGTTGATCTGACGCAGCTCGGGATCGCGGGTCAGGTGGCCGGCGAGGACGATGTGGTTGAGATTGAGGCTCATGGGGACTCCGCGGTGGGTGCGTGGGTGCGTGGGTGGGTTGGTGCGGTGGGTGGGGTGGGTCGGATCCGCGCGTTCCGGCAGGTGGCCGGGACGCTGGTCAGCATATACGGGTCCGTATGGTTTCAAGGTCTTTATAAACCCATACCCATGCGAGAACATTGGCGAGGATGCAACGATGGCCATTTCGCCGCTACCGCTCTGGCGTGTCGATGCGCATGGCCAGGAGCGTCGTCCCGCCGGCGAACGCTGGTGGTTCGACAACCGCACGCGCAGCGGAGACGTCTCGGTGGTGCAGCTGTCGATCAGCGGCTGCATGCGCCTAGTGGCTGACGGCAACCACAGCGTCGGACCCGGGCAGGCGGCGCTGTTCCGCCATCCATCGGAGTCCAGCTACGGCCTGCCGCCGGACGCCAGCGAGACCCTGGTAACCGCCTGGGTGGTGTTGGCCGGGGCGGGATTGGCCGAGCACTGGGCCGGCATCACTGCCCTGCGCGGACCGGTGGTGCCGATGCCGCTGGACGGGCCGCTGCATCGTGCCCTGCGCCAGCTCGCGGATCTGGCCGATCCGCGCCGGCGCACGCCGGCAACGGTGATGGCGGCGGCGGTCCACGCTTTCGTCATGCAGCTGTGGGAGGGTGCGGCGTCGGCCCGCGCCTCGGCGTTGCGGCCGGTCGAGCAGGCGATCGACGCGATCATCGCCGCTCCGACCGCGCCGTGGTCGCTCAAGCGCCTAGCCGACGAGCACGGTGTCTCGCGCGAGCATCTCGCCCGCGCCTTCCGCGAGCGGGTCGGCATGCCGCCGGCGACCTGGCTGGCCGCGCAGCGGGTGCGCCGGGCCATCGAGCTACTTGAACACACCAGCCTGCCGATCCGAGCGGTGCGCGATCAGGCTGGTTTTACCTCCAGCCATACCCTCATCCGACGGGTCCGGGCGGCCACTGGATGGTCGCCACAGGCGCTGCGTGGCCGCAAACCGGCATGAGTGACCGCAACTGCAGGCGCCCTAAAATGTTAAGGTGGTATTAACCATATAGTACTCGCTGTCCGGTGGCGGCGCCACGCAACGTTTGAATCATTTTTCGCCGAGCCAAGGGCTTTTCCCTTCTTGCGGGGGGGCTGCTCGTGCTATACTCCCCGACCGTGATCTTCCGTCAGTCGCGGTCAGCCGGGGTGTGCAAGCCGCGGTCTGCAAGTCGTGACGCGTCGTGATCATGGAGCCATGTCGTGAGTGCCAGTACATCCACCGGTCCCAGCAGCGGCGCCGCGCCAGAGGCCGCCCAGGCTCCGCGTACGACCGGCCAGCAGGTGGTGCTGACCCTCTCGCGCACCCTGCCGGGCTGCAAGCGCACCCGTTCGCTGATCCTTGAGGGCGCGGTCGGCATCAAGCCCGAGCCGCTCATCGAGATGGATTCGGTGGTGCGGGCGATCAGCCAGGTACGCGGCATCCATCCGCCGCCGCTGATGGTCATCGACGGCCAGACCTATCCCTGCGTCATCGAGGGCAGTCCGCGCAACCCGCGGCTGATGATCGAGGACAAGGGTGACAAGGTGCGCATGTACCTTGAGGTCGGCGGCGCCATGGTGGTCGGCGTGTGGTCGATCCCCGGACCGCACCTGGTGTTCCGCGGCCGCGTCATCCCGCTGGAGTGGACCGGCCCGGCCGAGCATCTCGACCCGCTGATGCAGGGCCCGATCCTGCTGCCCAAGGAAATGCTGGTGCAGGAGCCGTGGCGCGCCGTGCTGGCGCACGCCGGCCAGCTGCCTCCGCAGCACGAGAAGGCCAAGCCGGTACGCGGCCGGCCGCAGCCGATCCTTGAGATGTACGAGGTCGACTCGCGGCTGTGCGGCAACGTCCGCTTCCGCTACCACGACGAGCTGCCCGAGATCGATCCGCTGGAGCGCATCGGCCTGATCGTTGCCCAGGACAAGTCCGGCAACGTGGTCAAGTGCGAGCGCGACCGCGACCTCGAACTCACCCGCTGCAACGAGTTCATCAAGCGCGGTGCGCTGGTGCAGCGGCGCGGCGCCTTCGGCTTCGTCGCTGACGGCGACGCTGCCGACCGTTTCCTCGCCCAGGTCATCCCCAATCTCCAGGGCTGGGAGATCCGCGGCCGCGAGAAGCTGCATCGCGGCAAGGCCCCGGACGACATCCAGACCAGCACCAAGGTCTCGGCGCACGACGAGTTCCTTGAACTCGAGATCGAGGCCAACGTCGCCGGTCGCTCGGTGCCGATCAAGGAGCTGCTCAAGAACGCTGCCCGTGGCCAGAACGTCATGGTGTTCAAGGACGGCCTGCGCGCGCGCATCAACGACGAGTGGCTGCAGCGCTACCGCACCCTGGCCGAATTCGGCGGGTTGAAGGACGCCGGCGGCAAGGTGCGGGTGCCGCGTCACGCCGCCGCCATGGCCGTCGCCCTGGCCGAAAGCGGCAGCGGCGCCCAACTCGACACGGCGACCCGGGACTTGGCGCAGCTCGCCAAGGGCGGGGCCGAGATCCCGGTGGTGCCGCTGCCCAGCGGCATCAACGCCACGTTGCGCGAGTACCAGCACGCCGGCTTCAGCTGGATGGTGTTCCTCGCCAGCCGCGGCCTTGGCGGCGTGCTCGCCGACGACATGGGCCTGGGCAAGACCCTGCAGTCGCTGGCTTTCATCAAGCACCGCTACGACATCGACAAGGGTCTGCACCTGGTGGTCGCGCCGCGCTCGGTGGTCGACAACTGGTTCGATGAGACCATGAAGTTCACCCCCGATCTGCCGGTGCACATCCACCTCGGCCTCGATCGCGCGCGCGACGAGCGCCGTCTGCCCAAGGCCGGCATCCTGCTGACCAGCTACAACATCCTGCAGCGCGACATCAAGCTGCTCGGTGGCATCGAGTACTCCTCGGTGATCCTCGACGAGGCGCACGTCATCCGGAACCCCGAGGCCAAGACCACGCGCGCGGCGCTGAAGCTGGTGTCGAAGCGGCGCATGTGCCTCTCAGGCACGCCGGTGCAGAACTGTGCCGAGGATCTGTGGCCGATCTTCCACTTCCTCATGCCCGGGTTCCTCGGCCGTCGCAAGACGCTCAAGGAGACCCTGCAAGACGATCCCGAGGCGATCTCGCGCCTGCGCGACCGCGTCGCGCCCTTCGTGCTGCGCCGGATCAAGAAGGAGGTCGCCACCGAGCTGCCACCCAAGACCGAGATCCTGCTGCACGCTGAGATGGAAGAGGGCCAGCGCAATTTCTACAACGAGCTGCTTGAGAAGGAGCGCGTCGGGGTCATGGATCTGCTCGGCTCCAAGGGTCTGGAACGCTCGCGCGTCTCGATCCTGGCTGCGATCACCCGTCTGCGTCAGGCCGCCTGCGCCCCGGCCCTGGTCGGCGGCGAGATGGTGCCGTCGTGCAAGATCGACCTGTTCCTCGACCTCGTCGACGAACTGGTCTCCGAGGGCCATCGCGCCCTGGTGTTCAGCTCGTTCACCAAGTTCCTTGGACTGATCGAGCAGCGCCTGCAGGAAAAGCAGATCACCTACCAGTACCTCGACGGACGCACGCGCGACCGCTCAGCCAAGGTCAAGGCGTTCCAGAACGGCTCCGACCCGCTGTTCCTCATCTCGCTGAAGGCCGGCGGCGTCGGTCTCAACCTGACCGCTGCCGACTACGTCATCATTCTCGACCCGTGGTGGAACCCGGCCGCCGAAGAGCAGGCCGCCGACCGCGCCTACCGCATCGGCCAGGACAAGCCGGTGATGGTCTACCGCATCGTCACCGTCGAGTCGATCGAGGCCCGCGTGCTGCGCCTGCAGGCCGAAAAGCGCCGCCTGATCGGCGACCTAGCCCTCGAAGGCCTGGCCCGTGCCATGGAGGCTGGCGACGTCGAGAAGCTGTTCGCCGCCAGCGCCAACGTCGGTGCGGACTAGCCCTGGGAGCGCGGGCCGCTGGCCCGCCCGTCGCCCCAGGCGGCCCGCCTGGGGCTGCCTGGCCGACCCCCGGCCGAGCCGGCCGGGGGGACTGGCGGCCGGGCCGGCCGCGCTCCCAGGCCCATGACCAAGGCCCTGCTCATCGTTCTCGGCATCGTCCTGGGTGCGTCCGTCCCTGCCCTGGCTCGGGCCGTCCCGGCCCTGCCCTACATCATCGGCACCCTGCTGCTGATCGCCTTCTGCGGCCTGCCGCGCGGCGGGTCGCGGCCGACCCGCCTGCACCTGTGGCTGATCCTTGTCGCCTGGTTGATCGGCGGCGCGGCCTGCGCCGCACTCTGGAACGTCAACCGTGATCTGGCCCTGGGCGCGCTGCTGACCGGCGCCGCGCCGACCGCGACTGCCGCGCCGGTGGTGGTCGCAGCGCTCGGCGGCGAGGCCGGCTTCGCCGCCGTCGCCGTGCTTGGTTCGAACCTGATCGCGTGCCTCGCCTTTCCGGCCCTGCTTGCCGTGCTGCAAGGCCCAGACGCCCCGGGCAGCCCGTGGCAGCTGCTGCTGCGCGTTGCGCCAGTGGTGCTGACGCCGTGGCTGGCCGCCCGCCTGCTGACCCGGCTGCGCCCGGGGTGGGCCGGCGTGCTGGCGGCGCAGATGGACCGCTCATTCCTGCTCTGGCTGTGCGGGTTGGCGATCATCAGCGCCTCGGCCACCGCCTACCTGCGCCAGGCCGGGCTGCACGCCATGTTGCCGCACGCCGCAGTCGCTGGGGGCCTGTGTGCGCTGTCTTTTGTGCTCGGACGCCTCCTGGGCGGACCCCGGGCCCTGGAGGCCGGGCAGTCGCTCGGCCAGAAGAACACCGCTCTGGCGACCTGGACGGCGCTGGCCTGCGCCGGGCCGCCGGCGGCGCTGGTGCCGGTCAGCTACATCCTGGCGCACAACCTCTGGAACGCCGCGCAGTTGGTTCGTCGCGCTGGCGCCCGCCGTCCAGCCAGCTAACCTCCCGCCATGCCACGCATCATCGAAGGCCAGGTCACCGGCGACGGGATCAAGGTCGCCATCGCCGCCGCCCGTTTCAACGGCCACATCGTCGAGAGCCTGATCGCCGGCGCACTCGACGCCCTGACCCGCCACGGCGTCGCCGCCGATGCCATCACCGTGGTGCGCGCACCCGGTGCCTGGGAGCTGCCTCTGGTGGTGCAGCGTCTGGCCAGGTCGAAGGCCTATGATGCGGTCATCGCCCTTGGCTGCGTCATCCGCGGTGAGACCCCGCACTTCGACTTCGTCGCAGGCGAGAACGCCAAGGGCATCGCCATGGTCATGATGGATACCGGCGTGCCGGTGCTCAACGGCGTGCTCACCTGCGACACCACCGAGCAGGCCCTCGCCCGCGCTGGCTTGAAGGCCGGCAACAAGGGCGCGGATGCGGCGATGGCAGCACTCGAGATGGTCGGCCTCCTCGAACAGCTTTAGCCTGCCGTCGTCCCCGTTCTTTGGACTCCCGATGACTGATGCCGCTCCCGATCCCCGCCGCGCCGCCCGCGAACTCGCCGTGCAGGCCCTGTTCTGCTGGGACATCTGCCGGCATGTCGAGGGCGACCTGCCGCTGCCCGACGACCTGGCCGAGGGCACGCCGGCTGGCTCTTCCGAACTGTGCGCCGAGCTGGTCGCCGGGGTGCGCGCGCAGCGCACGCCGCTGGACGCCGCCATCGACCAGCGCCTCGAGAACTGGACCATCTCCCGCCTCGCCGCCACTGACCGCGCCATCCTGCGCCTCGGTGCCTACGAGATCCTCTACCGTGCCGAGATCCCGCCACGCGTGGCGATCAACGAGGCGGTCGAGTTGGGCAAGCTTTACGGCAGCGACGGCAAGACCGCGCGCCTGATCAACGGCGTCCTCGACCGCTTGGCCCGCGACCACCGTCCTGGCGAGGTGCGTAAGGCGCCGGCGAAGCCAGCTCCTTAGTTTCGGGTTTCGACGCAGGAGGTCCGCGATGACAAGCCGCCATGACGAGGGGTCTCCGCACCCGGGACAAACCGTGGGAGTCGACCCCGAAACCCGAAACCCGAAACCCGAAACCGCGGCAAATGCGCGGCAATGGATGGGCCGCGCCCTACGCTTGGCCTCGCTCTCGCTTGGCATGACCTGGCCGAATCCCGGGGTCGGTTGCGTCCTGGTGCGCGACGGCCGACTGCTCGCCGAAGGCCGGCATGAGCGCTGCGGCGGACTGCATGCCGAGACCGCGGCGCTGGCGCGCTGCGCTGATGCCCGCGGGGCCACCGCTTACGTCACCCTGGCGCCCTGCACCCGCCACGGCCGTCAACCGCCGTGCGTCGAGGCGCTCATCGCCGCCGGCGTGGTGCGAGTGGTGGCAGCGATTGCCGATCCGCATCAAGACGAGGCTGGAGGAATCCTCCGCCGGGCTGGCATCGCCTACGAGGTTGGTTGCCTGGCGCCTCTCGCACGGCACGTGCATGGTGGCTTCCTCACACGGATCAGCCGCGGCCGGCCACGCCTGACCGGGAAATGGGCGCAGTCGGCTGACGGTTTCATCTCGGCCGCGCCGTTGACCCGCACCGCGATCTCCTGCCCGTCAGCCTATGCCCTGATGCGCCGTCGTCGCCGCGCCTGCGACGCCGTGCTGGTCGGCGCTGGCACCGCCATGGCCGACGATCCGGCCCTGACCACGCCGCGGCCGCGGCGGCATGGCGAGGACCCTGGTCCGCTGCGTGTGGTGGTGTCGCGCGGTGCCCGCGTGCCCGCGCCCAGGCTGCGCGATGGCTCGGCACCGACCCTGGTGGTGCATGCGCCAGGCGCGGTCCCGCCGCCCGGCATCACAGGATTGGCGGTGGCGGATCCGCACGATCCCGGGCAGGTCGCGCTGGCGCTCGGACGTCATGGGCTGAACGACGTGGTGGTGGAGGGGGGGGCGATGATCCACGCCGCCTGGCTGCCGCTGTATGACCGGCTGGAGATCTACATCGCTGATACCGAACTGGGTAGCGGGGTGCCGGCGCCGGAGCCGGATCTGTCCGGATGGATCGCCGAGGCGGCGCCGGAACGGGTTGGGGTCACGCGGGTGGAGCGCTGGACCCGCCTGCCGGTGCCAGACGCGGGCTGAAGCCCGCGGTCCTGTACCCCTTCCCTTCGTGGCCGGTTGCGCTCTGCTGCCCGGCCCGTGCTCG
>JBBREK010000125.1:0-12705 GCA_038203025.1 Planctomycetota bacterium
GGCGGCGGTGGCCTGATGGGCGGCGGGCGCGGCTTCCTGCTGCGTCAGGTTCCCACGTCATCCCTCGGTCTGTACCACGCCGACTACCGCGACGACTTCGCCCTCGGCGACGATCCCTTCCGCTACTACCGCTGGTGACCGCGGCAGGCACGGCATGCCTGCTTGGCAACGTCGGGCGCTCCTGGGACGGCGCGCTGCGGGACCAGCAGGCCTTCGAACAGGTCAACCTAAACAATAGGCAAACGAACAACAATCTCCTTACGCCGATGAATACTAACCAATAGCCATTGGGTGCCGATCTGCGGTTCTCTGCCGCAGGAGATAACGCGCCGTGGCGAACGTCGCAATGACCGTTATCAGGGTGCACTCATGCGAGCGAGGCCGCTGCGCAGGCAGCCAAGATCGCTGCCCAGGGCGATGAGGTCGAAGCCAGCGGCACGGGCGGCGGCGGCCGACATGCCTGCCTTCATCAGCAGCCCGGCGCGCTTGCCGTGGGCGCGGCAAGCGGCGAGCACGGTCGCCTCGGCGGCGCGTACCGCCGGAGCCGTGGGATCATCGAGGCCGAGGTCAGCGGTGAGGTCGGAGTGGCCGATGAACAGCACGTCGACGCCAGGAGTGGCGGCGATGGCGTCGGCGGCGGCGACCGCAGCGGCGGATTCGATCTGCACCATGGCGCAGGACCGCGTGTCGGCCTCGGCGCGATAGGTCGACCAGGTGGCGCCATAACCGGCGGCGCGGCACGACGAGGCGATGCCACGCCGGCCGCGCGGCAGATAGCGCAACTGGGCCGCGAAGGCGGCGGCGGTCGCCGCGTCATCGACGCGCGGGGCCATCAACCCGGCGGCCCCGGCGTCGAGCAGGCGGTAGGCCAGCGGACTGTGCGCATCGGGCAGGCGCACGATCGGTGCGGTCGCAGTCGGCGACAACGCCTGCACCAGACGCAGCGCATCGCCGTCGTCGATCTGACCGTGTTCGAGATCGATCAGCGCCCAGGCGAGGCCAGCGGCGGCGACCAGCTCGGCGACCGCGGTCGAGCCGGAGAGCAGCCAGAGGCCGTCGGCGGGTCCGGTGGGGGGAAGCCAGCTCACGTCGCACTCCTGCCGACCGTGTCGGTCGGACCAGTGAAGCCGGGACCGCCCGCGGCGACATAGCCGTCGCTGCGGCCGCTGTCGTCGCGGCTGACCCAGAACGCGTACAACTCGCCGTCGCTCAGCTCGAAACGGAAGCGCACCGGCCGGCCGCGCAGCGCCGACAGGTCCTCGCCGCCCTGCCAGCGCACCGCCGCCAGGGTGTGGTCACCGCTGACCGGCACGCAGGCGTCGCGGGTGAATGGCGCCAGTTCGCGACCAGCTTCGTCGAGCACAGCGACGCGCAGCCAGCCCTGCGGAGCGCGCAGGTTGACGAACAGGCGCGTGCCGGTGAAGGTTACCAGCCTGGTGGTCAGGGTGCCAGGCCGACTGTCTGCATCGAGCGAAGCGAAGCCGTCTCGGCGAATCGAGGCGAGGCCGATGCTGGCACCGCGGTAATCTCCCCGTGAACCATCGGGGGCCACCCCGGAGGTGCCGGTGTAGGGGAATACCAAGCGGTCGCCGATCACCACGCACACACCAGCGGCGCTGTGCACGTAGCCGCGATCCCACGTGCCCTCCTGGCGCGCGCAGCGGATGAAGCCGCCGCGGTCGGGGCGGTCCCAATGGAAGCCGTCGCGGCTGAAGCCCAGCTCCAGATCAATGAGCTTGGGGATCTGGCGTTCGGCGCAGATCCGGTTCAGCGGTCCGCGGTGGATGGCGTGCAGGCCGATCATGATGCTCTCGTAGGCGACCGCGTTCAGGGTGTAGAGCTGGCACGGCTCGCCGCCGCCGGGGTAACGCTCGGCCGGCTCGGGCAGGTCCAACCGGTCGGCGCGCGTCCACACCACCTTGGTCGACCAGTCGATGCCCTGGTCGAACGTGGCGCTCTCCAGGTAGGCGCGCATGCGGCCTTCTTCGTAGCCGGTTCGGATGCTGAAGACCCAGCGCTGGCGGAAGGGATTGTAGAAGAACGAGCAGTAGTCGCCGGCGGTGTACGGCGGCCCGGCCGGGATCTGGGTCGACCAGGTCAGTCCGTCGGTCGAGGTGGCGAGGCAGTGGACGTCGCCGGCCTTGCCATCGAGCTTCCAATCGGGTTTGCCTGGACCGGTTTCGACGCCCGTGGGTGGCCAGCGGCGATGCAGCTCCAGCAGCTTGAAGCGCGCGCCGTCCGAGGCCTGCGGGTCGAACCACAGGGTGTGGTCGTCGATCGAGCGCGTAATCAGCGCGTTGCCACGACCCGGGGCGAGTTCCGGCCGCTCCCAGGTGAGCAGGTCGCAACTGGTCGCCAGGGACAGCTTACCGCGCCAGCCGGCGACGTAGGCGAGCTGGAACCGCCCGGTCGGGCGGTCGTACCACAGACCTCCATGACCCAGGAAGAGACAGGCCTGGAGGGCCAGCTCCTGCGGCGTCTGTGCGGTCAGCACCGGATTGGCCGGGTGCTTCTCGGCCTGGTGGAAGGTCCGCGTCAGCGTGTTGTCGCTGATCAGGAAGTCGTCGACGAACAGTTGGCGTCCGACATCAATCGGGATCACCGCTGGTGGTGCAGCGAGATAAGGCACCGGCATCGGCGCGTCGGAGGCACGGTCGAGGTGGCGTGGCGGCCACACCGCGGGTAGTTCGATGCCGTTGTAGAGACGTTCGCTCATGCGGCTCTCCGTACCGCGGCGAGCGCGGCCTGTAGTCGATTGCGGGTCGCCGTTTCGAGACCGTCCGGGCCTGCCAGCGCGGCGAGGAAGCTCGCAGCACCCGGTTTAAAGTAGCCGAGCTGATGCCGCAGCATCGCCTTCCACAGCATGTTGCGCAGCCAATGCAGGGCGAGACGCAGCGGGAAATCCGGCGGCGGCTTGGTGTCGGCCCAATAGGCGGATTCCACCGCGTCGCAGTAAGCGGCCTCGTGGAAGCAGCGCAGCATGGCGAGATCGTCGGCCGGATCGCCACCGACCGCGTCGTCCCAGTCGATCAGGGCGTGGATGATAGTGGGACTGCCGATCAGGTTCCACCAGGCAGGGTCGCGGTGCACCAGCACGGCGTGGGCTGGAGCGCAGCCCGGCAGCAGCCGGGCGAACAGTTGGCCGGCCTCGTCAGCGTCGGCCTGCGCCAGCAGACCGTGGTCAGCGACGTAGGCGAGGTGCCTGTCGAGCCGGCAGAAAACATAGTCGGCATAGCGCCGGTGCAGGCCCCGGACCATGCCGCTGCGGCGCAGTTCGCTGGTGTCGATGAAACCGAAGCCGTCGATCGGCACCGTGTGCAACCGACACAGCAACCGGCCGAGCGCGCCGGCAATGGCAATGCGGTCGAGACTGCCGGAGCGGTCGAGGTCGGCGAGCGTCGCTCCCGGTATCAGTTCCATCAGTTGCCAACGCAGCACAGCCCCAGGCTCGGCTTGGCAGTGCAGGATGCGCGGCACCGGTACGCCTGCGTCCGCGGCCAGCGCCATCACCGCCTGTTCGGCCAGCATGTAGTCGTCGCCGGTAGCGTCGGAGGCGGCGCGCCACAGCAGCCGCCGGCCACCGGCCGTCACGCGATAGGCGGCATGATTGCCCGCGCAGCGTAACGCCTCGACGGCATCGGGCACCGTGCCGAGCGTCGCACGGCAGGCGGCGTGAGCCGCTTCGGCCATGACCACATCGTTGTATTTTTCCGCTGTATAGCTGACGCTGCGCTCCTCGGCAGGAATCGGGCAGTCGCACTTCCAGTAGTAGGCGTCGTGGCGCATGGTTCAGGTCCCTCTGACGAGCTGCGTGGAGGCGTCGTGGCGCAAAGTGCCGATCGGGGCCTGATGCCTAGGTATGCATATGATTAAAAGTTGTTTTAATATGTCAACATAATGAATTGGGCCGCACTAGCTGAATTCCGTCCAGGTCCACACTCCTGACGGCACGGCCACAACCTTCGTGGATGGAGGTTCAGTATCGGCTTTGCCGGGCTGTTGCTGCAAGGCTTCGCTTCGCCACGCACTCCTCACCGAAATCTAATGGCGTACCGGAGATGTCGACTCGTAGTGACTCAACGGTCCCGACGGGTTTTCAGGTGGTACATGAAACTGGGGCAGATTCAGAACGACGGACCGAGGCAATCACGATCCTCCCCTCCGCCCAGCCAGCCAGCCGCGCGGGCTGACGCCCATGACGCTGCGGAACTGGCGGCTGAACAGGAACAGGTCGCGGTAGCCGAATTCGTCGGCGACGGCGCCGACGCTGGGTGCGGATTCCAGACGCGCGGCGGCGCGCTCGATGCGGTGCCGTACCAGCCAGACGCGCGGTGCGCAGCCGTAGGTGCGGCGGAATAGGCGGGCGAACCAGGTCGGCGACAGGCCAAGCTGGCGCGCCAGGTCGGCGGGTTGCAGGCGCTCGGCGTGGTCCTGGTCGGCCAGGGCGAGCAGTCGGACCTGGGCGTCTGCGTCGAGACCGCCGGCCTCGCGCGCGGCGATGCGGCGCAGCTCGCTGAACAGCAGCACCAGCAGGGCACGCAGGCGCGGCTCGCGATCGCTCTGCCGGGCTGCCCACTCGCGGCGCAGGCCGTCGAGATAGGGCGCGGCGGCGGCGGCACCGCGCACCACGGTCGGCAGCGGCGGCGGCGGCACCGCCAGGATGAGGCGCAGGTTGAGCTTGGTGAACCAGCGCACGTCCTCGCGCTGGCGCAGCACCTGATCAGTGCCGGCCGGCACCCACAGGGCGTCGCCGGGCCAGGTGCGCACCGGTCGGCCGGCGACCTCGCCGACCTGCCCGCCTTCGCGCACCAGGTGCAACATGTGGTCGGGCAGGTTGCGCCGGCCCATGTCCCAGTCGGTCTGGCGGTAGCGGCCGCACAGCACCACCTCGAAGGGGACGGCGGGGTCGGCCAGGGCGGCGAGCCAGCGGGCCCACGCGGAGTCGGCTTCCATGCGGTCATTCTGGTGCAAGTTGCGACGGCTCCAACCATGTCTTCGGCGACCCCGGCCGCTAGGCTGCCAGCATGCGCGCCATCATGGTCATGTACGACACCCTCTGCCGACGGTTCCTGCCGCCCTACGGCTGTGATCGGGTGATCGCCCCCAACTTCGCCCGCCTCGCCGAGCGCACAGTGCAGTTCCAGAACTGCTACGTCGGTTCGATGCCATGCATGCCGGCCCGGCGCGAGATCCATACCGGCCGGTACAACTTCCTGCACCGCACCTGGGGCCCACTGGAAGGCTTCGACGATTCGATGCCAGAGCAGCTTGGCCGGGCCGGCATCCACACCCACAAGGTCACCGACCACTACCACTACTGGGAGGACGGCGGCGCCACCTACCACAACCGCTACACCACCTGCGAGCTGATCCGCGGCCAGGAGGGCGACGCCTTTCACGGCTGGGCCGGGCCGGTGCCCGACCACCAGCGCTGCCGTAACCGCGGCGGGGCCAAGCCGCGCATGACCTTCAACGACCTGACGACGCAGGACTGGATCAACCGCACCCAGTTCACCACCGAGGCGTCGATGCCGCAGACCGTGACCTTCGACAAGGGCCTCGAGTTCGTGCGCCGCAACGCCGCCTTCGACAACTGGTTCTGCCAGATCGAGACCTTCGATCCGCACGAACCTTTCTTTACCCAGAAGGCATGGCAGGCGCTGTATCCGCACGACTGGGACGACAGCGTGCTGGACTGGCCAAAGTACGAGCGCACCGCCGACGACCCGCGCGGCATCGAGCACATGCGCTGCATGTACCTGGCGCTGGTGTCGATGTGCGACCGCAATCTCGGTCGTGTCCTCGACCTGATGGACGAGCTCGACCTGTGGAAGGACACGATGCTGATCGTGAACACCGACCACGGCTTCCTCCTCGGCGAGCACGACTGGTGGGGCAAGTGCGTGATGCCGTGGTACCAGGAGTCGGCGCACATCCCGATGTGGATGTGGGACCCGCGCAGCGGCGTGCGCGGCACCAGCCGCGACAGCCTGGTGCAGACCATCGACCTGGCCCCGACCCTGCTGGAGTTCTTCGGCCAACCCATCCCCGAGCACGTCCAAGGCAAGCCGCTGCGCCAGGTGATCGAGCGCGACGAGCCGATCCGCGAGGCTGCGCTCTACGGCATCTTCGGCGGCCACGTCAATTGGACCGACGGCCGCTACGTCTACATGCGCGGCCCGGGCGCCGCCGGCAACCAGCCGCTGTTCGACTACACCACCATGCCGACGCACATGCGCAGCCGCTACTCGGTCGAGGAGCTGCGCTCGTGGCAGCGCCACGAGGGCTTCATTCACACCAAGGGTTGCCCGGTGATGGCCTTCCCACGCGGCGGACCCGATCGCAACCCCGAGCGCAGCACGCGCCTCTACGACCTGGGAAGTGACTACGCCCAGCAGACCCCGCTGCACGATCCGGCGCTGGAGGCGCGCATCATCCCACAACTGGTCCGCCTGATGGCGGCCAGCGACGCGCCGCCTGAGCAGTATCAGCGCCTCGGCCTGCCCACGCCCGACCGGGTCGACGACCCGGCGGCGGTGCAGGCCAGCCTGGCCTGCTGAGCCGGTTCTAGATCCGCCGCCGCCACCGACCCGGCGGTTCGCCCAGTACGGCGCGGAACTGCCGGCCGAACAGTTTGGCGTCGCGCCAGCCCAGGCGCTGCGCCACCGCCCACGTGGTTTCGCCGTCAGCCAGACGCTGGGCGGCCAGACGAACGCGCACCTCGACCAGCCAGCGGCGCGGCGGCCGGCCGGCGGCGGCGCGGAAAGCACGGGTGAACCAGTCGTGACTGCGGCCGCAGGCGGCGGCGAGGCCGCGCGGGGTGATCAAGGGATCGCGCTCGACCAGGGCGGTGCACTGCGCCAGCAGGCCGACCGCGCCACGACCAGCGATGGCGCGAACCAGGGCGGTGGCCAGCAGCAGGCCGCCAGCGCAGTCCCACGCCGCCGCCTGGACCAGGCCGGGGTCCGGCCGGTCGGCCAGCAGGTCGAGCACCCGGCGCAACTCGGCCGTTACCGCGAATACCACCGGTTCGGAACCCCATGGTTCGGCCATGGCCAGGCGTAGGCGGGTAAGCCGCGGCGGCGGCGTGCCGGCGCGTACACGGAAGGCCAGACCCGGCGGCAGCAGACAGGCGCGGCCAGAGCCGAGTTGCCAGCCGCGACCGCCGCTTTCCAGCACGGCATTACCCTGCTGGATGGCATAGAGCAGGTGTTCGTCCAACCGCCGCTCGCCAGTGTCCCAGCCGGCCCGGGCGATGAACCGACGCCGGGCCATGCCGCCGTCGCCAACGATTCCTGCTCCGGCCAGCCAACGCGCCACGTCCATGCCGGATCGTAACCACCGCTTCGATGCGATCCATGGCGGTCCGCGCCCCTCGCCGACGGACCCCCGCCGTGCGAAGATCTGGCATGCTCACCCGCGCCCCAGCCGTCCACGCCCGCAAACCCCGCACCGAGACACTCGCCGCCGAGCTGGTGGTGGTCGGCGGCGGCATGGCCGGCTGCTGCGCCGCCATCGCCGCGGCCCGCGCCGGCAGTCGTGTCGTGCTGCTGCACGACCGGCCGGTGCTGGGCGGCAACGCCAGCAGCGAGATCCGCCTGTGGGTACTGGGCGCCACCTGCCACATGGGCTCGAACAACCGCTGGGCGCGCGAGGGCGGCATGATCGATGAGATCCTCACCGAGAACCTGTGGCGCAACCCCGACAGCAACCCGCTGATCTTCGACACCGTGCTGATCGAGTGGGTGGTGCGCGAGGCCAACCTCACCCTGCTGCTCAACACCGCTGTGCATGGCTGCGAGAAGCGTGACGCCGCTACCATCGCCGCGGTGCTGGCGTGGAACGCGCAGAACCAGACCCGCTACCGTGTCGCCGCGCCGCTGTTTCTCGACAGCTCGGGCGACGGCGTGCTCGGCTTCCAGGCCGGCGCCGCCTTCCGCATGGGCGCCGAACCGGCTGAGGAGTTCAATGAGCCCTTCGCCCCGGCCGAGGAGTACGGCAGTCTGCTCGGCCACTCGCTGTACTTCTACACCAAGGACGTCGGCTACGAGGTACCCTTCGTGCCGCCGGCCTTCGCCCTGGGCGACATCGAGGGCGCGATCCCACGTTGGCGCAACTTCAAGGGCACCGACAACGGCTGCCGACTATGGTGGATCGAATGGGGCGGCCGCCTCGACACCGTGCACGATACCGAACGCATCAAATGGGAACTATGGAAAATTGCCTACGGCGTGTGGGGCTGGCTGAAGAACAGCGGCCGCTTCCCCGAAACCCGGACGATGACCCTGGAATGGTTTGGCCACGTACCGGGCAAGCGCGAGAGCCGGCGCTTCGAGGGCGGCCACATCCTGACCCAGAGCGAGGTGGTGGCGCAGACGCGCTTCCCCGACGAGATCGCCTACGGCGGCTGGGCCTTCGATCTGCACCCCGCCGACGGCGTCTACAGCCCGCACGCCGGCTGCACCCACATCCGCACCCACGGCATCTATGGCCTCCCGTTCCGCTGCCTCTATTCGGGCAACATCGGCAATCTGCTGCTCGGCGGCCGGGTGATCAGCGTCAGTCACGTCGCCTTCGGTACCACCCGCGTCATGGGCACGCTGGCGCTGTGCGGCCAGGCCGCCGGCACCGCCGCGGCGCTATGCCGCGAGCACGCCTGCCTGCCACACGAGTTGGCCGAGCGCGACTTGATCGGTCGTCTGCAGCAGCGCCTGCTGCGCGACGGCGTGCACCTGCCGTCGGTGCGCTATGCCGATGGCAACGATCTCGCGAGTCAGGCCGCGGTCACCGTCAGCTCGCAACTTCGACTCGACCGGCTGCCGGCCGCCGGCAGCGAGGCGCTCGACAGCGACCGCGGGCTGTGGTTGCCACTGGCGGCCGGGCCGGTGCCCGCCATCACCCTGCGCGTCGACGCCGCCGCCGACACCATCGCGGTGTGCGAACTACGCGCCTGCAGTCGCGATGGCAGCCACACCCCCGACGAGGTGCTGCAGCGCTTTGAGCTGCCGGTGTCCGCCGGAGCGGATCGGCCGCTGACCATCGGCACCGGCGCCACGCTCGACCGGGATCGCTACGTCCTGGCCGCCATCGGTGCGAATCCGCAGCTGCGCGTGCGCACCTCGGACGCGCTGGTCAGCGGCGTCCTCGCGGTTCGCCGTGACCACGCCCAGCGCGACGTTGCCAAGCTTGGCTTCCATGACTTCGACTGGTGGCCTCCGGCGCGCCGGCCGGCGGCGCAGACCCTGGCGGTCGAGCTCGCGCCGCCGCTGGATGGATTCGCCAAGCTGAACCGCGGCTGGCATCGGCCCACCGTCACCGCCAACTGGTGGGTTGCCGATCCGGCCGATCCACTGCCCACGGTGACGCTGCGCTGGCTGCAGGCGGTATGCGTGCGCGAGGTGGTGGTGTTCACCGATCCCGACTACGAGCATCCGATGGAGCACGTGCTGTTCCGCCATCACGACCGCATCAGTCCTTACGCGGTGCGCGAGGTCGTGCTGCGCGACGGTACGGGCGCCATGCTGGCGGAGATGCGCGGCAACCGGCACGGGCGGATCTGTCTGCGCCTGGCCGAGACGGTCAGCCTCGACCAACTGCGCGTTGAGGTCACTGGGCGCGGTGAGGCGCCGGCGGCGATCGCAGCGGTGCGGGTTTACGGGTGACTGGCGCAGGCTGAACCCCATGGTCCTGAGCAGGGTGACCAGCGCAGACTGGGCGTTATGCTGCCGGCATGCGTCTACTGATTCTGTTGCTGCTGAGTGCGGTGGCGGCGGCTATCGAGGTCGAAGCCACGGTCGTGCGCGTGGTCGATGGCGACACCCTCACCGTCCAGGCGATGCCGGGTCTGCCACCAGCGGCCAAGCGTGGACTGGCCGGCGACGTCTACATCCGTCTGCTCTGCGTCGACACTCTGGAGATCTGGGACGACACCAAGCCGAAGGCGGCCGAGGGCTTCGCCGCGCGCGATCTGCTTGCCGCCCTGGCCAAACCCGGCGCCCGCATCGTGGTCTGGGATGACGGCGCCGAACTGGCGATGGACAAGTACGGCCGCGTCCTCGCCTTCGTGCGGGTCGGGGGAAGGTCCGCGCAGCAGGAACTGATCGCTGCTGGACTGTCGGCCTATTGGCGTCGGTACCGCCTGGCACCTGGGGCGCTCGATGCCCAATTGACGGCTACCGAGGCGGCGGCACGGACGGCGGAACGCGGGGCGTGGAAGACGCAGCCCGCGCTCATGGCACGGAAGAGCGCCGAGCGTCCGCAGTAGGCGCAGTAGGCGCAGTAGGCGCAGTAGGCGCAGTAGGCGCAGTAGGCGCAGTAGGCGCAGTAGGCGCAGTAGGCGCAGGCGGCGCGAACAGACCCCAGGCGGCATCGCGCCAGGCCTTGGGCGTGGTGCCGAAGCGGGTACGGAAACGACGGTAGAAATGCCCGAGATGCGGCATGCCGCAAGCGACAGCGATGTCGGCGATCGGACGCGGGGTCAGGCGCAGCTCACGCCCGGCCCAGTCGAGGCGCAGGCGCGCCACCACCTCGCTGGCGGTGCAACCGTGCCAGCGTCGACATAACCGGTTGAGGTGGGCAGCACCGCAGCCGCACAGGCGGGCCAGCGCGACAGTGCCGCCGGTCAGGCCGCCGCTGTCTGCGAAGGCGACCGTGGCCTGGGCCAGGCGCGGCGGCAAGCCGGCGCGCTCCTCGGGCCGGCGCATCAGTCGCACGAGGTCGAGCAAGAACGCGTCGAGATCGGCCCGTCCGGCGTCGGCGCGCGACAGCTCGGCGGTCCAGTCGTGCAGCCGCTGCATCGCCGACGGCGCCAGGGCACGCTGTCGCGGCGGGCCGCCGGGTCGCCAGGGCCAGTGCGCCTGCCGGCCGCGCGCCAACGCCACGCCGACCGCGCGCGGGAAGGAGACGTTGACCAGGACCAGGCCGCCGGGACCGGCACGCAGACCGTGGGCGTCGGCAGCGCGCACGCACACCGCATCGCCGACGGCCAGGGCGATCTGGCTGCCGCTGCTGCTGGCGATACGGTGCCAACCAAAGCCGGCCTCGACCCAGAAGGCCTCGTCGAAGTCGTGACGGTGCGTACCGATGGTCCGGCCGGGGTTCAGCTGATGGCGCGCCAGATGGAATGGCTTGTGGCCAGACCCCTCCGATTTCCAGGAGACAAATCCGACCGAAGTCATCCAGGGCGAATAGCGTGCCATCGCCGGGCAATATCACCGATGGTCCGGTTCGTACAATCGACGGCATGAGCACCAACCCCATCCTTGAGGCCCGCCACACCGCCGACCGCGCCGCAATCGAACGCATCGCTGGCCAGGCTGGCTTCGTCCGCGGCCTCGGGGTTCGCGGCGCCGCCGACGGCACCGTAGCCGCCGACCGCGCCGAGGCCGCCTGCGCCGCCGCTCTGGCTCGTGGCGCCACCCCAGCCGATGCCGTCCGCGACGGCGAGGCGCCACTGCTGCCCTATGCCGACCTGGCCAAGACCTACGTGGTGACCTGCATCGGCCATGCCCACATCGATATGAACTGGCAGTGGGGCTACCACGAGACGGTGGCCTGCGGCGCCGCCACCTTCACCACCTTGCTGCGGCTGATGGGTGAATTCCCTGACCTCACTTTCCTACAGAGCCAGGCGGCGCTCTACGAGATGATGCGCCGGCATCACCCGCAGCTGTTCGATCGCATCCGCAGTGCCGTCGCCAGCGGACGCTGGGAGGTGGTCGCCGGCCAGTGGGTCGAAGCCGAGCGCAACTGCCTGGGCGGCGAGGGCTTCGTCCGCCAAGCTCTGCTCGCCCGGGCGTGGTGCCGCGAGCACCTCGGCCTGGACGCCTCGGCGGTCGCTGTCGACTGGGTGCCGGACTGCTTCGGCCACGCCGCCAGCCTGCCCGGCCTGCTCGCCCAGGCGGGCTTCCGTCACACCTACGCCTGCCGCACCGGCGCCAGCGATCGGCCGGCCGCCTTCCGCTGGCAGGGCATCGACGGTCGCGAGGTGGTGCTGTGGCGCGAGCTGGCCTGGTACAACGGCGAGCCGCACGGCGATGTGGCGAAGCACCTGTTTGCTATTGAAGATCTCACCGGCCTGAAGGGCTGGCTGAATGTCATTGGCATCGGCGACCATGGCGGCGGACCGACCCGCCGGCACATCCGCCGCATGGCCGAACTCGATAGTTGGCCGGCCTACCCGCGCTGGCGCTGGGGTCGACTCGACGGCTTTCTCGCCAAGCTGGAGACGGTGCGCGACCGCCTGCCGGTACACGTCGGCGAACTGAACACCGAATACAGCGGCTGCCTGACCAGTCAGAGCGCAATCAAGCGCGGCAACCGCCGCGGTGAGGCGGCCTGCGCCGAGGCCGACACGGCGGTGGCGGTGGCCCATGCCATCACCGGCCACGCGGTGCGCTCCGACGATCTGCGCGATGCCTGGCGCCACGTCTGCTTCGGCCACTTCCATGACATCCTGCCAGGCAGCGGCGTGCGCGCGACGCGCGAGCATCACGCCGCCACCATGCAGGAGGCCCTGGCCCTGACCACCGCGGTCGCCAGCGACGCCCTGCGCGCCATCGCCGAACGCATCGACACCAACTGGGTCGGGCCGGCACCCGGCGATGACCGCGACTCGTCGCGACTGGGCGGCGGAGCCGGCTTCCAGATCGGCACGACCACGCTGGCCTCGACCATCGACAGCTGGCCAGCAGCGGCGGTGTGGTT
>JBBREK010000126.1:0-12645 GCA_038203025.1 Planctomycetota bacterium
GGGACAGGCTCTAGTTGTGACATACGAGTTACGAAACTCCCTGACTGGCTATCCGCCGCGTTCGCAAACGACGGTAAAAAATGGCGGAAGCGGAGGGATTCGAACCCCCGGTACCCGTTAGGGCACGCCGGTTTTCAAAACCGGTGCATTAGACCACTCTGCCACGCTTCCATGGGTGTGCAGGATGGGGCGGATGACGCGCTGTCGAGTGCGGCCGGAGACTGATCAGGATGGCAGCAAGGCACGGCCCGCGACTGTCGGCCGACCGGCATCGTCGACCAGGTACGAGGCCGGACCGAGCGACAACACAGCGACACCGGCTGCGGCAGCGGTGGCGATGACCCGGGTCAGCCAGGTCGCACCGATCTCACCGCGATGGCGCTCGGCCAGGGCGGGATGGCGGCCATGCGCCAGGACCAGATGCAGCGCGACTCCGCGCACCAGGGCCTGGGCCGAGCAGGCCACAGCGCCGATCGCCGGGACGTTGTCCAGCAAGGTGGTCACATCGTCGGCATGGACACAGGGATCGAGTGGCACGCTGAGCACATCCCAGGCAGCGTCGACGGGGCGGTCGC
Source organism: Planctomycetota bacterium (assembly GCA_038203025.1). Lineage (GTDB taxonomy): Bacteria > Planctomycetota > UBA11346 > UBA11346 > UBA11346 > UBA11346. The sequence goes on from JBBREK010000126.1 coordinate 576, forward strand.
GATTCAGCTCGGTGAACTGCACGGCGTTGCCGCCGCCGACCGGCACGCCGGGGAAGCGGGCACGCAGCTGCTCGACCCAGGCCGTCGGGGTGGTCGACGCTCCGGACGGCAGCGCCACCACGCTGGCCAGCTGCAGCTGCTTCTGCTTCTGCTTCTGCAGTCCGGCCGGATCCGGCCAGGACGCGGGTTCGCCGCGCAGGACCAGATCGATCGGGAAGTCGCTGATCGGCCGGCCGCTGCGCAGCCGGTCGATGCCGAGGGCGCGCAGGCCAGCCAGCCGCGCCGGAGTCGGCTCGCCGTCCAACTCGACGGCCAGGGCCATGCCGGGACCGCTCAGTCTCAGCTCGACGCGCTGCTCGACCACATCACCGACCGCCACCGTCACTGGCCGCGGCAGGTGCGCGGGCGTCGAGTAGGACTTGAAGGATGCGTCGCCCCAGTTGCGCTGATCCTCGGTCTCGAAGACCTCACCATGGAAGCGCACCGTCGCCTCACGGCCCGGCCGTGGACGGACGGTAATCGCGGCGACATCGCGGAAGGGCAGGTGCGGCACGATACGATCGGGGAACTGCGTCTCTTCGACGTTGCCGTCAGGATGGCCGATACGCACCCAGGCGCCGGCCAGGCCCTGATCGTGCAGGACACACAGACCGATGCGGTTGCGCGAGAAAGCGGTACCCGCCACGCCGCGCATCGCCACGACGATGCGGCCGTCCGCCGTACCGGTCAGCTCGACACGGCTGTCGAAGGCGATGCCCTCGGCGCGGTGCTCGCGCAGATAGGAGATGCGGAAGCCACCGGCCGACACGGCAAGGTCGAGGTCGCGCATGGCGCCGCCGATGGTCCTCCAGCCGCCGTCGCGCACGGCGGCATAGATGCGGCTGATCACCAGCACGCCATCAACGCGCAGATCACGTAGATCGCCGGCCTCATGGACCAGCGACCAGGGGCCGGCGCGGAGCGGCCGGCGGTCGTTCACGGCTTGTCGGGCGGCGCCGGTGGCGATGGCGGGGTGACCGGCGGAGCCGGCTTACCCTTCACCAACGGCTGGTGCCCCCAGCGTTCACGCTGCTGCTTGCGCATGGCTCGGGTGGTTGAGCTGCCGCGGACGCGCCATTGCATATCGTGCGACGCGGGCGGAAGCCCGCGGTCCTTGTCCGTCAGTACGTCTTGGTGTCGATGAAGCCTTCGAGCTTCCGCGACCGGATCGGGTGCTGCAGCTTCTTGATCGCCTTGGCCTCGATCTGACGCACGCGCTCACGCGTGACGTTGAAGCGGCGGCCGACCTCTTCCAGGGTGTAGGTGTAGCCGTCGCCGATGCCGTAGCGCAGACAGATGATCTCGCGCTCGCGGTCGGTGAGGGTGTCCAGCACCTCGGTGATCTTCTCCTTGAGCAGCTCGTTGGACGAGATGTTCGCGGGATTCTCGGCGCTCTTGTCTTCGAGGAAGTCGCCGAAGTAGCAGTCGTCGCTGTCGCCGATCGGACGGTCGAGCGAAATCGGGTGCTTCGACACGCGGATAACGCGCTTGCACTCAGTGACGCTGATGCCGGCGCGCTCGGCCACTTCTTCGATGGTCGGCTCGCGGCCGGTGTCCTGCAGGATGTCCTTCTGGATCTTCCGCAGCTAGCCCATCGTCTCGATCATGTGGACCGGGATGCGGATGGTGCGCGCCTGGTCGGCGATGGCACGGGTGATGCCCTGGCGGATCCACCAGGTGGCGTAGGTCGAGAACTTGTAGCCGCGCTTGTACTCGTACTTCTCGACCGCCTTCATCAGGCCGGCGTTGCCTTCCTGGATCAGGTCGAGGAACGACAGGCCGCGGTTGCGGTACTTCTTGGCGATCGAAACCACCAGGCGCAGGTTACCGCACGACAGCTTCTGCTTGGCCTCCTCGTAGAGGCGGAAGCGGCGCGAGACAGCGGTGCAGCGTTCGATGAAGCGCTCGATCGGCTCGCCGATGGTCTTCTCGATCTGGCTCAGCTCGCCTTCCTTCTCCTTGGCCTGTGACTTGCGACGCTTGGTCTGCTCGATCTCGCGCTTGAGGCGCAACAGGCGGCGGCGCATGTCGAGCATGTCGTCCTTGACCGTGATCACGGTCTTGGCGTCGAGCTCCATCTCTTCGAGCAGGCGGTAGGCGCGGGTCAGGCGGTTGCGCAGCACGCGCTCAATACGCACCTGCTCGGTGGGCTGACGTTCCGCATCCTTGAGCAGGACGCCGTCAGACAGGGCCTGGGCGTGGGTGGTGACGCGGTGCAGCGTATTCAGGTGGTTGGCGGCGCGGTCGATGCGCTCGTCGCGGGCCGGGCTGGAGCCGTGGCTCTTGGCGTTCTTCTCCTGCTGCTCCCAGATCTCCTTCTGCTCCTCGACCCACTGGATGCCGCGGCGCACCGCATCCAGCGTGGTCATGACCTTGCGGCGGAAGCCATCACGGTAGATCTCGATGCGACGGGCGAGTTCGATCTCCTGGTCGCGATTGAGCAGCGGGATCTCGCCCATCTGCGACAGGTACATGCGCACCGGATCGTCGATCTTCTCGCCGATCTCGGCCTCGTTCTCCTCCGGAGCCTGGTAGCTCTCGAAGGCGCCGGTCTGGCCCTCCTCGCCGCCTTCCTCGCCGCCACCGCCACCGCCACCGCCATCGTCACCATCGCTGGTGTCCTCGACCAGTTCGAGGCCGCGCTTCTCCAGATCCTCAAGGATCGCGTCGAGCTTGGCCGGGTCGTTGACCGCCTCCTCCTGGATGGCGTTCAGCTGGTCGTAGGTGACCTTGCCCTTCTTCGCCTGCTTGACCAGGACGGCGACGATGTCGCCGACGCTCATCACCGGCTGGACGACGGGGGTCGGGCCCTCGGCATCGGCCGAGGGGTCGGTAGTCGGTGCGAGGACGGGAGGCGGAGCGGTCTTGGCCATGTGGTCCAGCTATCGGAGGGGGCAGAATTATATCGTCAAGGGCTGGGCAGCAAGGGTTCGTATAACATCCTAGTGCGACTGGGGCCAGGGCACGTCAACCTGCCAGGACCGTGGGCTTCAGCCCGCGTCGTGAGACGTTCGCGGGCTGAAGCCCACGGTCCCTGGTCGGGTGGTGTCCCCCCTACCCTCCGCCCACATGGCACGTAGGGTCCTCGATCCCTGGAGACCAGCCATGCCCACGACCACGACCACGACCTGCCTTGCCTGCGACCTCGGCGCCGAGAGCGGCCGCGTCATGCGCGGTCGGCTGGCCGACGGCCGGCTGGAGCTCGACGAGATCCACCGCTTTCCCACCGGCGGCATCGTCATCGGCGACAGTCTGCGCTGGGACCTGCCACGCATCCTCGACGAGCTGCGCACCGGCATCCGCAAGGCCGCCGCCCTGGGCGCCATCGACGGCATCTCGGCTGACTCGTGGGGTGTTGACTACGTGCTGCTGAGCAGTCTGGATCCGGTGCTCTCGCTGCCCTACCACTACCGCGACCGGCGCAACGACACCGCCTTCCAGCGCGTCTTCCTGCTGGCGCCGCGCGACCTAGTCTACCGCGAGACCGGCATTCAGAGCCTGGGCTTCAACACCCTGTTCCAGCTGCAGTGGGACGCCAGCCGGCGTCCCGGTCTGACTGCTCTGGCCGACCGCTTCCTGATGATCGCCGACTGGTGCAACTGGGCCTTCAGCGGCGTCGGCGTGGCCGAGGAGAGCCTGGCCTCGACCTCGCAGATCTACAGCCCGCACAGCCGCCAGTGGAGCGCCGAACTGATCCGCCGCGTCGGCCTGCCGGAACGGCTGTTCCCGGCGGTGGTGCAGTCAGCGACGGTGCTCGGCCCCGCTCTGCTCGAGCTGGGCGCCGGCGAGGCCAAGATCATCGCCACGTGCAGCCACGACACCGGCGCCGCGGTCGCAGCCGTGCCCGCCGAGGGCGAGGGCTGGGCCTACCTGTCCTGCGGCACCTGGTCGCTGCTTGGCGTCGAGACGCCAGAGCCGAACTGCACCGCCGCGGCGCTGGCCGAGAACTATACCAACGAGCTAGGCCTGGGCGGCAGCGTGCGATTCCTCAAGAACATCGTCGGCCTGTGGATAGTGCAGGAATGCCGGCGCTCGTGGCTGGCGGCGGGGCAGGAGCTGTCCTACGACGACCTCACCCGCCTGGCCGGCGAGGCCAAGCCGCTAGTGTCGCTGATCGATCCCACCGATCCGCGCTTCGCCGCCCCCGGCGACATGCCGCAGAAGATTGCCGCCTACTGCCGCGAGACCGGACAGCCGGTCCCCGAGGGCGTCGGCGCGACGGTGCGCTGCGCGCTGGAATCCCTGGCCGTCACCTACCGCCGGGCCCTCGACACGCTGGAGCACCTGACTGGCCAGAAGCTGTCGCGCCTGCACATCGTCGGCGGTGGCTCGAAGAACCGCCTGCTCATGCAGATGGCCGCCGACGCCTGCGGCCGTCAGGTCATCGCCGGCCCGGTCGAGGCGACCGCCATCGGCAACGTCCTCATCCAGGCCCTGGCGCTGGGGCGGATCAAGGACCACGCCGAACTGCGCGGCATCGTCCGCGACAGCTTCCCGGTCGAGACGTTCCAGCCCAAGGATCACGCTGCCTGGGAGGCGGCGGTGAAGCGCTAATCCTAGAAATCGCGGTTCGCGGTTGTCGCGACACGTGTTGTGTGTGTTGATGGTGTTCACCAAACAGGTGACCACGTGTAAACCCAATATGGTTCGTAATCGACGGTCCAACCGCGAACCGCGAACCGCAAACCCACTGCGGCATGTAGGTTCAGTTCTTCGTCCTCAGGATTCAGCCGCGGCGCTTGACCACAGCGCGCACCGCCTCGACCAGGTGCTCGGCCTGGAACGGTTTTTCCAACACCGTGGCCTCGGGGAAGTCGGCGCGGAAGTCGAGGTTGTCGCCGTAGCCGGACATGAACAGCACGTGCAGATGCGGCAGCAACTCGCAGGCGCGCAGAGCTAGGTCGCGGCCGCCCAAGCGGGGCATGACCACGTCGGCAAGCAGCAGGTCGACACTGTCGCCATGCCGGCCGAGCACCTCCAGCGCCTCGTGGCCGTTGCGCGCTGGCAGGACGCGGAAGCCCTCGAAAGCGAGGAACTCCCACACCAGCGAGCGGATCTGCTCGTCGTCGTCGGCCACCAGCACGGTGTAGACCCGGCGGGCGGTGCGTTCGGTCTTGGGTGATGTCATGCGATGCCTCTACCATGGTTCTAGCCCGGAAGGACCTCCAGCGCAACCTGGACGCGCCAGGGCGTGGGGGGCGGGGCGGGCGTGGCTTGACATGACTGGCGCGACGCAGCAGGGCCACGAACATGCAGCCGTGATCGAATCGCAACGCCGGCTGCTCGCTGACCGCATCCGCAACCAGGCCTACGCCGAGGCCATCCGACTGGCCATCCAGCCGAAACGCACCCGCGTCGCCGACCTCGGCACCGGCACCGGCTTCCTCTCCATCCTCTGCGAGCGCGCCGGGGCGCGCAGCGTCTGGTCCTGCGACGGCGATGCCGGGGTGATCCGGCTGGCCCGGCAGACGACCAAGGACAACCGGGCCACACGCATCCGCTTCGCGCACGGTTTCTCGCATGAACTGGCCCCGCCAGAACCGGTCGACTTGGTGGTCTCGGAGATCCTCGGCCACTTCGCCGGCGAGGAGCACATGGTCGAGAGCCTGGGCGACGCTCGGCGCTGGCTTACCCCGGGCGGGCGGATGATCCCGGCCGCGGTCGAACAGTGGCTCTGCCCGGTCGTCGGCGACACGGTACAGCGCGGCATTGATGTCTTCGCCGACCATCAGGGCGTTGACCTATCCGCCGCCCGCACCATTGCCCTGCAGAACGGCTACGTCCGCACCCTGGATCCACGCGAGCTGCTCGATGGCGGCCGCGCCGCCCAGTGCATCGATCGCATGCGCTTCCCTGGCGATGAAGCGAGCCGGCGTCGCTGTACGGCCGCTTGGACCCTGCCCGGCGGACAGGTGCATGGCCTGTGCCTGTGGTGGCAGGCCGAGCTCTGGGAGGGCGTATCCCTGACGACCAGTCCGCTGGCGCCGCCAACGCACTGGGAGCAGATCTACCTGCCACTGCAAAAGCCGCTGGCGGCGAAGGCCGGCGACCGGCTGGAGGCCGAGTTGCGTTTCGACACGCGTTGGGAAGCCGGCTGCGCCGTGCAGTGGAGCGGTCGGCTGCTACGCGGCGGGAAGGCGCTGGCGTCGTTCAGCCAGGACAACCGCATCGGCGTGCTACCCGGGTAGACGACCGCGTTGCCGCGGTCCGTCGGGCCGACTCAGAAACCCCGCATCCACAGGCCGAGGGCGCCGAGGAAGCCGGGCTGGCCGCCAGTGAAGGCGATGCGCGCCTGCTTGCTGAACGCCTGGGTCAGGGCAGCGCGATTCTCGGGCAGCAGCAGCACGCGGCGGTAGCCGGCCGTCACCGGCGGGGTCTGCGCCAGCTTGCCGGTGCGCATCTCGTCCGGACCGAGGACCTTGGCCGCGAGCCTGGTCGTCCCAAGGTAGACCTCGGCCTGCATGCCGGCATCGATCCGTGCCCCCTCCGGAACCTCGGCGTCGATCACCAGAGTGCGGGCATCAACCATGGTTATGACCGATTCGCCCTGCATCACCGAGGAGCCGGAGTTGCCTATCGAGACGATCATGCCGTCGACCGGCGCGATCAGGTCCTTCTCCTTGAGGTTGTCGAGTCGCAGCTTTTCGGCGGCGAGGTCGGTGGATATCTCGTCGGACCGGGCGTTGAGGTCATCGAGCTGACCCGACAGTTCTATGATGCGGGCGGCGTATTCCTCGCGCAGGCGGAGGCGCGGGTCGGGCACTGCGACCACCGGCGGGGTCGGCACGACCTGAGGCTGTTCCTGGAGCGGGGGCGGCTGGGCCAGCTCGGTGGCCAGCTTGTCGTGCTCGGTCGTGGCGCGACGCAACGACGCCTCGGCGGCACGCAGCCGCGTCTCGATGGCGAGCTTGCGGTCGGTCAGCGCGTCGCGTCGCATGGTGTCGAGGTCGGTGTTGCGTAGCACCGCCAGCCGTGCGCCCTTCTCGACCCAGCCGTTCGCCGGCAGACTGACATCGTCGAGGCGCCCCGGGATTGGCGCGATCACCGCCACCGTCTCGCCGTTGACCCGGGCCCGCTCGCACACTGGCACGGCGCTGGTCGCGCCCCACCACAGCAGTCCGAGGACCAGCAGGATGCCGGCCGCCGCCAGGACCCACGGGCCGGCGATGATCCGGCCGCGCACCATTCCGACCTCCTGATGCGGCACCGTCGCCGGCAGCTGCTGCGGCGGCGGCACACGCTGGCGCTGCGCCGAGGAGTCGTCGGGCATCGGCATGGGCAGGAAGGTGCCGCTGGTCGTCCGCACGGTGGCGCCTGAACCCGGTTCAACGCCATGCGGAGACAGTGCCGGACCGGCGGCGGCCTGCGTCCACGGCGCCTGCTGGCCGGGCCCGTAGGTGGCGGTGGCCGGCGACGGCCACGGCACCTGGCCCTGCTGCGGAGCGGCGCTGAAGCTGGCGGTAGCCGGGGACGGCCACGGTACCTGACCCTGCTGCGGAGCGGCGCTGAACGTGGCGGTGGCCGGCGACGACCACGGCACCAGGGACTGGCGGTCGCGCTTGGCCTCGCGCAGACGGCCACGCAGCTCACCGACCCGACGCTTGGCGCGGTCGAGCTTGCCGGTGGCGGCCTCGCGTACCGCCGCCAGGTCGGCGCGGATGCGCACCGCCTCGGCTTCGAGTTCGGCGGCGTGCCGGCGCGCCTCGGCAAGCTGGTCGGCCAAGCCGTCGAGCTCGGCAAGGCGGCCCTCACCGTCCTCAAGGCGCGCGGCCAGTTCGCGCAGGCGGACCTCAAGCTGGGTGTTCTGCCGCGCCGCCTCGTAGGCAGCTCGTTCCTGTGCATGGCGCAGTTCCTCGGCCCGCTTCATCGCCACCTGGGCCTCGGCCAGCTCTTCGGCGGCCCGGGCGGCCCGGGCCTCGGCCTCGGCGACGCGCTGGTCGGCGCCGGCGGCACGGACCTCGGCGGCGGTGACGCGCTGCTCGGCCTGCTCGGCGGCGCGCACCAGCTCGGCGGTACGGGCAGCTTCGGTACGGGCCTGGTGCAGGTCCTTGCGCAGGCGCTCGGTGTCGCCGCGCGCTACATCGCGCTCGGCCGCCACCCGGTCGCGTTCCTCGACGGCGTGCCGCGTGGCCGAGCCGCTGCCGCTGCCGCTGCCGCGCCCCTCGGCCTCGGCGAGCAACGCCTTGAGCCGTTCGATCTCGGCAGTGAGGGAGCTGTCACTGGCGGCCTGGTGGCGCTCGGTGCCCGGCTTGCCGATCGTCTCGGTCGGCGGGTCCTGGCGCTGGCTTAGGCTGGAGGCGAGGGCGCGGCTGGCCTCAAGCTCGGCCTCGTGGCGGGCGCGGTCCTCGTCGAGCCGCGACTGCAGGTTGGCGACCTCGTTGAGCAGACGGGCGTGCTCGGCGCGCATGCGGCCAAGCTCGCGCTCTAGCTCGGCGGGGCGGCCGGCCGCCTCTTTGACCGCATCGGCACGAGCGGCGGCAATGGCCTCCGGCGTGCGCAGGGCGGTGATCCGGGCGGTCGACAGTCGCGAGGGATCGCGGCGGCTGCGTTCGAGTTCCTGGTTGAGATGCGAGGCGTCCTCGGCGGCGGCGGCCAGACGTTCGCGCAGGACGCTGACCGAATCGCGTTCGGCGTCGCTGCGACGCTCGGCCTCGGCGAGCTGCTCCTCCATCGCGGTGCGCTCGCGTTCGAGCTCGCCGACGCGGGACGCGGCACGTTCGGCGCGCGTGCGCGCCTCGCTCAGCTCGCGCTCGCCGAGGTCACGCAGGTGGCGGACCAGCGAGACGATCACCGTCTCGGCGGCCAACGCGACGATCGAAGGGTCCTCGCCGCCGACCACTTCGCCGAGGCGTTCGACCACCGCTGTGATCGCCGGGTCGCCAAGCTGGCAATCGTGCGCCAGGCGCAGCACCTCGCTGGCCAGACCGCGTAGCTCGGCGAGATCGGCGGTGCGACCGGCACGTTCCTCGGCCAGCCGGTTCTCGGCCGCCTTGACCGCTTGGCGCAGCGATTCGAGCTCGTCCGGGGTGATACGGCGGGCCTCGCCGCCAAGCAGTTGGTCGAGAGTCTGCCGATCTTGCGTCAGCGGATCGTACGACCAGGTCTCCGGCGCCACCTCGCCAGTCTGCACCAGCCCAACGATCTGCTCGCGCGGGAACGGTCCGCGCCATTCGCCATCAAGATAGAGGTGGTAGCTGCTGTCCTCGGGCTCCACCGGCGGATCGAAGGCGTCGGCAGTCGGCTGCGCCGCCAGGACAGCGAGCGCCGGCGACGAGCCCATCGCCGCCGCGCCGGTCTCGTCGCGAATGCGCGCCCGCAGCTCGGCCCACTCGTCCTGCTGCTTGGCGGCCTCCAGCAGGATGGTGGCCGTATCGATGGACAGCGGGCGTTCGAGGCTGCGCGCCACCAGTTCGTTGGCCACCGTCTTGCCGGGTCCAGCCTCGTCGAAGGCGAAATCGGCGGTGGCCCAGGCGAAGAGATTGTGCAACTGCTCACGGGCCTGCTCGTGGACGATCTCGTCGAACTCGGCCCGGCTGGCCTGGCTGCGTGCGGTCATCGCTGTCCAGTACCAGGTGACGCCCTTCAGCCGCTCGCCGGGGTTCTGGTCGATGCCGAGCAGGGACAGGCGCAGCTCCAGGTCCTCGCGGGCCTCCTTATCCAGGAAGCCGACGCCGATGATCTCGCCCTGCTGGAAGACGACATCGCGCGAGCCGGCGTTGGAACGCAGACGCAGGACGCCAGTGGCCTTGATGTTGTTGAGCGTCTGGAAGACGTCAGGCAACGGCAGGGTGCGGAGATTGCCAGCGAAGGGCATGGGGGCGGATGCTAGCGTATACCCCGGGTCTGTGCAATCCGCACGCCCCCCCCCATGGGCTGGGGCGTATGGATCGCGACCACCTCCCTACTTCACCAACGTCGGCATGCCCCACACCACCTGACGATCGGCGGTCTCGCCGTCCGCCGTCGGGGCGGCGCGCAGGGTGATCTCGGCGGCGTCATGCAGGGGCACGCTGACCGGCGTCGCGGCTGCGTCCGGCTGCAGGGTCTGCTCCCACGCCACCGTCCCGTCGAGCACGACCGACGCTACCACTGCCTCGCCACCAGCGGGGACCGCCGCCCAGGCGAGGAACTGGCCGTAGCCCTTGGCCGCCCAGGCGATCTCTCCGCGCGCCGGCAGGCGGACTCCGGTGTTGGTGGCGAGCCCACCGACCTCGGTGGGGAAGCCAGTCCCGGGGCGGATCGGTAGAGTCGACGACATGCGGTCGATCGCCAACATCCGCTTGGGGACGGTCTGGCCGAGTGGGAGAAAACCCGGGCCGGCATTCCAACCAGCGATAACGGCAGCGGGGGATGCCCCCGGGTCGCCGCCGGCCGGGATGCGGTCGCCGTTGGCCAACATCAGCCAGGTGCACGCCTGCGGCGCCGGCTCGATCTGACGCAGCACGATGGCGGTGACACGGCCACGTGGCACCTGCGCCACCCGTCGACCGGTGTCGAGGCCGACCGCTTCGCCGTTGAGGAAGGTCAGCGTACCTGCCAGGCGTTCGCCGTTGACCAGCAGGGCTCCCGGTCCTCCGGCAAGAAGATCGGGCAGGGCGTCCAATGTCAGCGGACCGAGGATCACGGCGGCGACCGTTTCAAGCTTCTGCTGCCGCGGTCCAAGCAGATCGCTGGTCCAGTTCAGGGTTCCCTGGTCGAGCACCCGAGGCAGTCCACGCAGCACGGAGCCATCGCGTCCAACCACCCCACCGCCGATGGCCCGTGCTGGTTGACGATGCAGGGCGAAGACGGCGACGTTGGCCCACGGGACGGGTCGGCCAGCGCTGCCGACCCCAGCTTCGGTGACCTCCAGCGACCCGATCACGGGCGCCCCCTGGGTCGGGATGACCAGTCCGTCCGCAGTGCACAGCACGACCGCAGCAAGCAGCGGAACAACCCAGCGGACTCCGATCATCGCTGATAGAGCGGCAGGTAGCGGTACGGGATGGTCAGGACGAGGATGGCCATGGCGGTGTCGTAGGTCTCGTGCGAGCCCTTCCAGTGGCCATCGCCCTGCTGACGGGAGACCAAGTCCTTGACCGCCAGCGGATACCAGGTTGCGAACCAGCGCTTGCCCTGGGCGCCCAGGCTCTGGGCCTGGTAGATGCCGTTGGCGGCATAGTATATGCCATAGTAGTACCATTCGCCCTTGTCCTGGTCGACGTTGGTGACGGGCTTGAAACCCATCAGGTATTCGATGCCTTCGACCACCTCGGAGGCGCGGTAATCACCGGCAACCTGCAGCGAGGCGACGCCAGCGGCCGAGCGATGGTAGCCGCTGCCACCGTTGGTGGTGTAGCTGAAGCCGCCGTCCTTGCCCTCGCCCTTGGCGTTGTGGCAGTTCTTGACGTATTCAATGCCGGCGTCGATGACCTCTTTGGGCACTTCCATGCCAGCATCGCGGGCGGCACGCAGGGCCATCAGTTGCATCACCGTCACCGACAGGTCGTCGTCGGCGATCTTGGCCTGGTAGCGCCAGCCGCCCTTCTGATTCTGGGTGGCGCAGATCAGGTCGATGGATTTGCGCAGGACGTCGCGCAGACGCCGGTCGCCGCTTTGACCCCAGGCCTCGGCCAGGGCGAGGGCCGCCAAGCCGTGCGAGTACATCGGACCATGACCGCCCATCTTCGGCTGCCACAGCAGTCCGTCCGGCTGGGCGTTGTCGAGGATGTACTTGAGCGCCTTGGACGTCTGCACCCCGTACTCGCCGGTACCGGGCAGGTGGCCCTGCGACATCAGGGCGATGGCGGCGGCACCGACCACACCCGAGGTGCTGCCCTGGTTGCCGGGAAAGCTGCCGTCGCCGCGTTGGTTGCGCCCCAGCCAGGCCACCGCCTTGTGCACCGCCGTCGCCGCCTCGGGGAGCAGCGGCTCGGTACTCTCAAGTGCAGAGAGCGACGGGCTGGCCGCCAGCAGCCAGCAGCCGGCGGCAAGCAGGCAGCGACCGACGCTCCGCTTCTTCGCAGAAATCACAGTTCGCGGTTCGCGGTTC
>JBBREK010000127.1:0-12363 GCA_038203025.1 Planctomycetota bacterium
TAGACTTGGCGCGGGCGCACGATGCGACCGACCTTCTCCTGGTCGTGCTGCTCTTTCCACTGGGCGATCCAACCGGGCAGGCGGCCGATGACGAACATCACCGTGAACATCTCGGTTGGAATGCCGATGGCGCGGAAGATCAGGCCGGAGTAGAAGTCGACGTTGGGGTAGAGCTTACGCTCGACGAAGTAAGGGTCCTTGAGCGCCAGTTCCTCCAGCTTGCGCGCGATGTCGAGCAGCGGGTCCTTGCGCTTGAGCTTGGCGAAGACGCGCTCGCAGGCCTGCTGCAGCAGCTTGGCCCGCGGGTCGTAGTTCTTGTAGACGCGGTGGCCGAAGCCCATCAGGCGGGCGGGGTTGCTCTTGTCCTTGGCCAACTCTAGGTATTTCTCCGGCGTCGTGCCGCCCTGGTGGATGCGGTCGAGCATGTCCATGACCTCGACGTTGGCGCCGCCGTGCAGCGGACCCCACAGGGCGCCGATGCCGGCGGCGCACGAGGCGAAGAGGTTGGCCTTCGACGATCCGACCACGCGGACGGTGGTGGTCGAGCAGTTCTGCTCGTGGTCGGCGTGGAGGATGAAGATGAGGTTCAGCGCGTCCTCGATGTCCGGGTCGACCAGGTACTGGTCGTACGGCGAGGAGAACATCATGTGCAGGAAATTCGCGCAGTAGCGCAGGCGTGGATCCGGATACATGAACGGCCGGCCCAGGCTACGCTTGTAGGCGTAGGCGGCGATGGTCCGTACCTTGGAGATGAGGCGGGCGGCCAGCTCCTCGAACTGGGCGTCGTCGTCGATGGTCAGGAACTGGTGGTGGAAGCAGGCCAGCGTCGAGATCATCGCCGAGACCACGGCCATCGGCGGGGCGTTGACCGGGAAGCCTTCGAAGTGGTGGCGCATCGCCTCGTGCAGGGGGGCGTTGCGGGTCAGCTTTTCGGAGAACGAGGCCAGTTCGTTGCTCAGGGGCAGGCGGCCATTGATCAGCAGCCAGGCGACTTCGACGAAGTTGGGATGGTTGGCGAACTGCTCGATGGGGATGCCACGGTAGCGCAGGATGCCCTTGTCGCCGTCGATGTAGGTGATCGACGACTTGCACATGCCGGTGTTGCCCAGGCCGGGGTCGTAGGTGACGTAGCCGCTGCGATCGCGCAGCTTGGAGATGTCGATGGCCTTCTCGCCCTCGGATCCGATCAGGGTCGGGAGTTCGTAGGATTGGCCGTCGACGGTCAGGGTGGCGGTGCCGGGCATGACGTAGCGCTCGCGAGAGAGGGTGGACGCGCCCAGGCATTGCCGCCGGGCGGCGGTGGTCAAGCCAGGACCGGTAGGAAGTTGGGGCTATGCACCGGGGGAATCAAGTGCCAGCCGGAGATCGGCAGCGGCGCGCTCCCACAAACCAGGCAGCCGCTGGGCGGCAGCCGTCGCCCCGGCCTGGTCGCCGAGACGGGCTGTCTGCTCCAGGGCCCGGGCCACGTCGGCAAGCAGATCCAGACCCAGGTTGCCGGCGTCACCCTTGAGGGCGTGCGCCCGCTTGCCGGCGGTGGCGAGGTCACCGCGTCCGCAGGCGGCCACCGCCTCGGCGACCAGGGTCGGCCCCTCGCCAAGCATGGCCAGCAGCACGTCGCGCAGCACGTCGGATCCCACCTCAGCGCGCAGGGAGTCGAGGCGGGATGGTGGCTGGTTGACGGGCGGCTCGCTTTCGAGCGTGAACCAGCGGGTCAGGGTCGCAGCGAGCTCGGTGGGACGGACTGGCTTGGCCAGGTAGTCGTCGAAGCCACGCTGCAGGCATTCCTCACGGTCGCCGGCCATGGCGTGGGCGGTGACCGCGATCAGCGGGGTGCGGCAGCCTCCGGCGCGGATGCGGGCGGCGGCGGTGAAACCGTCGACCTCCGGCATCTGGCAGTCGAGCAGGATGGCATCCCAGCTTCCGGACAGAGCCAGGCTGACGGCCTCGGCACCGCCCGTCGCCAGGGTCGTGGCGATGGCCAGACGTTGGAGCTGTCCGCTGACCACCAGGCGGTTCACGTGCTGGTCGTCGGCGTAGAGGACGCGCCGGCCCTGCAGTCCGCTCAGTGCAGCACTGCCCCGATCGATGCGCGTGGTCTGATGTTTGCCAGAGCGCAGCTCGCGCATGGCTGCGGCAAGCTCCTCCGGGTCTGGCGGCTTGCTTACCAACCGCTGCCGTCTCTTGGCCAGTGCCGCAGCGATGCAGGGGGGTCTGCTCAGCGAGGTGAGGACGATGATGGGGTGGTCGATCGGCAGGTCGACGAGGCGGTCGGCGCAGCCCGGTTCGTCGCCATCGAGGATCAGGATGTCGCCTGGACGGGTCGGCGATACGCTGACACCGATCCGGGCCAGACCAAGACGGACCGACTCCCCGCACGGGCCGGACACATCGACATGGGCCTGACCATTTGGCTGGTTCTTCACCGGCTGCGCCGAGTGGGCGGTGACGATGGCGGTGAAGGTCGAACCCTGGTCCGGTACACTGTTGAGGGTGAGATCACCGCCCATCGCCTGGCACAGGCCGCGCGAGATGCTGAGACCCAGGCCGCTACCACCGAAGCGGCGGTTGATCGATTCGTCGGCCTGGATGAAGGGGGTGAAGAGTTTGTCTTGGGCCTCGTTGGCGATGCCAAGGCCGGTATCGACGACGTCGAAGGTCAGGCGGCAGGCGCCATCGCACGCTTCGGCCGTTCCACGCACCAGGATCGAGCCGCGGTCGGTGAACTTCAGGGCGTTGCCAACCAGGTTCATCAGCACCTGGCGGAGGCGTCCGGCATCGATCACCGCCCGGGCGGGGAAGCCGGGGGCGGGCAGCCAGGCGAGTTCGATGTCCTTGGCTTCGGCCCGCGGAGCCAGCGTGCGCAGGATGTGCATGACCACCGCCGATGGATCGGCCTCGGTCGGACGGAGGTCGACCCGGCCCGCTTCGATGCGCGACAGGTCGAGGATGCCGTCGATCTGGCGCAGCAGGTCCTCGGCGCAGGAGTGTACCACCGCCAGCCGGTCGCGGCGCAGCGGATCCGGCTCGTCGCCATGGATCAGCTCGGTCATGCCGATGATGCCATTGAGCGGCGTGCGCAGCTCGTGGCTGACCGTGGCCAGGAACGAGCTCTTGGCTCGCGAGGCGGCCTCGGCCCGGTCGCGGGCCGAGGCCAGATCGCGGGTCCGCTCCTCCACCGCCTGCTCAAGTCCGTGCGCGTGGGCGAGGATGCGGCGGCTGAGCACCAGGTTCTCGTGCGCGGCGCCGCAGCGAGTCGCGGCCAGGGCGATGGCAGACAGGAGGTCCGCCTGGGCGGCCTCGGCCGGACAGACGGCCAGCAACAGCCCGGCGAGGTGGGTCGGGGTGGCGCAGGCCTGCAGCAGCAGGACCTGGCGATCGGGAAGCTCGTCGATGACGCCCTGTCCGCGACGCAGGGCGAGAGCGAACAGCCCTTTGTCGATTGCCGTGGCAAGCAGCCTCCCGAAGCGCCCACTTTGGCCGCTAGGCGAGGTGGTGCTGATAACCGGCAGCAGGGTGGCGTCATCGATCTGCGCCAGGGCGCAGCCGTCGCAGGGCAGCAACGTGGGCAGGTGCTGCAGCATCGTGCTGAGCACGCTCTCGGAGGCAGTGCACCCGGCCAGGCTGGCATCCAGCGAAACCAAGGAGTCGAAGAGTTCGCTCATGCTGCGGTTCCCACCAGGACCGTCAGGGTCTCGGCGAGGGCGGAGGCGGCTTCGCTGACCGCCCCGATCAGGTCGGCCGCGTCGAGGCCGACGAGATCGTACGCGGATTGGTCGAGCGGGGTGCTCACGGCTTCCCCATCGTCCAGGCCGAGCAGTTCAGCGGCTACACTGGCCAGGTGCACGGTCGCCGTCTCCACCCGTTGGCTTGGTGCCGAAGATGGCAGGTGGTGCCAGGCAACCGGTTCGCACAGGGTGGACGGCAGGTTCCACCTTCGCAGCAGAGCGCCGCCGATCGCCGCGTGGTCGAAGCCTAGGCTGGCCGTCTCGATCGTCTCGATCGGCACCGCACGCTGCCGGGCCTGGGTCTGCTGGTCTGCAACCAGGTCCGGTTCGGCCAGTTCGAGCACGAACCGGCCGATGTCGTGCAGCAGGCCGGCGACGAAGAACCGCTCGATGTTGGCCTCGCGCCGTCGCGAGGCGATGGCGCGCGCACACAGGCCGACCGAGGTGCTGTGGCGCAGATAGCTGGCGACGCGATCGCGCCGGCCGCTGCGTCCTACCAGATCCACCACCGAGACGGCCAGGGCCAGTTCACGCAACTGCCGGGTGCCGATGAGGTGCACCGCCTGGGACAGTCGTTCGATGCGCTGGCTGAGTCCGAACATCGGGCTGTTGGCCAGACGCAGCAGGCGCATCGATAGTCCCGGGTCCTGGGCGATGGCCTCGGCGATGTGCGCGGTGGTCGCCGCGCTGCGGGCCAACACCGCATCCAGGTGTTGCCAGGAGTCCGGCAGGGCCTGTAGCTCGCCGGCGGCGGCGAGGATCCCGTCGATGGTCGGGGTCACGGGCATCGCTGCAGTTCGCGAGCCACCGCTGCCTGGAACAGGGCGCGCACCGCCGGATGGTCTGCGGGCTGGCCACGGAATCTGGCTGCGACCACGCGCTGGGCTGCGACCAGGCGTTCTCGGTCGGGGTCAGCCGGCGGCTCGCCGATCTCGACCGATTCGATGCCCCAGGCCCGCAGGACGACGAGATGTTGCGGTGTCAGGGCGGTACCGGCTACGGCCAGCTGGCGGCCACCAGGACCACGTACGGCCTCTGCCAGGATGGCGCCGGGCTGCAGGCCGTTGGCCGGGACGCGCACGATCAGCCTGCCGCCAGTCCGAGCGAGGCGATACGCTCCGCCACCTTCTGCTTGTTGAACGGCTTGATCACATAGCCCTGTACGCCGAGTTGGGCGGCATCGATCACGGCCTGGCGGCTGGCTTCGGCGGTGATCATGATCACCGGCACCCCGACGGTGCGCGGATCATCGCGCACTTGACGGAGGAACTCCGGGCCGTCCATCGGCTCCATGTGCCAGTCGAGCAGCACCAAGTCGATTGGCCAATGCTCCACCAGAGAACGCAGGCCGGACTCTCCATCGACGGCCTCATGTACGGTGAAACCTTGTTGGGTCAGCAATCCTTTGAGCAGGGTCCGCGAGGCTCCTGAATCATCGACGACCAAGGCAGTTGGCATGGTGCCGCAAGTATGTGGCGGATCAGGTTGGGATCAACCTGCCTGGCGATATGCAGGTGGGACTGGCGCAGCGAGAGCAGCGTGCCAAGGTTGTTGGCCGCATGCTCGACCGTACCCGCATCACTGTCGCAGCGGCTCTGCGTTCCGCCATCGCCGGCTGCACCGGGGTCCTGCTGGGAACCTATGCGGCCACCGCGGCCCTGCCGCCCATGGTCACCGGCTTGCTGGTCGCGTCCGGTCTCACCGGGGCTGCGGTGGCCTCGGCCCTGGTCGCCTGGCGCGGTGATGTGTGGGGGCGCCGGCGCGTCCTGGTCGTGCTGGCGCTGCTGTCCGCTGTCGGCGGGACGACCCTGGCCTGGCTGGCCCCGGCCTGGCATGGAGCGCTGATCGCAGCCGCGTTCCTCGGCATGCTCAACGGCATGGGCAAGGACCGCAGTGCGGCGATCAATCTCGAACAGGCGATGTTGCCGAGCACGACCGACGACAGCAACCGCACCCGGACTTTTGCCTGGTACAGCATGGCCCAGGACGTGGCTGGCGGCGTTGGTTCGCTGGCCGCCGCCCTGCCCGTCCTGCTGGTAGCCGCGTTCGGCCTCGCTGAGGTCGATGCCTGCCGCTGGCTGCTGGCGGCGCTGGCGCTGCTCGGCCTGGTCAGCGTGCCGTTGGCCTGGGGCATGTCGTCGCAGGTCGAGGCACCACTCGTCCGGCCGCCGGTGACACCTGAGGGCCGGCGCACCATCGCCCGGCTGTCCGGACTGTTCTCGCTCGACGCCATCGGCGGCGGCCTGCTCACCGCCGCCGGCATTAGCTACATCCTGACCAAGCGCTTCGAGGCCGGGCCGCTGATGCTCGGCTGCCTGTTCGCCGGGGCCAAGATCCTCAACGCCGTCTCGCATCTCGGCGCGGCCTGGCTGGCCAAGCGCATCGGGCTGGTCAAGACCATGGTGTTCACCCATCTGCCATCCTCGCTGCTGCTGATGACCGTCGCCTTTGCCCCGAACCTATGGGTGGCGGCCGTCCTCTTTCTGCTGCGCGAGGGGCTGGTCGAGATGGACGTGCCGACGCGCTCATCCTACGTCATGGCGGTGGTCCAGCCGCATGAGCGCACCGCCGCCGCCGGCATCACCGGCATCGTCCGGGTCGCCGGTTGGGCCGTTGGTGCAGCCATCGCCGGACCGCTGATGGCCGGTACCGCCGTGGTTGCTCCGCTCGTGGTCGGATCGGGCAGCAAGATCCTCTATGACCTGCTGCTGTGGCGGGCCTTCCGCCAGGTGCGCCCGCCGGAAGAGCGCGGCTAGGCTGCGGCTAGCCCAACGCGGCGCGCAGGATGCCATCCTCGCCCAGGCGGTTGTCGGTCAGTCGCACGATGGCGTCCTCCAGCCGTTCGTCGCCGAGTTGCAGAGCGGTGCGGATGTGGTCGTCGTTGCCAAGGAAAGACGGCCAAGCCCCGCGCAGGCGTGATGGGTCGAAGGCGCCGATCAGGGATTCCAGCTGGCGGGCGAGTTCGCTGCGCTCGGGGGCGTCGGCCAGGGCGCCGGCATGCAGCAGCAGGATGCGGCCGGCGCAGGGCCAGCTCAGCGGATGGCGCACGTCGGTGCCGCTGATCCCGCTGACCAGCCCGTAGAGGAACGTCGGCCTGGCCAGGTCGAACAGCGAATGGCAGGTGATCTGCACCCACTCGGCGTCGCCACGGTCTTCAGCGACGCGGATGAACAGCTTGTCGCCCAGGGTCTCGATCGAGCCATGGTAGCTATAGCGGACCAGCCCGGTCTCGCCGGCGCGCAGCTCGGCACCGCCGCCTTCCAGGCGCAACAGGCTGCGCTGGATGCGCCCGTCGTTGAAGAACGACCGGCTCCAGGTGATCCACAAGCCGTCGTGGAAACCCGTGTCGCTGCGCAAACGGCCCAGATCGCGGGCCATGCGCGAGGTGCGCGCCTGGGCCGCGCCGGCCAGGTCCTCGGCGGTGCGCAGCCGCTCGCGCACCGCCTTGGGCATGGCTTGGAGCAGGGCGGCGGCGACGAAGTCCTCCAGCTCCTCGCCGGCCAGGCCCAGGGCGGTGGCCAGGCGCCTGGCCTGGGTCTCGGTGGCCGAACGGACGCCGGTGCGGATGCGCGACAGCGTGCTGGCCGATACACCGACCTGCGGCGCCAACTCGGCGAGGTTGGTGCCGCGACGGCGCAGGTGGGCGGCGAACAGTTCGGGAAACTCGGGCGGGGCGGTCATGCCCGCATTATGCAGTAGCGTGCGTTCCGGCGCAACATCGTCGGCGTGCGGATGCCGGCACGTGCGTGCGTTTGCACGCACGTGCTAGTCGGCGTCGCTATCCTTGGGCCCGGGGCGTATGGCCATATGGAGGCTGCTTTCGCGCTGCATGGCGGCAAAGGTGGTGCTGGATCCACTGTAGCCGTCGCTCGGTTCCGGTCGCAGCAGGACCAGCAGGGTGCGCTCTAGCATCGCTTTGGAGAACGGCTTGGCGAGGAAGCGGGTCTTACGGTCGAGGATGCCGGTGCCGATGCGGGCCGCCTCGACCATGCCGCTGACCAGCACCATCGGACGTCGGTCGCCAGCCAGGCGCAGTTCGCGGACCACCTCGGTGCCGTCGCGATCGGGCATGACGCAGTCGATGATCGCGGCGGAGTAGGATCGGTTGGCATCAGTCAGCAGTCGGGCGGCTTCGTCTCCGCCACCGGCCACCTCGACGGTGTAGCCAAGCTGGACGGCCATCTGGGCGACTGCCTCGCGCGTCAGCTCGTCGTCATCCGCGATCAGCAGATGTCTGCCGGCAGCCGGCCGCGGGGTGCAATAGGTTGGCGCATGTCCCGAATCGGAGGCCATCGGCATGAGCACGGTGAAGGTCGTGCCCTTGCCCGGGACGGAGGAGCACAGCAACTGGGCTCCGGCGGCGGTGCAGATGCCCTGGACGGCGGCCAGACCGAGGCCGTGGCCGGATTTCTTGGTGGTGAAGTAGGGCTCGAACATGCGCGCCTGTGTCGTGGCATCCATGCCGCAGCCGTGATCGATGACCTCGACCTTGACGAAGCGTTCCAGTCGACCATCGCGCGCCACGCGTACTTCAACAACGCCAGGGCTGCCGTCGTAGGCCTCGGCGGCGTTGACGATCAGGTTGACCATGATTTGTTGCAGCTGGGCGGGATCGAACAGCACCTGCGGCGGCCGTCCGTCGACCTGCAGCCTGATGGTGATCTCCTTGGCGACGGCGTGCTTGAGCAGTTCGCCAAGGACGCGGCATTCCTCGGCCACGTCGATGGGGCGGATCTCGATCGAACCCTTGCCGGCATAGGCGAGGATCTGCTTGACCAGGCCGGCAGCCCGGTCGGTTGCCTGCAGCACACGTTCGATGCGCGGCTTCGCCTCATGGGTCGCCGGCAGTTTGCCCAGGGCCAGCTCAGCGTTGCCGCGGATGGCTCCGAGCAGATTGTTGAAGTCGTGGGCCACGCCGCCGGCGAGCAGTCCCAGGCTCTCGTTGCGCTGCGCCGTCTGCAGGCGCCGTTGCACCTCGAGCAGGGCCTCGGTGGCATCGGCCTCGGCAGTCAGGTCGAGGACCAGCCCGTCGAATTCGAGCGGTTCGCTACCCGGCCTGGGCACGGCGTGCATCAATAGGTGGCGTGGGCTGTCGTGTTCGGGATGGACGATGCGGAAGCGGTGGCGCAGCGGTATCCGCGCCGAGATGGCGTTGGATAGGGCGAGCACGAAAGCCGACCGGTCGTCAGGCAGGATCTGACGCAGCAGGGCGTCGGGATCGTTGCGGTAGCCACTGTTCGCCCCGCCCAGGACGCCGCCCATCGACGGGCTCGCCTCCAACAGGCGCAGTCGCGAGCCGCCCTCGGCCCTGGCGTGGAAGAGGAAGAACGCCTCGGCCAGGTCCATCAGGCGCTGGTTGCTGGCGATCATGCTGATCAGGCGGCGCCTGGTCAGCCAGGCCACCGCGACGAGGACTGCGCAGGCGGCCGCGGTCAGGCCGAATCCGAGCGAGAGGATGCGGATCCACGATCCGTCCGGGTTCGGCAGTTGCCAGATCAGGTCGCGTCGCACCAGCCCAGGGAGATTGGCTGCGCGCAAGGTGGTGGCGATGCCTTCCAGGCGGCTGAGGCTGGTCGTACCCAGGGGGACGACCTGCCGATCGATCAGGGCATCGATCGCCTCCGCCTCCTCGGCCAGGACGCCGGGGTCGGGCGATTGGCGCGAGCTGGGCCAGCGGGTGGGGATCTGGGCAACCATCTCGTCGCGATGATCGAGGGCCCAGTCCCAGCCGCGCAGGACCGCCCGTCGGAAGCGCGTCACTAGGTCGGGACGTTCACGCAGCAGGTCACCGCGGCAGACCAGCACGTCACCGAAGAACGGCGAGCGTCCTTCCGCCGTAAGGCGCAGGGCCCGCGTCTCGATACCCATGCGGCGCAGCCGGTTGGGTTCGTTCGAGAGGTAGCCAGGCAGCAGGTCGAGGCCGCGCCGGGCGAAGAGGTCGAGGTCCTCGGGGCCCTTGTTGCGCGGGAAGACGGTCGTGGCGTTCCGTCCAAGCGCGGTGATGGCAAGGCGCAGCTCGGAATCCATGTCCGCCCCTGGGCCGACCAGCCGGGCCTCCGGGTCACCCAGGATGTCGGCGAGGGTCAGGTAGGGGGAGTCGGCGCGGACCAGCAGGACCGCGGGGTTGCGCTGGAAGATGATGGCGACCAGGCCGATGTCGCTGCCCTTGGCCCAGCCTGAGATGATTTTACTGTCGTAGATGGCGAACTGGCAGCTGCCCGAGGACAGCTCGGCGGCCGTATTGATGCCGGGGCGGAACTCGCTGATCTCCACTGCCAGGGCCTCGTCGGCGAAGTAGTCACGGGATTCGGCGGCGTACAGTCCTGCGAACTGGAACTGATGGTACCAATTGAGCTGGATGCGGACGTGTTCGGGGTCGCCAGCGCGTAGCTGCGAAAGGGTTAGCAGTACGATGCCTAGCGGAAGCAGCCACGATCTGGACATGCGCCGTAGTATGATGGCTGCGGCCGTCGCTGCCACGGTGCATCTGGCGGCATCCGGGCTGGTCATGACGGTGGCGTATGGGTGGCCCTCCGGCTTTGTATTGCCGTCGCGGCGTCGGCGCTAGACACTTCCACCCATGACCACGACCGCCCTGCCCGATGCCGTCGAGCGTGAGCTCGCCAAGTACGCCTCCACCGTTGAGGCGCTGCACGCCGGAGCAATCGACCCCGACAAGGACTTCAAGCCCTTCCGTCTGGTACACGGCGTGTACGGCCAACGCCAGGGCGGCGAGAATCAGATGGTGCGCATCAAGCTGAAGTACGGCAAGGTGACGCCACGGCAGATGCGCATCCTTGCCGACACTGCCGAGCGGTACAGCAACGGCATCTCGCACATCACCACCCGCCAAGCCATCCAGTACCATTACGTCCCGCTGGACAGCACCCCGGCCCTGCTGCGTGAGCTTGAGGAGGTTGGACTGACCACCCGCGAGGCCTGCGGCAATGCCGTGCGGGCGGTGTGCGGCAGCCCCAACGCCGGCACCCGTACCGATGAGCCCTTCGCCATCGAGCCCTACGCCGAAGCGGTGTTCCAGCACTTCCTGCGCGGCCCGCTCAGCTCGTCGCTGCCGCGCAAGTTCAAGATCGCGCTGTCCGGGTCCGATGCCGATCCGCTGCAGCAGACCAACATCCAGGACGTCGGCATCACCGCCGTGGTCAAGGATGGTCGCCAGGGCTTCCGCATCGTCGCTGGCGCCGGTCTAGGCTCGATGCCCGTGGCACCGTGCCTGATCGCCGATTGCCTGGCCAAAGAGGATCTCCTCCCGCTGTGCGAGGCGGTGGTCCGCGTGCACCACAAGCACGGCGACCGGCAGAATCGCGCCAAGGCGCGGCTGAAGTTCGTGCTCAAGGCGCGTGGCGAAGAGGGCTTCCGCGCCCTGATCGCCGAGGAACTGGCCAACGCCCGCGCCGACGGCATCGCCGGCCGCGTCCTGCCGGACGCGCTGCCGACCGCCGCTCCGACCCCGATCCCCGCAGCCGAAGGCGCCGAGGGGATTTGGCGGCGCCTGAACGTCCGTCCGCACCGTGAACCTGGTCTGGCCGTGGTCAGCGTGTGCGTGCCGCGCGGCGACATCCCAGCCGCCATGATGCGGGCCCTGGCCGGCCTCGCCGAGAACTACAGCGAAGGCGATGTGCGTTCGAGCAACGACCAGAACCTGCTCTTCCGCCGGGTCGCGCACCGCCACCTGCAGGCCCTGCACAGCGGACTGGCGGAACTCGGCCTGACGCGGGCCGCGCACGGCCTGACCGACGTGGTCAGCTGCCCGGGCGCCAGCACCTGCCAGCTAGGCATCACCCTGTCGAAGAACCTGGCCAAGGAGTTGGAGGCGCATCTCTCCGACCGCGGCCTCGACCCGACCACGATCGGCGGACGCATCAACATCAGCGGCTGCCCTAACTCCTGCGGCCAGCATCACATCGGCACCATCGGCCTGCAAGGAGCCGCGTCCAAGATCGGCGACAAGCTGATCCCGCATTACGCCCTGATGGTCGGCGGCGGTGACGAGGGCGAGCGGGTCCACTTCGGCTCCCTGGTCTGCCGCATCCCGGCACGCAAGGTCGTCGAGGTGGTCTCCGCCCTGGTCGGCTGGTACAAGGCCGAGCGTAGCTCGGCCGAGCAGACGCTCGCCCAGTGGCTGCGCGTCCAGGTTGGCGCTGGCCTGGAGAAGGCCGAAGCCCGCCAGCTGCGCGACGCGCTGAAGGCGCGCATCGAGCCGATCTGCGCGATCAAGGCTGAGCAGTTGCACGACGCCGATCTGCGCGACCTCGGGGCTGACAAGCTGTTCAGCCTTGACGAACTGGGCGCTGGCGAGTGCATGTCCTAGGCGGGCGCAAGCGTGGGCTGCGCCCACGCCCCACCAGGGGCACTCGCCCGTGGACCCACTCCATCTCGGCACACACCACGCCTACCGATGGGGGAGTCTCAGCCTAAATGCCGCAGTGGGTTCGCGGTTGCGGTTCGCGGTTGGGCCATTGAATATGGACCATATTGGATTGTAACAGCTCAGGGGCTCTGCCCCCGCGGCCCTGCGGGCCTGCCCCCGCGGGCTTTGTCGCGGCTCGGTTTCGTCGCACGGCTCCGAAACCGTGGGCGGATGGGCTTCGCCCATTCTATCCGCCCACCACCACTCGGC
>JBBREK010000128.1:0-12292 GCA_038203025.1 Planctomycetota bacterium
GTGTGGTAGGTGCCGCGAGCGCGCAGCGAGCCTGGAACGATCCCCACCGCACGTCCGTCCGACGCGCGTGAGCGCGTCGTGTCTTGCGGGTCCAGGGCGAAGGGCCCCTGGCGGGGAGCCCGAGGGGCTGGCCCCTCGAACAACAGCCGTCCATGGAGCGAGCGCCCAAGCGAGCGGCGGACGATCGGGCCATCACGGTGTGGTAGGTGCCGCGAGCGCGCAGCGAGCCTGGAACGATCCCCACCGCACGTCCGTCCGACGCGCGTGAGCGCGTCGTGTCTTGCGGGTCCAGGGCGAAGGGCCCCTGGCGGGGGGCTCGGGGGTGCGAACCCCCGGGCTAAAGGATGCGTTCGGCGAGGGCGCGGACCTCTTCCAAGCGGAACGGTTTGGCCAGCACCGGGAACCCGTGTTCAGCGACCAGCCGGTCAAGGTTGTGCTGGTCGCTGTCGCCGGTGGTCAGGGCGATGTGTCCGGCGAGCCACGGCTTGAGGGCGAGGGCCCGTCGCGCCAGGTCGAGGCCGCTGCCGTCGGGCAGGTTGAGGTCGACGACCAGGGCGCGGACGTCGAGCCGGGTGAGTTCGGCGACGCCTTCGTCGACGCTGCCGGCGGTGGCGGTGACGCAGCCGGCTTCGCGCAGGGCATCGACCAGGATCTCGGCGACCATCGGTTCGTCGTCGATGATCAGTGTGGTCGGCACCAGCGGCGGGGAGCCCGATGACGGGATGGAGATGGCGGGCAGCAGTTGGCTGGAGGCGCGCCGCACCAACGGGTCGGCGGCCGGCAGCACGATGACCACCTCGGCGCCCAGCCCGTCCGTCCGGGCGAGCAGCTGGATCGTCCCATCCTGTTCGAGCAGCAGCGCTGCGGCGGTCGACAGGCCGAGTCCGCGGCGGTCATCGCCGGCTCTGGTGGTGAAGAACGGGCGCACCGCGTTGGCCACCGTCGTCTCGTCCGGGGTTTCGCCGTCGTTGCCCAGCACCAGGCGGACGCGGTCGGCGACGACCTCGCCATGCAGCGTGACAATGCGTGCTCCGGCATCGCTGGCGTTGGCCAGGATCTGCTCGAACACCCGGGCGAGGGCGCGCGGTGCAGCGATCACCTCTGGCAGGATGCCGACCGGCTCGATGCGCGGCCCCTTGCGTCCGGTGGCGCGCAGGCGGGCGGCACCGTCGGCCAAGGCCAATTCGGGATCGACGCGCACGGCCTGCTCGGACAGCGGTGTGCCCAGCTGGCGCAGCTGGTGGACCACCGTGCGGCAGTGCTCGACCTCCTGCAGGATGACGTCAAGGCGCCGCGCCGCATCGGCATCGGCCTCGTGCTGTCGGCGCAGGCGCTGGGCGTAGCCGTAGATCGCCGCCAGCGGGTTGTTGAACTCGTGGGCCAGACCGCGCAGCAGATGGTTGACCGTCGATTGGGTCTCCAGCTGGATCATCTGCCGCTGCGATTCCTGCAGGTGTTCCTGCGCCTCGACGAGGTGGTGGGTGCGTTCGGCGACCAGGCCTTCGAGCCGTTCGTTGAAGCCTAGTAGCTCAGTGTTGCGCACCGCCAACTCGTCGACCAGCGAACGGGTGTGTCGGCGCAGCAGGGCCTGCTCGCAGCCGTGATGGAACAGGGCGACGAGCTCGCGCAGCTCGAAGGGTTCGTGGAGGATGGCGTCCGCTTCGCTGCGGTTAACCGCGTCGATGGCGTCGTTCAGCTGGCCCTGCTCGATCCAGAGGATGCGGAAGGCATCGGGATCCCGGGCCTGGACCTGGGCCAGCCATACCGGGCCGGCCCCGCGCGCAGCCAGCATGACGTCGGGCATGATGCGCTGTGCCAGGCGATCAGCCTCGGTGGTCGAACTGCAGACATGCACGACCAGCCCGGCCCCGGGGTCGAGGTTGGCGAGCCGTTTCCGCTGGCCCGCGTCCGGGACCAGCGCGAGCAGCGAACTGACCGCAGTGGCCATATGACCATGGTTAGCGTCATCCGTGACGAGGCGCAATCGCCGAACGGCACAACCGCGTGATCGTGATGGTCGAGGCGCGCCGGCATGCCAGGGGATGCATATGCCGCATCGTGCGCTACCATCCGCCGCCGTGGACATCCTGCTGATCGAGGACGAGGACAGCATCCGGTCGGCCCTGGTCCGGGCCCTGGAACGGGACGGCCACGTGGTGCGGGCATCTGCCGATCTTGCCGGCGCCAAGGCCTTGTTGGCCGCAGGACCAGCTCAGCTGGCGGTGAGCGATCTCAAGCTGCCGGATGGCGATGGCCTCGACCTGGTGACGACGCTGGGCATCCCCTTCATCATGATCAGCGGCTACGCGACCTATGATGACGCGGTCCGGGCCCTCCGGGGTGGCGCCGTCGACTTCTTCACCAAGCCCGTGGCGATCAAGGACGTCCGGGCGGCCATCGCCAGGGTCGGCCCAGCCTCGCACACGCCGGCCGAACCGTCCTGGACCGATCCCGATGGTGCCTTGGCCGCGGTCCGTGGCCTGATCATCCACCTGCCCGGTCGTCTGGCCCGCTTGGCTGCCACCGAACTGGTGCAGTCAGCTCCTGCTGGACGCCTCACTGCCCACAGCGATGGCCAGGGGGTCCGGTTGTGGCTGGACGGGGTTGTCGACTGGACGGCCATGCAGCGTCGACGGACCTGGCTCGAGGCCCATGGCGTCACCGTGCTGGCTACCGAACGCGCCAGCGTCGTCATTGTAACTCCAGAACCAGTGATAATTTACGACGACCAGACCGAACTTCTCTGGGACGAGGAGCTGGTCGTCGGCCGGGCCGTCCAGGCGTCGGCCTGGCGGACCGTCGGCTCGTGGCTGCTGCTGGCGGCGCGTTCCGGTGCTGGTCCGTTCGCCGGCCTCGATGCCGAACTGGCGAGTCGGCTGGCCGCCTGTGGCGTGTCTGTACAGACCGCTCCGGCAGACCTGGGAACGACCGGCGTTGGCGGGGCCGAACGGGCCGGTCTGCTCGATGGGGACGATTTGGGCGCGCCACTTGCGTAAGGGTCCGATACGATGGCCGACGGCTCACTCGGACAGGACGATATCGACAAGCTGCTGAGTGATCTCGGCGCCGACGGGGCGAAGCCCGCCGAGCCGGAGGCGCCCAAGCCGCCGACCGCCCGTGTGCCGGCACCGCCGGCCGCTCCGGCCGCCCCGGCCGCCCCGGCTGCTCCGGCCGCCCCGGCTGCTCCGGCCGCCCCGGCTGCCCCGGCTGCCCCGACCCCGCCGGCTACCGCCCCAGCGACGGGTGAAGCGCTCGATCAGGATGCCATCGATGCGCTGATCGCCCAGGCCACCGAGATCATCACCGAACCGCCCAAGCCGGGTGTGGTATCCGCCACCGCTGGTGGACATCTCGATCAGAACGAGATCGACAAGCTACTCGCCGCCCTCGATCCGCAGAGCCGCAAGAACACCGCCACCGGCGCTTCCGCCGCCACCCACCTGGACCAGCAGGACATCGACCGCCTGCTCGGTGAGCTGGAGGTCAGCACCGGAGGCAGTGCTAGCGAGGTGCTGCCGGCGACGTCGGCGAGGCGGGCATCGGCATCCGGTTCAAAGACCCAGGCCGTGGCAGCGACGGCAGCCACGCAGGTGAAGGCGTCCGCACCCGCGCCGGCCACCGCGAAGGCGGCCGGTCTGCCGCCGGCCCAGAAGACGAGCAGTGCCAGCGGGGTGGCGGGAGGCCCGCTGTCGCAGGACGACATCGACAAGATGCTCTCCGAACTCGGCGCTCCCGACAGTTCGATCGGGGCTACCAAGCCGGTTGAACCGACGGTCGAGGCTGCGGTCAAGCCACCGCGCAAGGTGCCGCCGGCCCCACAGCCGGTCGATGCCCCGGCACCACTGGCCGCCGACGCCACCCAGGCGCTCAGCCCGGAAGAGATCGACGCCATCATCGCCAAGCAGGGCTCGACAGCGCTGCCGGGCAGCGAGAGCGAGGAGGAGATCGCCCAGTCCGACATCGACGCGCTGGTCAAGCAGCTCGCCCAGGCCACCGGCTCGCCCGAGGCGGATGAGGTTGCCGAGGCCATCGCTGGCAAGGCCGCCGACATCGACCGCATCCAGGCCGAGGAATCCGTCCCCGCCGGTCCAGAACTAACCCGCGATGCCGTCGATGTGAACAGCATCCTCGGCCGCACCGCGTCCACCGCCAGCTTGCAGGTGCAGCCGGCGATGATGCATCAGGTGGCAACGGTCGCGACCCTGGAATGGACGGCGGCGCGTTGGCTGCTCGCCGCGGCGGTGCTGCTGCTGGGCATCTGCTCGGGAGCCCTCATCGTGCTGACCATGTCGGTCACCGGTCTCTCCACCGAGCTGCGCGCCGCCCGCGAGGTCGAGCACCCGGCAGTTGACGGCTATGCCGACAAGCTGCGCCTGGCCCTGGGCAAGCTCGGCGAAAGCGACGAGGCCGAGCGCGCCCGCGGTGTTCGCTGGATGGAGGAGCTCAAGCGCCAACATCCCGATCATGCCGCTGACGTCGGCATCGCCCTGGCCCGGCACTTCCGCAGTCATGAGGCCTGGCGCCACGCCGCCGAGGAATACGCCGCCGCCCTGGAGACCGCTGGCGGGGTCGATGACCCGCGCGTCCCGCTGGAACACGCCGACTGCCTCACCCGGCTGGGCGATGACGCCGGAGCCATCCGCCAAGTCTACACCCTGCTGGCGTCCGAGTCACGCTGGACCGCCGAGCGCGATGCCGAAGGCCGGCCGGTGGCCGGGCTTGAGCGCAACCGCCAGGCTATTGCTGATGCGTACCTGATGCTCGGCCGCCTGCTCGCCCGCGATGGTGCTGCGGCACCGGTGGCGAGTGCCGATCCGCCTGCCAAGTCCCTGCCGGCCACCGCCGGGCAGGCCGCCGATGGAGGGCATCGCTGATGCGCCGCCTGCTCCGACTCGTCACGCTTGCCGTCTGGCCCGCCCTGGTCTTCGCCGGGGAGGTCGCGCCGATGCCTGGCCTGCCGCCCGAACCGCGCGTGCTGCAGCTGACGCCCGGTGTCGGCCGCAGTGAGATGCGCTCGCCGACCGCCGCCGGCGTCGAGCTGAGCGCTGAGGTCCAGGCGCTGCGCAACGCCCTCGATCGTGTGCGCGCCTCTCTCGCCGCCGGCTCCAGCCCCGGCGCCTCGCCCGGCGATGCCGCGGCCCCGGCTCCGCTGGAGGCGTCGGAGACGCCGGCGACTAGCGAACCCGTGCCGAGCAAGGCCTTCGGCGAGGCCCTGCACATCCGCCGCACCGCCACCGGCGGGGCCCTAGTTGACGCCGACCTCGGTCCGGTCAGTGCCGACGCCATCCTCGGCGAGCTGGCGACGCTGCTCGGCGCCACCCTCGACGAGGTGCGTCCGGCCGCGCTCAGCCGTCAGGTCCAGCTGCACGTCGCCAGCCTGCCCTATCCGGAGGCGCTCGATCGCCTGCTCGGCCAGCTCGGCCTGCGCTGGCGCGAGGAGGGCCTGGGCAAGGCCCGTCGGCTGATCGTTGAAACCGCCGCCGCCAATGACGCCGACCGCGATCGCCGGGCGCGTCGTGCCCTGGAGCGGGTCGCCAGCGGTCCCCGCGGCGCCGCCGCTGCCGAGGCGATGTATCTGCTTGCTGCCCAGGACGCCGGTGCCCGTCGCCACGCTGCCGCGCTGCGCGGATTCGCCGACCTCGTTGACCGCTACGGCGCCTCGGTCGATCCGGCGGTTGGTCGCTGGGTGCAGCGCGCCTCGCTGGGATCAGGCGAGGCGATGGTCGCCCTGGGCGCCTTCGCCGACGCGCGCATCGCCTTCCGTTCCTGGTTGGCCCGCGCTGAATCAGGTGATCCCGCGGCCGCCCGCGTCCTGCTGCTGTCGGCGCAGGCGGCCCGTCGTCTTGGCGAGGACCGCACCGATCCTGGCGCCTTCGACGAGGCGGTCGACGATCTGCACCGCCTGCTTGAAAACTTCGCCAACGATCCGCGCGCCGCCACCGAGGTGGCCGCCGCCCGGCTCGGCATTGGCGAGCTGCTATTCGCGGCCGGTGAGCAGGCCCTCGGCCTGTCCGGCGGCGAGGCCAGTGACGTGCCGCCCGAGGCCGCGGCGCGCTTCCGCGAGGCCGAAGTACAGATCACGCGCTGGTTGAAGTCGACCGGGCGCAGCCCCGAGGACGCCCCCGACCAGGCCACCTACTGGCTGGCCGAGTGCGCCTTCAACCTCGGCCGTCCCGACGAGGCCCGGCCGCGCTACGAACAGCTGCACCGGCGCTGGAAGTCCGGCGACACCGACCCCCAGGCCCCGGCCGGCATCTACGCCCAGGCCGCCTTCCGGGCCGGCGAGTGCTGGCTGCGGCGCAGTCAGCCGGAATACGTCCGCGCCCTCTTCGCCTTCCTGCGCGCCCGTCAGGACTTCCCGCACGGCGACATCGAGCCCTACCTGCTGGTGCGCATCGCCCAGTGCTACGCCGAGCTGGAGGCCGAGGACCAGGCGGTGCAGGCGCTCTACGACCTGCTGCGCGACGAGCGCATCACCGATGACCGGCCCGGCCGGCAGCAGCTCGACCAGCTGCTCGGCGAGCTGGTCGGCCGACTCGGCCGCTATCCCGGTCCGGTGCGGGCCCGCGTCCTCTTCTACATCGCCCGCGCCCAGTGGCTGCAGGCCGGTCGCGACCGCACCGAACAGGCCTCACTGGCCAAGCAGGCCGCCGCCACCTACCGGCGCGTGCTCGACGAGCAGCCCAGTCCCGAGCTGCGTCACGCCAGCCAGCTCGGTATGGCGCGCAGCCTGCTGCTCGCCGGCGAAGACACCCGCGGCGAGGCCGAGCTGCAGCGCTTCCTACGCGATCCGACGATCGGGGCGCGTGATCGCGAGTACGCCGCCCAGATCCTTGGCGAGCACCTGCGCGCCCGCGGCCGGCTGGTCGAGGCGATCCAGGCCTTCCGTGGCGAGGTCAGCGAATGAGCCTGAATACCAACCCCGGTTCGCGCTTCGCGTGGCTGGGCCTGCTCGTCCTGACCGCCTCCGCCTGGGGCGCAGACGGGGTCGGGCCGCAGGATCCGCTGCCGCGGACCGCGCCGCTGGCGCCGCAGCAGCAGGATCCTGCCGCCATGTCGAGCGAGGACCGCCTGTTGCGCGAGCTTGATCGGGCCCAGCGCGAGCGCGAGGAGGCCATCCAAGGCATCCTGCGCGCGGCCAAGGGAATCCGCCCGGTAGCTACCGCCGAACTCGGGGTTGGCTTCGAGCGACCGCGCGCCGAGCGCGATCAGGCCCTGGCCGAGTTGCGCGCCGCGCTCGACGACTGGCTGGGCCGGACGCATCGCGGCGACCGTGACGTCCTTGATAAGGCCAGCGCTGCCCGGCAGGCGGTGCAGGTCTCGCCGTTGTCGGCGGAGAACCACGTCTCCATCGCCGAGTGCCTGCGCGATCTGGCGCTGGAGGAGCATGGTGCCGAGCGCGAGCGCCGCCTGGGCGAGGGTCTGGCCGAGATCACCGCCTTGCCACCCGAGCTGGCCGAGCTGCTGCGTCCGCGTGCCGCTTGGCTGAACATCTTCTTCCTCGCCGAGCTCGCCCGCCTGCCGGGCGATGCCGCGGTGCGCGCCGACCAGGCGACCCGCGCCCGCGCCGCCGCCGAGACCTTCCCCGGCGACTTCCCCAGCAGCGAGCTGGCCCTGGTGGTCGGGGCGCTGGTCGCCGATCTACCCCAGGCCAAGCCATGACCCCCGACGGTGCTGTCCAGCTGCTTAATATCTATGCCAGCGCCCAGGCGGCGCTGGAGCGCGACGAGACCGAGCCGGCTGGAGCCCTCATCGAATCGGCGACGGCCCTGATCGTCGAAGCGCCGCCGCCGGATGCCGATCCCATCGTCTTGCGCGCCCTCGCCGAACAGGTCGAAGCGGCCCGGTGCGATGCCGTCGCCGCGCTGACTGCAGCACGCGACCGTCTGCTACGCGCCGCCAACGCCGAACTGCGCGCTGGCGGTTCCACTGCGCGCGCCTACGCCGGAAGCGATGAGCAACCCGATCCCCGGTTCATCGACCGCTCCGGCTGAGCCGCCGCTCGACCTCGCCGCCGCCCTGCGCCTGTTCGACGAAACGACCGGGGCGCTGGCCGGCCAGGTCGCGCGCCTCGAGCAGATCCTGGTCGCCAAGCAGGCCGAGCTGTCCGAGGCCAACGCGCGGCTGGCGGCGGTGATGGCAGGCGTCGCCGCCGGCGTGGTCGCGGTCGGCCTCGACGGACGGGTGCTCAGCGCGAATCCTGCCGCCTGCGCCGCGCTGCCTGGACTGGCGGTGGGCGGCGACTGGCCGACCCTGGCAGCGGACAGTCCGGCCCTGCGCGTGCTCGCCGGCGAGGCCGGTCCGCTGCGCGCCGAACGCCTCCAGCAGGGCCGCGTGCTCGACGCGCGGGCCAGCGCCCTGCGCGACCAGGCTGGCGGTCTGACCGGGGCGGTCGAAGTGTTCGACGACGTCACCGAGATCCGTCGCCTGGCCGAACGCGCCGAGCGCGTCGATCGGCTCAAGCAGCTCGGCGAGATGGCCGCCGGCGTGGCGCACGAGATTCGCAATCCGCTCAACGGCATCGAGGGCTTTGCCAGCCTGCTGGTGCGCGACCTGCCGGACGGGGACAAGCGTCAGCGCTTCGCCCGACTGATCGTCGAAGGGGTGCGCGATCTCAACCGCACCGTCACTGGATTGCTGGAGTTCACCCGTCAGCGCCGATTGGAGCGCCGCGCGCACGATCCGCTGGCCCTGGTCCGTTCGGTGGTCGAGATCGCCGGCGCCGACGCGGCCGCCGCCGGCGTTGCGCTGACCGTCAGCGATGGCTGGGGCGATCGCGCGCCGGTGCAGGTCGACGGGGCCCAGCTCAAGCAGGTGCTGCTCAACCTGGTGCGCAACGCGGTGGAGTCGGCCAGCGAGGCGCACCCGGGCAGCGGACGGGTGCAGGTGGGGGTGGAGGCTCTACCCGACGGAGTTGCGATCACCGTCGACGATGATGGCGGCGGCGTGCCGGCGGAGGCCCGCCAGCTCATCTTCACGCCCTTCCACACCACCAAGGAGCACGGCACCGGTCTGGGGTTGGCGGTCTCCTTCGCCATCGTCCAGCTGCATGGCGGCACGCTGACAGTCGAGGATGGTCTGCTGGGCGGGGCACGCTTCCGCGTCTGGCTGCCCGCGAAGTAGGCTTCCGCCCCGGCCGGCGTCTGGGACGATGTGGACATGACTGAACGCATCTGCCAGCGCTGCGGGGCCTGCGCCCCTCCGGCGGCGGCGGTCTGTCCAGCCTGCGGTATCCATCTGCCGCCCTCCCCGATCGAGGCGATCACAGTCGGTGGCAGCGAACCCGCGCGTCGACCTGATCGGGCAGCCAGCCCGCGGCTGTCCCAGATCGTCACCCTGCCCGACCAGGCACAGCATACCGTGA
Source organism: Planctomycetota bacterium (assembly GCA_038203025.1). GTDB lineage: Bacteria > Planctomycetota > UBA11346 > UBA11346 > UBA11346 > UBA11346. The sequence goes on from JBBREK010000128.1 coordinate 9,365, forward strand.
CCACCGGGTCGGTCCGGCACCGCCAGCTCGCCCCGCCGGTGGCTGGTGGCGGATCGGACTACGAACTGCAGACGGTGCTCGGCGAAGGTGGCATGGGCGTGGTGTGGTCGGCGCGCCAGGCCGGCCTGCTGCGCGAGGTGGCGGTCAAGCGGGTGCGGCCGGGCAGTGGTCCACGCGCTGCCGAGCAGCTCATCGCCGAGGCGGAACTCACCGGCTCGCTGGAGCATCCCGGCATCGTGCCGGTGTACGAGGTGGGCATCGACCAGGATCAGGTGCCGTTTTACGCCATGCGCCGACTGCGCGGGCGGACCTGGTCCGAGCAGTGGTACGGCATGAACCTGCGCGCCCACCTCGATGTCCTGATGCGGGTCTGCGATGCCATCGCTTACGCGCATGGCCAGGGCGTCATCCACCGTGACATCAAGCCGGCCAATGTCTTCCTCGGTGAATACGGTGAGGTGGTGGTGTTCGACTGGGGCCTGGCGGCGCGGCTGGCCGAACTGCGTAACAGCGATCGCCGGCTGCTCGCCTCGGGCACGCCGGCCTACATGGCGCCGGAGATGGCCAGCGCCGAACGCTCGCGTCTCGGACCTGCCAGCGACGTCTATCTGCTCGGCGCGGTGCTCTACGAGATCCTTACCGGTCTGCCGCCGCATCCGGGCGAGGACAACGTCGAGCTGCTGTTCGCCGCCGCTAACAACCGTATTGAACCGCCCATCCCCGCGGGCGAGCTGGGCGAGGTCGCCCGCCGGGCCATGGCCACGATGCCGGAGTCGCGCCAGGCCGATGTCCGCGCCTTCCAAGCCGCCCTGCGCACCTGTCTCGACCATCAGGAGAGCGTCGCCCTGGCCTCGCGCGCCCAGGTCCGCCTGGCGGAAGCCGGTTCGGCACCTGGCTATGACGCCTACGCCCGTGCCGTCCACGCCTTCGAGGACGCCATTGACCTGTGGCCGCAGAATCACGCCGCCACCGCCGGGCTGTCGGTCGCCCGTCTGACTTTTGCCCAGCGGGCGCGGCAGTCGGGCGATCTCGACCTGGCCGCAGACCTGCTGTCGACCGCGGATCCCGCGCATGGCTCCGAACTCTTGCGCATCGGCCTGCAGCGCGTCCAGCAGCAGCGACGTCGGCGCGCCTTCGGCATCCTGCAGTGGACCAGCGCCGCGCTCCTCGTCATCCTCATCGCTGCGCTGATCATCGGACTGCTCGCCGTGTCGCACCAGCGTGACCGCATCCTGACCATCACCCAGGAACGGGACGCGGCGGAGGCGGCCCTGACCCGTGAGCAGATCGTCGACACCGATGGCCGGCAGCGCATGTGGCGCCGGGTGGTGCAGGAGGACTTCTCGTACGCCGCCCTGCCGGCCCAGTCCCGGGTGCTCGCCGGACGTTGGGGCATCACCGCCTCGAAGCTGGTGGCCGAAGGCGATGAGCAGGCAGTACTGGTCGTGCCGCTGGAGCTGACTCGGGCCCTGGTCGTCCAGGTCGACCTCGGCCGAGGCGGCAGCATGTCGCTGCTGCTGGGCGGCGAACATGACGACCTGAGCGAGGGCGAGGCCGGCACCGGCCTGACGATTTCGCTCGGTGGCCAACTGGTCGTCAGGCATGGTGCGGTTGTGCTGACCACGGCACCGCTGGCCGAAACTGTCACTGGCCTGGCCCGCCGTCTGCGCGTCGAACTCGATCAGGAGCAGGTGCGCGTCCTGGTCGACGGCCGCACCGTCGCCGAGGTGCCGCTGGCCGGTCTGCAGCCGCGTCAGGTCGGTTTGGCCGCCGAACCCGGCGCCGTGCTCGACAACCTGAAGATAGAGGTGCCGTGGGAGTAGGGACTACCCCGACGTCATGGCGAGGAAGCGCGCCTCAAGGTCGCCGCCCTGGGCGACCTCATCGACGGTGCCGTGGGCGATGACGCGGCCCTTGTCGACCACGGTGACGCGGTCACAGGTGCCCTTGACGGTGGCCAGGGTGTGGGTGCTCATCAGCACCGAGCCGCCCTCGTTGGCCAGGCGGCGGAACAGGTCGAGGGCGATGCGGATGTGCTTGGGATCAAGGCCGACCAGCGGCTCGTCGACGATCAGCAGCTTTGGCCGGTGCATCCACGCCGCCGCCAGCACCACGCGCTGGCGCTGGCCGTGGCTGTAGCCCTCGGCGAGGCGGTCCCAGAAACCGGAGAGGTTGAACAGACCGTCGCATTCGGCAATGCGCTCGTCGAACATCGCCCGTTCGAGGCCGTAGATGCGGGCGGTGAAATCGAGGAACTCGCGGCCGGTCAGACGCTCGAACAGGTAGGGTTCGTCGGGGACATAGGCGAGCTTCTTGCGAGCCGCCACCCCATCGCTGACCACGTCATGGCCGTCGACCACGATGTTGCCGGTGTCCGGCCGCAGCAGGCCGGAGATCATGCGGATGGTCGTCGTCTTGCCGGCGCCATTGGGGCCGAGGAAGGCATGCACCTCGCCGGGTGGGATCTCCAGCGAGAGCCCATCGACGGCCACCAGGGTGCCGAAGCGCTTGGTGATGTTGGTGATGGAAAGCAGGCTCATGCCTGCACCTTGTCGGTCTTGTACTTGATGAAGACGATGTGGTCCATCTCGCTGCCCGGCTCGTTCTCATCGTTGACGTAGTCGCGCTCGATGGCGCGCAGGTCGACCTGCTCGAGCGCCGCGGCCGGGATCTCCGAGAGGGTGCGGTTGGCCAGCGTCTCCAACAGCTCGAAGCTGTTGGCGGCCTCCTCCAGCAGGGAGATGATGCGGATCTGGACGTGTTCGGGCATGCCTGGAGATGATAGGGGGCGCGGGGAAGCCTCAACCATTGCCCCAGAAGGCAGAAGGCGGAAGGCGGAAGGCGGCAGCGTGGCAGCGCCCCCGCCCCGGAGAAACCCCGCACGCAACCCAAACGCCATCCGCCATACCCCGTCCGCCCTACGCGTCT
>JBBREK010000129.1:0-12258 GCA_038203025.1 Planctomycetota bacterium
ACAGCCTCTTCCTTGAACTCCTTGGTGTACGCCCTCCTCTTCCTCTTGACGATGGGCCGTTCGGGTTGGGTGGTCTTCATGGATGAATCCTATCAGGCTTTTCGAGCCTATCTGGGACTCAACCGAACCGGGGCAGCTTCAAAGGTCGATCGTCATGTGCATCGTGTCTTTCAAAATCATTTGGTTGTACCCTGGGCCAGCAGCACCAGGGAGCGAGAGATCATTCTAGGCTGCGGCTCCAAGCGTCTTGCGATTGACGTCTTGCGCTGTGCTAGTGGCACTGCCTCAAAGAACTTGAGCGCCTCGGCCTGTTGCTCGTTCGGCGTGATCATGGCCCCGGCCTCTATGGCATCGCAGGTGGTCCTCCAGAGTTCGGCCACGTTCTCGGCCGTATAAGACCCCTTGAGGAGCAGCGAGCGATGGTTGAACGACGAGCGTTCGCCACTCGGGTCCATGAGGTTTGCCAGAAGTCGGTTCATCCTCGTGCCGTAGAAGGTCCACAGCTGGACCAGGTCGCCACTGATCTGGCTACACACGCCGTCTTTTCCGAGCCAAGTGTAGCCCGTCCGTAGCGCAACTAGCTTGTCAGTCGCTCTCTTTGACCAGCGCGGATTGACCACGTCGCCAGTCAGCACAGCTCGCTCTGCTTCGGCAAATGGCCGACTGATGTCCTGGCCGCCTCCCGCCCATCGCGTCTTGCCGCTGTCCGGCGCTGGCTTCACGAATACCTGTCGACGCTTCCAATCGACGTCGGTGACCGCCCAATGTCGGCCGCCCAAGGTCAGGATGGTCGGACGGCCTTGCTGGATGGCCATGCTGTTGTCGATGGAGAATGTCAGCTGGTCGAGGGTGGCTATCGAGCTGCGACCGTGGAGGACCTCAAGGACGGGCTGGCTGGTGAAGACGCTTACCAGCTCCAAGAAGTGCTTGCGACCGAAGGTCTTCTCGCCGGCTTGGTCGAACCACAGGAGACCGTTGTCGTCTCGCAAGATCCCACTGGACACCATGTACTTGAACAGGGCGTCAACATCACCGACAGGCAGACCAAGCATCCCAGGAACATGCGCTAGCCAACGCCTCCAATCGTCTGACTTCAGACCGCCGGTCTGAAGAGCCAGCGCCATGACCTGATGAGCAAGCAGGTGATACGGGAGCGGTGGTGGGATGACGGGCTCCACATGACCGCTCTCCCAGAGTTGGATGAGCCCGGCGGCCCGTTCTAGTCCATCGTCGCTGGTCGCCAGAAATAGGCAGTTTGGCACGGCGTTCTTACGACGACCCGTGCGCCCCATGCGCTGAAGAAAGCTAGCCACACGGGTGGGAGCGTCGATTTGGATGACCCGATCAAGATCGCCGATGTCGATGCCTAGCTCCAGCGCACTGGTGGCAACAATGACGCAGTCCTTTTCTTCAGCGAAGGCCAGTTCGGTCTGGGTACGACTGTCCTTACTCAGCGAGCTATGGGTAACAAATGCTCGAATACCAGAACCCCGGAGCAGGCTGCCAATCTCCTCTGCTCTGGCTCGACTGTCAGTGAAGACGAGCCGCTTTTCACCGCGATGTAGCCTGCCGATAACTTTTGCAGCGTTTGCGGGGCTGCCGACAAAGTCGAGCTGCACCTCTGGCACCACAGGCTGGGCATTGCTCGAACGAATGACCGGATGCGGCGCATCGAGGCCCACGTTGAGCCAATCGGCCAGCTCCTGTGGGTTGCCCACCGTGGCGGACAGACCGATCCGTTGCAACGGTCGACCAGCGAGAACGCTCAGGCGAGACAGTACCGACAGGAGGTGCCATCCGCGATCGTCGCCAGCAAAGGCATGGACCTCGTCGATGACCACGGCCCGGAGGTTGGCAAACATCCGCACCTTGTCGGTGCTGGTCCCGATGAGCATGCCCTCCAGGCTCTCCGGAGTAGTCAGCAGGCAGCTTGGTGGGTTCGCCCGCAGACGCTTCTTGTCGCCCTCAGAGATGTCTCCATGCCAAGGGGCAGCTTCATGGCCGACGAGCTGAAAATACCCTCGTAACCGAGCTTCTTGGTTATTGATGAGTGCCTTGAGCGGGCTCAGGTAGATGATGGACAGCGGCTTCCAGTGCTCAGTCAGCATCCGACTGATTAAGGGGAAGAACGCAGCCTCAGTTTTTCCGCCTGCCGTCTGGGCCTGAACGATGATGTTCTGACCGGCAAGGACCGGCTCGATGCACGCTTCCTGAACCTCACGCAGCCCCGGCCAGCCGATGCTGTTGACGATGTGGTACTGGAGAGCTGGATCGAGACGGTCGAAGCTCACGGGGCCTCGGTGTCGAGGGTGATGTCATCGACACCCTTGATAGCGGCCTGCTCCTGGGCAGACAACTCGCCGGTGCTCATGGTCAGCTGGTAGTGCTGGCGCGGATCAAAATCGGCGAACTGATCTACGCGATCCAGGATGTCCCCGACCAACTTCTTCAAAAAGATGCGCGGTGCTACGCCGACCTTGCCGCCAAGGCCGCCAGTGACGGCATTGCCGAGATCGGCAACATAGCGGTCGTCCACCAGGCGGCGCACGCGCTCCTCGGTCTTGGCTCCTTGGGCGAAGAGGTCGCGGATCTTGATGCCGACGGTGGTCAGGCGATCCCGGTCGAAGGGCGAGAGGCGGATCTGAACGGCCCGAGGATTGTCAAAGCGAGCGTCGGTGCCGAAGTCGGTGTGCAGGCGCTGCGCCAATGGCGGCAAGCGTTGCACCCCTTGGGTGCCGTCGAAGAACGCCGGGGTTCCGGTGATGACCAGGTAGAGTCCAGGGAAGCGTCCCTGATAAACCTCGTCAATGAACTGGCGTAAGGCATTGAGGCTCTTCTCGCGAACGTCACCACGCACACGTTGCAGCGTCTCGACCTCATCGAGCACCAGCACCAGTCCTGGCTTGCCCATGTCCTTGAGCAGCGCGAGGAGACCGCGCATGCACGACAGAGCGCCGTTGTGGTCGATGTCGCCCTTGATGGCTGCCACACGCTTGGTTGCCATGCCGATGTTCGGCAAGCCTGACAGCCAACCAATCAAGCCCTCAGCCACCGACGGATCACCGTCGGCGATCGAGCGCCGGTAACCGCGTAGGGCCGCGGCGAAGGCCGGGTTCTCCTTCGAGATGCCCGCCAGGCGCTTGGTGATCAGCTCGTCCGTGGCCGCCACGAGGGCATTGCTGTCGTTGGGATCAATGCCACCCGACGACAGAACGTCTTCCTCCAAGCAGTAGAACCAACCGTCAACGATCGAGCGTAGCGCACCGGACTCGCAGTCCGATGTCGACAGGCGCTCCATCATTCGGCGATAGACTGTCTCCAGGCGATGCAGAGGAGTCTCGGTCTCGCTGATCTGGACCTCGGCGGTCGCGAAGCCTTTCAGCTTGGCCTGTTCCTGCATCCAGCGCGCAAAGAAGGTCTTGCCGGTGCCGTACTCGCCACGCACGCACTTGAAGACGCCGGAACCGCCGGCGACCCGATCCAGCTCCTCCAGGATCGTCGGGGCGAAGCGCTCCAGTCCGACAGCAAAGACGTCCAGGCTACGACTGGGAACGGTGCCGCGTCGCAGTGCGTCGATGATGTCCTGTCGCCGTTGGGGGCTGATCCGGTCGGTGGTCATGATCCGTGTCCTGCAAGAAACTGACGTATGGCGAGGTCGCGATCGAGCCGAACAAAGCCCCGGTCGGAGGTGAGTTCGAGCACCTGATAGCCGTCGAGGTTGAAGATGCGGGCTGCCTGGGCGATGATGCCGCCAATGCGGATCTCAGGGCATCCGATGACCTTGGCCAGCCGCGGAAGTGGCAGCTGCCGACCTGGTGCGGCATCAAGAGCGCCCAAGAGCTGACCCAGCACGGCGTCGGTTGGGCGGTGGCGACCAGCATGCCGCGTGGCTTGGTGGTAGCCGCATTGGGTGAAAATCCGTTGGACCCACTCTGGTATATCAATGACAGGGACCGGAACCGAAGGTGCAGTGGCGACCGCTACCGACGAGACCGTCTGCCGGCCATCGGTTGGCGGTGGTACGATGAGGAGCGGCAACGGCATGTACGGCGCAGCGATCAGTTCCCACTCGACCTCGACTGGCTGGCTATCCTTGACCGCGAGTGCCTTGCCGACGCCGGCGAAGGTGAACGGGCTACGCGATTCACGACGGTAGAAGATGAAGACGGGGTTTGTACCCGACACTATGTCAACGATGGAGGCTTGGCCGATGTGCGACTTGGTCTTACCGAACCAGGTCATTCGTCCGTTTTCAAGGCGATCGCCGTAGTCATGGCCGGTGCGCCCAGGTGTACCGATGTTGCTGAATATGAACCAGTAGCCGTCGTACTTCGTGTAGCCGGTGTTCCAGTTGCCGTTCCGCCGCTTTTCCGCCACCTCGAAGATGCGGTAGAGGCTCTCCTTGGTGTACTCCTTCCCCACCTCGAATGGACACAGCCGAGGAGTTGGTTGATCGTAGATTTCGGGAAGTCGCTCGGCAGCCATGGCGGGCGTCAGGCTCCGGCCAGCTCGAATTGGGTGATGGCGAGTTGACGATCCAGGCGGATGTAGCCCTGGTCATCGGTATAGGTCAGAATGCGGTAGCCTTCGAGGTTGAGCATGCGAGCAACTGTGGCGACGATGCCCTTCATGCGGACTGCCGGAACATGCAGCAGTTCGGCAAGGTTCCGCTCCGACATCTGGCCGCCAGGAGCTGCGTCGAGGGCTGTCAGCAGGGCCAGCACCTGGGCATCGTCGGGGCGACGTCGACCAGCCTGAGCCGAAGACTGTTGGTAAGCTGGGCTGAGCAGCAGGCGCAGTGGCCAACTCGCCTTTTTCTGTGGGTCGTCGAACAGCGTGAGCTGGTTGGGGTCCTGGGGAGGTGCCTTCGTCTTGGGCTTGGGTGTAACCACCATCGGGACAACCGGGGCTGCGGCGACATCAGACTCCAGACGCCACCAAGCTGGCTGCGGGATGTGCACCTCGTTCCAGCCGTCGATAGTGTGATCGAGCTTGGCCAGGATGAGACAGGGCGGGATCAGTTCCTGCGGGGTCAACCCACCGTGGTAGCCATTCTTCTTCCCACCGTACCGCAGCTTTTCGCTCCAGGGTGCGGTCAGGGTCGAGCCATAGAGGCCAAGCCGTGGGCCAGAGACCGCAAACTCGCCGTCTCGCGGTGTAGCCGTGTGCCAGCGCTCTCCGCCATCCGCCGTACCCGTGGCACCGCTGACCCAGTGATCCAGGACGTGCCCGTGGTCACTGCACAGGATGATTGCCCGCTTTGACGAGCCTGCCGCTGCCAGGAGGTCGTTCAGCACCCGGATCGACTCCAGATTCCAGGTTCGCTGGCAGCCATCGTCCTTGGTGAGATGGTCGTCCACCGCATTGACCACGACGCCGACGATGCGCTGCTTTTGGTTTCCCAAGGCGGCCAGGATCTGGCTGCTGAGGCCCTGACGGCCGGTCTCTTCCAGGTCCTTGCGGTGGAACAGCACGGGAGGATTGCCGCTCCCGCTGACCGCCCGCAGCTCGTGATGCTCGGCGAAGCCATGGCGTTCATCGCCTGCCTCGCCTCGGGCCAACGTACCGCAGAGTAGGCTGGTCCGGGCGTACTCGGTCACGCTGGGCACCGTGGTCATCACTGGGCCGGGCATGGCGACACCGTCGACAGTCCGACTTCGCATCGTCCAGTAGTTCCGTTCGAGGTGCCCCAGCAGTTCCTGGGTCACCGGCCAGGACATGCCATCCATGACCAGCACCAGCACCTTGTTGTCCGTCGCGACCTCGCCGACAACCCGTCGATTGAGGTCTTCGATACGCAGGATTTCTGGGAACTGGTCAGGAGTGCGGTTCCAATCGACCACAAGTTCAGCAAACTGGCGGTTGAAGACCTCGCGCCTCGCCAGGACCAGATCGTTGAGCCTCCGATAGACGGCTTGCAGTTCCGGTACCTGATCTCCACCCACCACGCCATGGCGGGCCCAATCCACGAAGGCGAGTTGCACCTGGTAGGTGCACATGGCGTCCGGCAGACGTCCAGCCGGTTCTGGCGCACTACGCAGCCAGCGAGCCAGTCGGGTCGCCATGTCCACCTTGGTCTGGCGATGGCTGTCGCCGCGGCCATCCCAGTGCCTGCTGACGCCGCTGGCGGCAGCCAGCAGGTCAGTGTCGTTGGAGCTGCGGTCGAGATGTCGGACCAGGGCTTTGGCAAACGCCACGAGGCGCTGTTCGTAGCCCTGGGGAGCGACATCGCTGAGATAGGCGAAGGCGCCGGCCTGGACCTGCTGGAGCAGCCCATCAGCACGCTTACTCAGGCGGCGCTGCGCGGAGACCTCCAAGGACTGCAACACGTGCACGGCCTCCAGGCTCCATTCCCGAACTTCTTTGAGCTGATCCTTCCGGTGCCCGGTGATGAGCTGCAGCCGGACCTCTGCCTGCACCAGCTCGGTGTGCGCCGTGGCAGTCTCGTGGCAGACGACGCCGAAGACCAGGCCGATAGGAATGAGGTCGCTGGCTGGCACCGTAGCTGCTACCTGTAGCAGCTGGGCCGCCAGGGATGAGCGCTCCGCCAGCCAGGCACGGGCCGCGTCACGCACCTCAACCGATGCCGTCCGCAGGAGTCGCGTCGCGTCGTCGTCCACCGACCACGCCAGGATCTCTCGTGGCGTAGGATCGCCACTTGGCAGTCCCAATACCTGGGTGCAGACGCACGACCAGAAGGTCGTCCGATCCAGGACACCAGTGGTGACGGCCGGGAATCCGCCGGCTGGGCGGTGCTGCAAGAGGGCGATAGCCAGCTCAGGATTGACGCGGATGCGCGCATCCGCCGAGCGCGCTCCAAACTCGGCCAGGAGCACACGCCAGGGGGCGATCTCACGGATGCAGCCGTGCATGAGCCGGGTCTTCACATCGTCGGGGAGATGTGCGTCCGGCACCTCCGCGAGGATGACGACATGACGATCCTTCTTCCGACCGGCTTCAGCCAGGTGGTGCCTGAGCTCCAACATGCTGCGCGCACCGACGGCCTCGAACTGGAAGGCCTGTTCGCCACTCTGGTGTTCCTTCCGACGCTGGAACTTCACCGTCTCGGTGAACGTCTTCGCGCCTTCCCAGGCAGGACTGCCGTGGAAGACCAGGGCGACCCACGGCAGGTTGTGTCGTGGGCCTTCCAGGTGCCGCTGCACCTCCATCCGCACGTGCTGTTGCAGATGATCCAGGGTGACCGAGCTCATCAGGAATCCAGCACTTCGATGGTGATGCGCAGTCGTTTGCCGGGATGCGCCTTTTGGAGATCAGCTAGGCGCGTCGACACTTGGGCAGTCGCGGTTTCAAGTCCGCACTTTCCGTCGCCGGAACTGACCTCGACCGGCTCACCGGCCTCCTTGCGTCGGCGCTCCGCCTCGGCCATGGCGTCCTTCTCGCGTTGGATACGGGCGGCCTCCTGCTGCTGCTGCCGGGTGATGGCTGCTAGCTTTTCCCGCTCGATACGCTGCTGCTCCTCCACTTGGCGTAGGCGCTCGGCCTCCTCGCGCCGACGCTTCTCCTCCTCTTGCCGCTTCAGCTCTTCTTCCTGCTTCCGCTTCACCTCAGTCGGATCGACCTTCTTCAGTCCAAGCTCGTATTCCATCCGTAGCATGCGGGCGGCGGCAGACAGATCGTTGATCAAGGACTCTAGCGCGATGTCTCGCTGATCCCGTCCGAGATGATCGCGAAGCTCAGTGAGCATGGTAGCAGCTCGCTCTGAAACCGAGCTGCCATTGCCAGCCAGCTCCAGCAGATCATGCCAGCCTGTCAGTCGAGCCGCGTCGGTGACCGCCTTGGCAGTCTCAATCGACTTGGCGACCACCGGCAGACTCACAGACACGGTGGTCTGGGCGAAGACGGTCACAGTCTGCTCGTCCGGGGCATGATGTACGGCATTGAGCAGGTCGCAGGCAGCCTGGGCGGTCTTCAGCCGGGGGGCATCGCTCCCAACCTGGCCGATCGTGGTAGCCATGGCGGTCAGAACGGTGGCAAGATCGGCTGCCACCGAGCGCTTCTCACGCTCCCAGGTCCGAATGGCAGAGGTCAGCTTCCCGACTGTTGCCGAGTTCCGCTGGCGATCCGCAGGGTAACCAAAGACCTTGGCGGCCCGCTCCTGGGCTGCCGTCCACACGCTCTCCTCTGGCAGAGCCTGCTCGCGCAGATCCATGGCGCTGTCGAGCTGGTCGAAAGCCGGGTCTTCCGGGGCGTTATGGTTGAAGAAACGCCGGTCGGACTGCCGGGCGAAGGTCCAGATCACCAGATCGGCGACCTCGCGGGACAGGCCGCGGGGCTGCGGACGGTCGCACCAGTCGCGCAGGTCTCTGACCGTCGGCTGCTGATTGCCATCTTGGGCCATGCAGCGCTGGAAATGCTCGACCCAGGTGCGTGTGAAATGGAAGACGTTGCCGTTCGCGGTGCCGAGTTCGAGTGGTTGGGCGAGGCCGGACATGAGGTCGCGATGGGCGGATTCGACCCGTTCCGTGCGCTGCCGAGGGTCGTTCATCGCATCGGTCACATAGTCGGCGATGCGTTTCAGGAGGGGCCGCTTGACCGCCACCGTGAACAACGGGTGCATCGGGAACTGGTATTCCAGGGCTTGGTGGACCATGGCGACCAGGGCTTCTGCCAGCGTGCTCTTGTCGGTATTCTGGGGGATGAAGCCCTGATCCAGGCTGATGATCTGATCCACCGGCCCATCAAGGGTCCGCACGATGGCGGTCGGCACGGCGTTGCTCACGCCGTAGGCGACTTCCAAGGCGATGCGCAGCTTGCCCTCCAGGGCGCTCTTTCGGGTCGTCAGCTGACTCTTGGCCTCCGCCTTCTTGTTGGCGTTCAAATGGCCGGTGTAGCTGTCCAGCCGCGGGGTGTCCTTGCCCGTCAGCAGGTAGTTGATGATCACCAGGATGCCGAGATCCTTCAGGGCCAGGGGCGACAGATGGTTGGGCAACCAGGCCAAGGTCTTCGAGCCCCTGGGCAGGCGACGGATCGCATCCTGCAAGGTGGCGATGTCGTCGCGGGGCGTCTTGCCGGGTTCGTCGAAGGGGTAGTCCAGGATCACCACCCACTTGTCGGACGGAGCTTTGAGGTTCTCCAGATTCGACTCGCGGACATTCTGGTAGCGGATCTCGACCTCACGCTGCGTTCCACGCCATTCGAGGGTGTGGATCAGGTTGATCTTGCCCTGCGCCTCCAGCGGGATCTTCATCTCGCCAAAAAGTAACTGCATGATGAGCCGCTTGCGATTGCCGTCGTTGTCCTCGCTCAGCACCTGCCGGATGATGGCGTCGGTGTCGACGTCCGACATCTCCAGGGAGATGATCGGGTCGTTGGGCTCGCCGTTCAGCTTGATCTGGCCGCAGTGCGGCTGCCAGGCCCGCAACCAGCCCAGGACGGTCCGCGCTTCACCCATCGGGATCGGCGTTGAGATGGCCCCATGGTTCAGCGCCGCAAGCCGGCGGACGTTGAGGTTTCGCAGGCTCTCGACCCCCGGCACAATGGACGACAGCAGCAGGGTCTTGGCCACCCGGGCCCGTTGATTGAAGGCACCCCACATCGGATGCGCCTTGCCGGCGGCCGAGTTCGGATCGAAGTCCTGAGGCAGCTTGAGTTCTTCCAAGATGAGCGGGGTGAGGTTGTCGCGCCACAGGCGTTTGGCGTCATCCACGGCCTTGCGCATCGACGGTGAGAACACCTCTTCACCTGCGGCGATGATGTCCCACAGGTCGCCCACTGGCACGACCTGGCCGAGTTCCAGGCGGTCCCGGTAGTTGCACAGGATCAGCAGAAGGATGCGCAGCGCGGTGCGCTCGCGCTGGAGGGCGCTCGACACGGCCACCAGCACCTGGATCAGCGCCGGGCTGAACGGGTAGAGGTCGCGGAACTGCTCCCGCGTGCCACCCGTGGTCAGCAGGACCTCCATGACCTCCTTGCGGTTGGCGGCTGTCTTGTCGAAGGCAGCGTCAATGGCCAGCTTGGCCTCGGGCGTTAGCGGCTTCAGCAAACGCTCCTGGGCGATCACCGGCAGGTTGCGATCTTCCAGCACGATGAGATTGAAGCGGTCTTCCCACCAGTTGATGACGGTCGAGGCATTCTGCTGGTTGGCCCCGGTCAGGTTCTCGCCCAGGGCCTCGCGCAGGTCGCGCTGGCGAGCGATGAAGCTGACGATGGGAATTTTGGCGTGGGCGATGCGTCCTTCGACCAGGGCTGCCAGCTTGGGACTTTCCCGGCTGACGAACTGCTGGTCGGCAGCACGGCTCATCAGCCACAGCACCAACTCATCGAGGAACAGGATGACGCCGTCGTATCCCAGTTCCTTGGCATGCAGACTGAGCGCCACCAAACCCTCATCGAGCGGCGCATAGTCGCCCTTGTTGGTCAGTGATGGCACATGGTGCTGGATGAAATCGCTGACCAACCGCCGGCGGTCGTCATCCAGTGGCTGCTGCGTCAGGGCATGGTCAAAGGTCTCGGCCGACCACTGCGAACCCCAAGCACCCCACCCGCCAGAGCCCTCACCACCTGTGTTGCCGCTATTGAGCTTGGCAAAGAACACCTCGTCGCCCATCGTCTTCCGCATATCCTTGGCGTTGTTCAGGATCTCCTGCGAGCGGTAGAACGCCGGCAACGGCGCTTCAGGATGCTTTCTCCGCATGAAGTCGGCGTAACCGCCCAGGATGCCCTCCTCCATCGAATCGCGGTTGAGCATGTGCAGCGGCACCAGCAGGAACTTTTTCTCCGCCGCCCAGGTGTGGCTCTGGACCACCGGCTGCAGCCGCGGCAGGCACTTCACTGCGGGGTGGTGCTCCAACAGCAGGTTGAGGATCGCCATGAAATGCGACTTACCGGTACCGAATGAGCCGTGCAGGTAGGCGGCCTTGCTCTTGCCGCCAGGTGAAGCGAATACCGATTTGAGGAGGGTCAGCGCCTCGCCGAAGTTGACAGCCAGCTCTGGGGTCACCACATAACTCTTCGCGGTGTCCTCGGGATGCAGGACGCCGTCCACCAGGTTCAGAACAAAGTCGCCCTTGTTCACCTGCTCAGGGATATGGATGAGGTCTTTGATCAGGGGCATGTTCAGGACCTACTGGAGGGGAACTGGAGGATGTTGGTGTTCTGGCGCTTTGGCAGCATCTGCGGATGCTCCTTGGCCAGCAGGATGAGATAGTTCTCAATACCACGCACGGCCGTGTCGGAATCGGCGGCAGTGGTCAGGATGATCAATGGGTAGACCCGTTGCACCATGCGCACAATGAGCGGCGCCAGCTTGTCCAAGCCCAGGCTGGGCAGGGTGTCCCAGGCCGTTGCGGTGGTGGCACTGATCACTCGATCCCAAGCGGTGACGCCATCGAAGAACCAGCGAGCTTCGCATGGCTCATACGTGTTTACAACGCCATGCCCCTCATGCACGATCCGCTGGCGTTCGCGCGCGCACCACTGGAACCAGTTGCCGCCCAGCAAGGGGTCGAGCATCCGTCCCAGCACCTGCTTGTTGGGCAGCAGGTTGCTGGCCATCTGGCTCATCCACGGCCGGCCCTGGTTGGTAAAGGCGAAGCCCGTCTCCCAGAAGCCGTGGGCAAGCCGCAGTTCGATGCGTGGCGCAATCTGCGGCGAGCTGGCACAGTCGAGCGGCACCCAGGCCGCAGTCGCAGCGTGCCGCCAGGCCGGGGTTCGGGTGCAGGCGCCCAGGTAGATGCGATCCCGATGTAGCCGGACTCCGCTGGGTGTATGCCGGCGCGTCAGCGCGTGCTGAAAGTCCTGGCCCCAGATCCGTTCGACCGCGACCATGACGGCCTGCATGGGCAGCACCACATCCCGGCGCAGACGCACGCGGTTGGCACGGGTCCACTCGGCGGCGCTCAGCCCCGACTCGGCAAAGGCGGTCATCGTCTCCAGGCTGGCGGCAGTGATCATGCCGGCCCTCGTCGCGCGGATATGCGAGCCAAGACCTCTTGCTCCTGGTGCAGCCAAGCGCGTAGGCGTTCTTCCGATGGCAGTTCAACCAGGTAACGCGACACGAACAACTGCTGATCCAGCCCGGTCGTGGCGTAGTGGACCTCTTCGTCATCCTTGCCAGCGCACAGCACGATGCCAACGGGAGGGTTCTCGTCTGGTCGGGTCTCGTTCTCGCGCAGCCAGTTCAGGTACAGATTCATCTGCCCGGCGTCGGCATGGTCGAAAGTGCCGATCTTGAGGTCGATGGCCACCAAGCAGCGCAGATGCCGGTGGTAGAACAGCAGGTCGAGGTGGTGGTGCTTG
>JBBREK010000130.1:0-12040 GCA_038203025.1 Planctomycetota bacterium
GGGGCTATAGCTCAGTTGGTAGAGCGATTCGTTCGCAATGAATAGGTCTGGGGTTCGATTCCCCATGTCTCCACCACAAAAACCCGGCCTCACGGCCGGGTTTTTTTCTGGAGCGCCGGCTTCAGCCGGCCTGGTCGGCAGGCTTCAGCCTGCCGCGGGGCAATGGAGTAACTTGGACGGACTGACGTCCGCCCAGTCCTCACCCGCTATTACCCGGTTTGGGATGATCGCGGAAGAAGTCGCAGAGCACTGTGGTGGCGTCGATATCCAGGCACACGTTGCCTATGTCGAAACCCGGATGACCAGCCCAGGTATGGCCCCCGCCATTGATGCGGTAGAGCCACACCGAGGTGACCAGCATCCCGCCGTCCGCTGCCAGCAGATCCACCGTGCAGCCATCGCTGCCGTTCGTGTCTGGCAGGACGGTGACAGTCGGGGCGGCAGTTATGCCGTCTGCGGTACGGTGAAGTCCCACGGTGGCGGCCGCGCTGAGCACGACCCCGCCGGACCCACTTTCTCCGCCATAGTAGGGACTTAACGTATCTGCGGTTCCGTGAATGAGGACGCAGGATATCGGCTCAACTGGCGCGTAGGCCGCGGCCAGGGCCTCCGGCATCAGCCCTGCGACACTGCCCACGGCGGCAAAACGATCCGCTCGTTCGGCTGCCAGGCGCTGGCTCATGACCGCCCCGTTGGACATCCCGCAGGAGAATATACGCAGATTGTCGACCGTCAGGAATCCGCGCAGATCCGCATCCATAGCATCGAAGAAAGCAATATCGCCGACTCCGCTGATGGCCGCTGGCGTCGAGCCGCGTCCATCATTCCAACTGTTATCGACGCCATCGGGGTAGATGATCACCAAACCACGCACGTCGGCGATGGCGTCGAAACCATACGATGTCTGGGCCTGGACCCCGGTTCCGTAGCGTCCATGCAGCACGTAGACGACCGATACGGCGGTGTTGCGCAGTACCCCCGGTGGCACATGGACGATGAAGGTCCGCGTCCGCCCTCCGGCAGTGACCGTCCGAAGCTGGTCTCCGGCCGGAACTGGGGACTCAGCCGAGGCTGGCGGATTGGATCCCCCGTCTGTGCCGCATCCGACGCAGATTAGTAGGCAGCAGACGGTGGCGAGTCGCAGGCATGGCCTCAGTAACAGGAACGACACGGTTGTCTCTCCGCAGGTGTATACGCGAGACGGACTCACCGTTACCGGTTGGACGATGATCGCGGCACCTCCGTCCCCACGCTCTGCAACCGTAGCGCCGGCTTCAGCCGGCCTGGTCGGCAGGCTTCAGCCTGCCGCGGGGCAATGGGAGCGGACTTGGGTGGACTACAGTCCGCCCACCGGGCCGGCTAAAGCCGGCGCTACGGTCGCGAAACCAATTCCACACCCCAGATCCGCTCCAGCACGGCGCTGACCAGCAGCCAGGGGGCGACGGCGTGGAAGCTGTCATGGAATGGATCGACGGCCGCCGGGCCGCGCTCGGCCAACCAACGCTCGTAACGCCAGCCGAGTTCGCGCAGGTCGCATCCCCCGGCCGCCAGACGGCAGGCCCAGGCCGCGCCCAGAACGGCACCGCGCACCAGGCCAGCATCGAGTGGCCCGCCGGCCCGGCGCAGGTCGACCGTGCGTCCGCCAAACCGGGGACGTTCTGGGTCATCAAGGTCCGTCGCCAGGGCATGGCCATGCCCGAGGATCGCATCGGGATCGCCGCCGAGCAGGCGAGCAGGCAGGTACACGGCCCGCACTCCCGGCTTCCGGCCGCAGGCGCGTCTGGCTGCACGGGTGGCGTCCAGCGGTGCGAAGCGACGCATCAGCACGGTGCGATCGGCACTGGCGATCGCCGCGGTCGAGGCACCCGCGACCACCACCGTCGAGAGGCCCTGCCGCGCCAGGCCCGGCAGGCACTCGGCCAGGGTCAGCCCGCCGCCGAGGTCGTTGCCCAGCAGGCGGCGCATGGCTGGCTGGAGGGAGAGGAAGTTCGCCGCCGCGCTGTCTTCATCGACCAGTAACAGACGGGCGCCAGCCGCCACGCCCTGCAGCACCGACGCGGCCATGCTGGTGGCACCACTGGCCCGGCGGGTGGTGAAGCACGCTGCGTCGCCCCCCGGCAGGACGGGGAAGAACGGGGTGAGATCCTGGGCCTGGATCGGCCGACCATCGTCCGACAGCACCGGCAGAGCGCCGGCGACCGCCACCACGCGCTCACGTCCGTCGCCCGGGGGGCGGTCCTCGATACCCCCGGCAATGGCAGCCAGAACCGTGCTCTTGCCATGATAGGGAGCCCCAGCGATGGCGGTGACCCCTTCGCGGATACCGAGTCCGCGATATCGGCCGAGGCGACCCAGATCGATGGTTGCGGCGAGTCCGCGCGGCGTCCGCAGGGGCCGGCAGTGCGCGTCGACGCCCCCGGTCGGATCGCGGGCCAGACGCGAGCCGTCGGCGAGGAAGGCGACCAGCCCGTGCGCAGGCAAGGCGGCCCGCAGGGCGCGCTGGATGCGGACACTGCGGCGGTGCGCCGCCAGTCCGGGCTGGGCGTTGATGAGTCCGCGCGACCAACGACCGAGCCAGCCGAGCGCACGGGCGAACGACTCCCCGTCGATGCACATGCCGGCGAACGGCAGGCGCAGGGCAAAGCGCAGCACCAGGTCGGTGTTTTGTAGGAAGCAGGCGTTGGTCGCCCGCACCGCTTCACCGGGTTGCAGCGTGCGGGCAGACAAACCGAGGCGCGGCAGCAGACCGGCGCCGGCCTGGCGCAGCAGCCAGTCGGCAACAGCGACGGCCTCGCCGGCGTCACGCGCCCGGGCCCAGCGAGGGGCGCGGAACGCCACCGTCGCCAGGACCTCGCCCCCCTCCTCGCAGGGCGGGCCTTCACGCTCCTCGATCTGCAGATCACAGGCGGCCAAGCGCCAAACGCCCAGCACCTCACGCCAGGCGCGCGGCCCCCAGCCATCGATCCGCGCCACCGTCTCCAGCAGAGCGGTCAGCGGCCGGACCTCCGCATCTGCAGGAATCGGATCGACAGGCGCCGGTCCATAGGGGCTTGCCATAGAGGTCCTGCTTGTGGCCCCAAACCAGCCGCCGCAACCACACGACCGGGTTTCGGCACAACCGGACGATTCTGGACACCACCCCCCGCGCCCTACCCTCCCAGGACAATGGCTGCCATCGGCTACTTCATCGTCTCCGCCTCCCGCCAGGCCCGCCGCCTGCTAGCCGGCCGCACCTATATCTTCGGCCGCGAGGAGGGCGTCGACATCCCGGTGCAGGATGCGCTCGCCTCGCGCAAGCATGCAGAGCTGCGCTGGACCGAGGGGCAGGGCTGGTCGCTCGCCGACCTGAACAGCCGCAACGGCACCTTCATCAACAGCCAACGCATCACCGGACAGGTGGCACTGGAAGATGGTTCACAGCTGCAGGTTGGCGGCCAGGTCTTCCGCCTGCACATGCTGCCGCCCGGCGGCGATCCCAGCTCACTGTCCGCCCAGGCGCCGCAGATCAGCGCCCAGGAGACCATGGGACCGGGGGTCTCGCTCAACGACCTCGCCAGCCAGGGTGCCGCCTTCACCGGCGAGATCACCGAGGGCGGCGTGTTGGACCTGCTGCAGTTCTTCCAGCAGACTGGGAAAAGCGGCCGACTCGACCTGATCGGCGGCCCAGGACAAAGCTCCATCTGGCTGAACGCGGGCGTACCGATCCATGCCTGTACCGCCAACATCGACGGCATCGACGCCCTCGCCCAACTGGCGCGCATTCCACCGCCACGCTTCGCCTTCCATGCCGATGCCGTGGTCCCGCCCAAGCGCACCATCGAGGGCAGCGGGCCCGGTGTGCTGATGGAAGTTGCGCGCATGCTCGACGAGGCCGGCAAGTGACGAACCCGGAGATCGTCGGCCTTGGCTCGCCGCTGGTCGACCTCTGCATCCAGGTCGACGACGACTTCCTGATCGAGCACGTCCCTGGCGCCAAGGGCGGCATGGAACTGGTCTCCGCTGCTGAGGTCGGCCGCATCCTGGCGGCGCATGGCGGCATGCCGGCTCAGGCCCCGGGCGGTTCGGCCTGCAACGTCCTCGCGGGCTGCTCCAACCTCGGCATCGCCGCGGCCTTCATCGGCTGCACCGGCGATGACGACCTAGGCGAGTTCCTACGCATGTCGCTGGCCGTGCAGGGTGTCGAGGCGCGCCTCATCGTCCGCGACCAGGCCCCGACCGGACGCGTCCTGGCCATGGTCACACCGGATGCGCAGCGCACCTTCCGTACCTGCCTCGGTGCCGCCGCCAGCCTCTCCTCCGAGGAGGTCTCGCCCGAGGCCTTCGCCGGCAGCCGCTTCGTGGTCATGGAGGGCTACTCCTGCTACGACCACGGTCTGGTCCGCGCCATCGCCGCTGCCACCCGCGAAGCGGGCAGCGAACTGGTGCTCGACTTCGCCTCGCATGAGGTGGTACGCGCCAACCAGGCCGTGCTCGCCGAGTTGATGGCCCAGGGTCTGGTCGGCGGCGCGGTACTCAACCAGGACGAGGCGGCAGCGTGGAGCAAGGGCGACCCGCGCGCCGCCCTCGACGAGATAGCTCCGCTGGTGCGCTTTGCGGCGGTGAAGCTCGGCGCCGATGGCGCCTGGCTGCGCCGAGGCAGTGAACAACTGCACACTCCGGGCGTAGCGGCCAAGGCCATCGACACCAACGGTGCTGGCGACGCCTGGCTGGCCGGCCTGCTTGCCGGCCTGGTCCGCGGCTGCCCGCTCGACGTCTGCGGTGAACTCGCTGCCCGCGCCGGCGCCGCCGTCGTCGAGGTGGTCGGCGCCCAGATGCCACGATCCAAATGGCGGGAGATCCGCGGGAGGCTCGATGCCTGGTCATAAGCAAGGGCCTCGTCGCCCAGCAATGCAGCGGTCGCAAAGCGTCGGTGGCAGCACGTCATCGGCGCAGCCGATGCAGCCACGGATTCGCAGCGCCAGCGACGGTGCCGAGACGAAACCCAACCCAGTGGTAGCCCCGCAGGTCCGTAGTGGACCCAAAGAGCCGATCACGTTGGCGCAGTTCCTGAAGGTCGTGCAAGTGGCACAGACCGGCGGGCATGCCAAGGCGCTGGTGCGCGAGGGGCGGGCCACGGTCAATGGCGAAGCCGATGACCGGCCGGGCCGCAAGCTCGCCAAAGGCGACGTCGTCGCGATCGACGGCAAGACCTTCACCGTCGATCGCTGAACGGCCCGCAACTGGCGTCCACGCCCCGGACAGTGATGGCCTTTGACCATCGCCCGGAGAGTCGCTATTACGGCAGTCATCCGGAGACGCCCATGTCCCTCTTCTCGCGTATCGGCAACCTCTTCAAGGGCTTCGCCAGCCTGTTCGTCAGCGGTGTCGAGCGTCGCAACCCCGAAGCCCTCCTCGAGGTCGAGAAGGAAAATCTGCGCAAGCAGATCGGCCAGTTCAATCAGGGCCTCGCCAGCCACGCCGGCCTGTGCGAAAAGCTGATGGCCCAGGTGCGCAAGCTGGAGATCGAGGAGCGGGAACTGCGCGCCAAGGCCACCGCCCACCTCAAGGCCAACAATCGGGCCGCGGCCGGCAACTACGCCCTGCGCCTGCAGTCCTGCTCGCGCGAGCTGGAAGAGAACCGCCTCCAACTCGGCGACGCCGAGAAGACCTACAAGGAGTTGGTCAAGGCGCGCGACGTCTCGATGCAGCAGGCCAAGGCCAAGCTCGAGCAGCTCAAGAGCTCGATCGACGACATGAAGATGAAGAAGGCCATGGCCGAGCTCAACGAGATGGCCTCGGGCATGATCACCAACATGGGCGGCAGTGGTGACACGCTCAACCGCCTGCAGGAGATGGTCGAGGACGAGCGCAACAAGGCCGCCGGCCGCGCCCGCTTGGCCAAGGACTCGCTGAACACCGACGAATTCAAGATCAAGGAGTCCGAGCAGGAGGCGCTCGCCGACCTCGCCCTCGCCGACTTCGCCGCCAAGGAGGGACTGGCTGTACCGGTCGCCCCGGCCCAGGTCGCCCTGACCCCGGAAGCCCCGGCCATCGGGTCGGACCAGGCTCCGGCCCAGAAGACAATGGGCTGAGGCAGCCTTCGACCGCCGCAGGCCGCACCCCACAGGCCGCCCCATGACAGACGCCATCGCCCCCCGCCAGCCGGCCCAGCCGGCCCAGCCGGCCCGCCCCCCCCGCCCAGCCTGGGCCGAGGAGATCGCCCTCGGCTACGAGAGCGACGCCTGCAGCCAGTTCATCCTGCATGGCAACGTCGCGGATCGCTTCGCCGTGGCGAAGGGCGGCGCAGTCGAAAGCGGCACGCTGATCGACTACATCACTGCCGCGCTGCTGGCGCGCTTCGATGTCGTGCTGACCTACGACGTCGGCAATGGCATCCGCATCGCCAAGGGCGGCCCGGTGTTCGAGTCGTGGCCGCACTGGAAGCAGGACCAGACCCTGCCGCGCCAGCCGCGCCAGGCGGTCGAGTGGCTGAGCTATTACGCCCGCTACACCGCCAACCTCGGGCAACTCGGCAGCCGTTCGGTGCAGGTCGCCTTCGTCGTCTCCGGAGCCCAACTGGTCGCCCCGGCCACCCAGGGCTGGAGCAACGCCGACATCGCGGCGGTGGCGGTGCTGATGCGTGACTGGGCCAGTGACGGCCTGCTCTCAACTCACAGCCTAGCCACCTTCCTGGTCACCGAGGCGCTCTCCGACCTGCATCCGCTGGTCGCGACCAACCCGCGGGCCCGCGTCATCCAGGTGCCCTTGCCCGACGCCGCAGCCATCGAGGCCTCGCTACGCGAGCTGGGCCGTGCCTGCCCGCTGGCGCTGGCGCCATTTGGTAGCGACCTGGCGCGTCCAGCGCGCGCCCTCGCCGGCGCCACCCTGGCCTCGGTCGACAGCCTGGTGCGCACGCGTCAGCACCGCCAGGAGCCGATCTCCGAGCAGGATCTCGGCGACGTCAAGAAGCGCCTGATCGAGGCCGACGCCGGTGGGTTGATCGAGTTCATCGAATCGAAGAAGACCCTCGACGACCTTGCCGGCATGGACCGGGTCAAGGCCTGGTTGCGCCAGGACCTGGCGCTGTGGCGGCAGGACGACCTGCAGGCCCTGCCCATGGGCTACCTGATCTGCGGCCCGGTTGGCACCGGCAAGACCTACACCGTCGAGTGCCTCGCCGGCGAGGCCGGCGTGCCAGTGGTGAAGTTGAAGAACTTCCGCGACAAGTGGGTCGGCTCGACTGAAGGCAACCTGGAGAAGATCTTCCGTCTGGTCCACGCCCTCGGCCGCTGCTACGTCTTCGTCGACGAGGCCGACCAGTCGCTGGGCAAGCGCGAGAGCGGTGGCAACGACGGCGGCATCGGCGGCCGGGTCTACGCCATGATCGCCCAGGAGATGAGCGAGACGAAGAACCGTGGCAAGGTGGTGTGGATCCTCGCCAGCAGCCGGCCCGACCTGATCGAGATCGATCTCAAGCGCCCCGGCCGCATCGACGTCAAGATCCCGCTGCTGCCCACCGCCACCGCCGATGAGAGCTGGACTCTGATCCGTTCGCTGTGCAAGCGCCGCAACTTGGCACTGCCCGAGCAACCGCCCACCGAGACCCGGTTGACCATCCCGATCTGGCTGACGCCCGGCGCGGCCGAAGCCCTGGCGGTCAAAGCCTACCGCACGCATCGGGTCGAGAAGCTGGAACCGCTGGCCGCAGTCGAAGCCTGCCTCAAGGACTGGCGCCCGCCGGTGCCTAAAGACGTCATGCAATTCCAGATCGGCCTGGCCACCACCGAGGCCAGCGATGCGGCGTTCGTGCCGGAGAGCTTCCGCTAGTGGACGAGGGTCCGCTCGTCCGGCCGGCTGGTCGTCCGGTCGTCTGGTTGGCGGCGCTGCCGTTCCTGCTGATCCCCTGCTGCTGGCTATGGTGGTGGGCCGCCGGCCTGCATCCGGGACTGGAGATCGGCCGGTCTGCCATCGTGCTACTGGGCCTCGCTGCGGCGAGTGCCTGCTGGGCCCGACGTCTACCCGGGGCCGCGATGCCGCTGCTGCTCGCGCTGGCCTGGCAGGCTGTCGCCCTGCTGTGGGCCCCGGTCCGGGAACCTGGCATGCTGTGGCTGGTGGAACGGGCCGCGGCCCTGGCGGCCGGGATTGGCCTGGCCGGCCTGCTGCGCAGCCGGGACGCGCATGCCGCGCTGGCCACCGCCGGTCTGGGCGTGCTCGCGCTCACCGCCGCGACCCAGGGCGGGCTTGGAACGACCGTGGGGATCGGCCAGGAAGCGCCCTTCGGCAACGTCAACTTCGCTGTCGGTGCGGCCCTACCCCTGGCAGCCATCGGCTTGGCGCGCTTCATCCACGGTGGTGGACGTTTCTGGTGGATTTTCGCCCTGGGGCTGGCGGCGATCGCTGGCGGCCTAGCTGGCGGCGCCTTCGGCGGCGATCCGTGCCGGGCGGTCTGGCTAGGCGGTGGTACCGCCCTGATCGCAGCCCTGGTCCTGCGCCTACCGGCCAAAGCGCATCTGCCGGTGCTGGCGGCGCTGGCGGTCGTCCTCGTCGGACTGATGGTCGCAGCGTCAGTCGGATTCGGCGATCCCGGCCGGCTCGGTGCCGGGTCGGCCTACCGCGTCCACCTCTGGCGGGCTGCCGCTGAAGCGCTGGCCGGCTCCGCTGCTCTCGTTGGCTACGGCCCCGGAGCCGCCATCGCCGTGCTGCCCGGCCAGACCGCCTATGCCGCCGCCTGGTTGACCGTGCCGAGCTGGGCGGCGCACGCCCACGATGAGCCGCTGCAGATCCTCCTGGATGGCGGGCTGGTGCTGGCTGCGCTGCTGGCCTGGGCGCTGTGGCGCACCATCACGCCGCTGTGGCACCGACGCCAGGAACCCGCCGCCGGTGCGTTGCTGGTCGGCTGGATCACAGTCGCGGCCCTCGCCCTGGTCGAGAGCCACCTCGCCCAGCCGGGTGCGCTCCTCTGCCTCGCCCTGCTCGCCGCGGCGACCTGGACCCGGGAGGAGGGCCCGACATTCCCCTCGAAGCTACGCTTCGCTCCGCTCCTGACCGCTCTCGTCCTCGCCGGCCTGATCGTGCGTGAGCTGGCCTATGATGGCGGTGGGGCCGTGTCGATCGATGCTCGGGCGCGGGCAGCGCTTGTACGCGAACCAGCGGAGCGGCTGGGGCAGCTTGACCACCTGCGCTCCCGGCTTGGGCCGCTCGACGACCTCGACCTGCAGCGGGCCATCGCCCTCGGCCGGCTCGGACGACACGAGGAAGCCGCCACCGCACTGGCCGCCCAGCTCGACCGGCTGCCAGTGGATGCGCAGGCGCTACTGTTGGCCGAGCGGATGCGCCGGGCCGGCAAGGCGACGCCCGACTTGGCGGTAGCCCTCTCCCGTGCCCGCCAGCGGGCAGCGTATCTCCTTGAGGTGGTGCCGGCGAACGCGGTCAACCGCGAGGCGCGCGAGGCCCTGGCGGCGGCCCTGGCAGACGATGGTCCGGACCCGGCGCGGTGAGCCCGTCCAGCCAGCCGCGCGCCGCCGCAGGGAAGGCATCGTAGTCGGCGATGTACGGCTTGAGATCGAGCACCGGCGTCCCATCCAGCAGATCATGGCCGCGGATCCACACCCGGCAGCCGTGCACACGGACGATGGTGGCACAGGTCAGGCCGAGCGGGTTCGGCCGATCGGGCGAACGCGTGGCGAAGACGCCACGCTTGACCCGATCGCGCGGCGGGACGAGTTGCTGGTTCCAACCGCGGGTCCAGTGGAACCAGGCCAGGATCCACATCCGCTCGAATCCGGCCAGGTCCTTGAGTGCATTCTGCAACCCGGGACGCAGGACGATGCAGGCCTCGGCGGCGGGATCGACCGTCCCCTGGCGCGGAGCCTCGGTGCGCATCTTCCATGGCGAGCGGACCACGCCGATCGGCCGCAGGACATAGGCGGCATCGGCCGGCAGATCGAAGCGCGGCGGCGCGAACTTCGCCACACTAGCGGCCAAAGAGCTTGGCCGCGACCGGATCCAGATCGATCAGCACCGCCGGAGTGATGATGAACAGGCCGGCACCGTCCGGGCTGCGCAGCCGGATCGGCCGCCAGCCGAGGCGTTCGGCGTCCCATTCCAACTGCCGTCCGCGCGGCGGCGTGAATCGCCATTGCCGTTCCAGCCGCCACGAACCGGGGGGGAAATCGACGGGCTGCGTCAAACCTTCGCGCACCTCCAGCTTCGGCCCGGGAATCAGTGCCGCCACCGGACGCATCTCCTCGCCGACGGCGGCGACTGGGGTGGTGCCTGCCAAAGCGAGGCGGTCTGCCGGGGCGACCGCCGGCATGTTCAGCCACTCGCCGTGCCGACGGCTGCTGACCAGCATGCGGCCGGTCTGTTCAAGCAGGATGGTACTGCCGCCGATCCGCCAGGCGTCGGCGAGATCGAGGCTGGCCAGCGGATCATCGGACGACGGCGGCGTCGCCTTGGCAAGCACGCGGACGCCCGCGGAAAGGAAGCGCCCCACCGGCGAGACCCATGACCACTCCGCGCATTGGGGTCTGGGAACGGCATTGGGCCCAGCCTCCCGCGCCGTCTGCAGCACCTTGCCGTTGAAGCCCACCAGCCGCCACCAACTGCGCTCCGCCGTCGCCACGATGAGGTCCGGCGACCGGCCGCTGATCCGCACGGTCTGCTCCTGGTCGGGCAGCTCCAATCTGGTCTCCCGGCGCTGCGCCGGGTCGGCGGACAGGGTCGTCAGGGCCCAGGCGAAGTGCCCCTCCTGATGCCGTTCGATCAAGGCCAGGTCGCGGCGTTTGATCGAGATGTGCGAACACACGCCGCTCCACAGCTGCTGCCTGTCTGGTCCATACAGCGACTTCTGGGCGCCATGATGATACAACCTGACGCAGTGGATGTCGGACGAGGCCCAGGTGATATTCCGCTCCGCCTGCAGATAGGCCTCACGCTTGGGTTCACGGCCGGACAGGTCGATCAGGTCGAGTTGCTTGCCCTGCCACCCCCACACAGCGGCGGGGAACATGGTCGCCACCGTCAGGTAGCCAGGAGTGGTCAAGACCGGCTTGGCTTTGGCATCTGCTGCCAAGTCAGCCCAACGCCAGAAGGCGAGAGTCGGAGGCTGAGCCGTCTCCACTCCAGCGCCTTCACCGAGCAAATCGCCCTGTGAAACCATCTGCGCGCCATCGCCAGAGGCCATCACCAGCCAGGTGCCGACGGTACCCATTGCCGACGATTCGCCGACGGCTGGTGCGCCAGCAAGTGGCACCTGCTGGCCATCAACAAGGGTCAGCAAGGCCTTGCCATCGCTGATGCAGGCAGCCAGCCCTGGACCGGCCGCAGCCGCCACCGCCTGCAGGCGTCGCTTGCCGACTGCCAGTTCGTAGTGGCCATCGTCCCCGGCGAGCACCCAGGCACCATTGCGGCCGACACCGATCAGATCGGTCCGCATCTCCAACGCGGCCACGCCGCGACCCTGTCCGGTCGCCAGCATGACCGAGGAGGTCGAGATGCCGGTAGCGGGATCCTGCGTACTCATATCGAATGCGAACGCACTGCCGTCATCAGCGACGACCCACTCGCGTCCAACCCCCTGGCTCGGCGTCAGCCCCGTCTTCGCCGATACAATGGTGGTACCGTCTGACACCCGTACGACGCTGGGCCGTACCTGGCCGTCCGCTACCTCCAGCGTTCCGACAACCTGCCCGTCGTACCCGATGGTCCGGCGCCAGTCAGAGGCGAGCAACACAGACGGCTGCAGCGGACGGCCATCCGGCGCGACGACGTAGGCGCGATTGCCAGAGGTGATGACAACGCGATCACCGCAGTCGGCCATGACGCCGACGTCCCCAGGGAAGGTGAACTGCATCTCACCGATCACTGTGGTGTCGCCAAAGGCGCTACCCAGGCGCAGCGCGGGTTTGCAGGTCCGGGCCCACGCCTCGGCCTGCAGGCAGGTCCAGGCGTCGCCAGCCTTGCCGGCGGTCAGCCAGACCTGCTTGGCCTGGGCCTGGGGATCGGCCTCACCGGCAAGCAGGAGGAGGCTGCAGCAGAACAGGACGATGATCCGCAGTAA